>CAZBTI010000104.1:5802-13381 GCA_964494395.1 uncultured Acidimicrobiales bacterium | reverse complement strand
AGGCTGGACATCAGAGCCTGAAGGCTGGCATCGCACCGGCGATGTTGGCTACCTCGACGCGCAGGGCCGCCTCTGGATGGGCGGGCGTCTCGCCGATGTGCTGCACACAACCGCTGGCCCGGTCGCTCCCGTCCGACTCGAACAAGCGATTGAAACGATCAGCGGTGTTGCGATGGCCGCCGTTGTCGGCGTTGGTCCAGAGGGCCTTCAACAGTCGGTCGCCATCGTGGAACTCGATAACCCCGTGAAGAAGGCCGGGCTTTCTTCCCTCGATCTCATCGACGCCGTTCGCCGCAGGTCGGCCGACACCGAAGGAGCGCAGGTCTGTGTCGCCGTGTTGAGCATTCCGAAGCTCCCCGTCGATCGTCGCCACAATTCAAAGATTGACCGTGCTGCGCTTCGAACGTGGGCCACATCGGTCCTCGCTGGAGAGCAGGCTCGGCTGTGAGGGTTCTCGTCACTGGTTCGACCAGCATGATCGGGGTTGAAGTCGTCGATCGCCTCCTCGCTCGCGGCGATGAGGTCTCGACCCTCCAGCGCAACCCATCGGGCCGCGCCGACGTCACCGAAGTGCAGGGTTCGGTCACCGATATCAATGCCGTGCTGCAGGCCGTTGCTGGCCAAGACGCGGTCATCCACCTGGCTGCGAAGGTCGACATTATGGGCGACCTCGAGGAGTACGTGGAGGTCAACGTGCAGGGCACCACGAACATGATCTCGGCTGCCCGAGAAGCTGGCGTCACTCGGTTCGTCTATATCTCGACACCTTCAGTAGCCCATGGCGGCGACTCGATCATGGGCGCAGGAGCCGAACCCGCCGACCCCGACTCGACCCGAGGCAACTACGCGACCACCAAGGCCATGGCCGAGAAACTCGCACTGGCCGAGTCGAGCAAAGCCATGCCCGTCGTCGCGATCCGCCCGCACCTCGTCATCGGTCCGGGCGACACCCAACTCGTCGAGCGAGTTCTCGATCGGGCTCGCAGTGGCCGCATGCCGCTCATCGGCACAGGCCTCGCCCTTGTCGATGTCACCTGGGTCGATAACGCAGCCGACGCCATGATCGCAGCGGTCGATCAGTGCCCGAACCTCGGAGGCCAAGCCTTTGTCGTGTCGAACGGCGAGCCCCGAACCGTCCACGAACTCATCGGGCGCATCACCACCGCAGCTGGAGTCGATTGGTCGCCCCGAAGCGTCCCACGCACCGTCGCCATCCTCGGAGGCACACTCGCCGAGAAGTTCTGGGAGTTCACCGGCCGCGACGACGAACCGCCCATGACCGCGTTCGGCGCCGAGCAACTCTCAACCGCCCACTGGTTCGACCAGCGAGCGACCCGAGCAGCCCTCCAGTGGGAACCCAAGGTTTCGTTGGAAGAGGGTTTCGGCCGCCTCGCCGACCACTACGGCGGCTAAGTTTCGAGTGAGTCAGCACTGGGGGAACAACAGTGAACACGCTTGCCGAAATCATTAAGGCCGCACGTAGAACACTTGGAGCAGACTCCGAGACACTCCTCGCAGCGGTCCCGACAGTGGCTCGCGGAACCCTTGATTTCTCCCAAGGCGATCAGGTCCTTGCGGGCCTTAACTACACCGCCTCCGGTCTCGCCAAAGGCATTTTCATGGCCCGCCAGCGAGCACAGACGAAGTCGGCGCCTGCGTTCGAGCAGAGCGAGCATCGGCACATGATGGTGGTCATCGGCCCGGACACGGTCGACTTGCACCACTTGAAGGTCGTGAACAAGGTCGACAGGTTGATCCAGTCGTTCCCACGGAGCAACTTCTTCTACGAACAGCTTCCCGATGGCGGCAACATCGACACGCTCCTGACAATTGGCGGCAACCCGTACTACGTCAAGCGAGACTTCGGCCCCGACCTCCGAGCAACCTTGGCAGCACGAGGAATCGATCCGGGTCTCGAGACCGACCTTTAAGCAACGTGGATCGCTATCAGAAGCCGCCAAAGCCTTACCTCGGTCCGTCCCTTCAGGACTTCACCGATCGGGCTCGACGTACGCTCAACGCGAGCCCGGACGAGGTGCTCGCTGCGGTCCCAACAGTTGCACGGGCCTCGTTTGCTCCAACCACGATCGACAGCCCCTCAGTGCTGCGCTTCCAAACCCGTCTGCGTGATGCCGCAAGCCAGAGTTACGCCTGGAATCACTACATCGTGATTCGACCGACGAACGTGTCCATTCATCGCCTCGGCGTATTTAACCGGGTGGGCAAGTTTGTCGAAGCGCACTCGATTACCGACTTCTTCTTCGAAGCGCTCGTCGACCACCGCGATGTCGACTGCCTGCTCACCATCGGCGAAGGCAGCTACTACACCCGAGCGCCGCTCGGCGCATCGCTCATCGACGTTCTAAAGGACCACGGTTTCGAATCTGGACTCACCAAAGATCTGTAGGATTCTGGCAGCTCCGAAGTGGGGTTTCGGGTGGTGAGGTGTGGGAAGCTGAGCGAACGTTCAGTTCTTTGTAGAGAGGTCCGGAGTGGCGCTTACTGATCTTCCCGAATTCATCCGAGCCGACGGGCCAGACAAGGTCACCGGGTCGGGTCGATACACCGCCGACATGACCCTTACGGGCCAGCTCGTCGCGAAGTTCAAGTACGGCGGAGTCAGCCACGGACGGATCACCAACCTCGACGTCGAAGCCGCTCGAGCCATCCCCGGTGTCTTTGCTGTCCTGACCGCCGCCGACGTACCCGACGTGCGTTACAGCTACGGCCTCGCCGATCGCACACTGTTCGCCACCGACACGATTCGCTTCGAGGGTGAGATCGTGGCCGCAGTTGCCGCAATCAGCGAAGAGGTGGCAAGCAAGGCGCTCGATGCCATCGTGCTCGACGTCGAACCCCTTGCACCGATCCTCGACCTCCACGCCGCCATCACCGAAGGCAGCGCCCTCGTTCACGAGAACATCGATAGCTACGAAGTCACCGGCGACACACCGCATTCGGGCAACATCGCCACGCACTCCTCCATCGCCATGGGTGACGCAGCGGGGGCAATGGCTAGCGCCGAAACAGTCGTGACCAGCCGCTACCTGGCCGACGCCAGCCACGCCACGCCGATCGAACCCCGGGCCGTCATCGCCCAATGGGAAGGCGACAAGCTCACGGTATGGACCAGCACGCAGGTTCCCTTCGACGCCCGCGCCGGCGTGAGCGAAACCCTCGAACTACCCACCTCAAAGGTCCGCATCATCGCTCCCCACCTCGGTGGTGGGTTCGGCGGTAAGTGTGGCCCACACTTCGAGCCACATGTCGCTGCCCTCGCGCGTGCAGCCAAGCGGCCAGTGAAGCTCGTGTTCTCCCGTTGGGAGGAGTTCATCGCTCCGGATCGCCGCCGCGAAGCCATGATCATCGATGTCTCCACCGGGGTCGATGCCGACGGAAAGATCCTTGCCCGCACAGGCGTAATCCTCCTCGACAACGGTGCCTACATGGCCGACTCCTCGTTCTTTGCCCAAGCCGCAGCCATGCACCTGGCAGGCCCGTATGTCATCCCCAATCTCGATATCGACGCAAAGCTCGTCTACACCAACCGCCAGCCATCGGGCTCGGTGCGCGCACCGACGGCACCCCAGGGCTGCTGGGTGGTCGAGTCGCACACCGACGAGATCGCCAAGGCCATAGGCATGGACGCTCTCGAGTTCCGTCGCAAGAACATCGTCACTTCCGGCAGCACCGGTGCCGTCGGACAGGTCTACGACGAGATCGGTCTCGACCAGTGCCTCGAACTCGCCACCAAATCAGCCGGTTGGGGAAGTGAACTCCCCGAGGGCGAAGCGCTCGGCATCTCGGTTGGATGGTGGCCGAGCTTCGCCGCACCCGCTGGCGCCTACGCAAAACTCCACGACGACGGAACCATGCAGGTCATCACCGGCGCAAGCGAATGTGGCACCGGCTCGGTCATGACCCTGCGCATGCTGGCCGCCGACGAGATCGGCATCGCCGAGACCGACATCGAACTCATCTACCAAGACACCGGCGTTGCACCCGCCGGCCCCGGTTCGAGCGGCTCGCAAACACTGTTCAACCATGGCCGTGCCGTCGAGAAGGCCAGCCGCATGGTGGCTGATCAATTGAAAGAACTCGCCGCTGCACAACTTGAAGCGAACGTGTCAGACATCGTCCTCGGTGATGGCTTGGCCTCGGTAGCTGGCTCGCCAGCTGTGTCGATTCCGATCGTCGAACTTGCCGCAGCGAGCGAGACGGGCGAACTGCTCGGCAGCGCCTCGGCCGATGCCATCGAGTGGCCTGAGATCAGCGGCTCGACCTGCCTCGGCGAACAGGGCTTCTCGTCGTGGCTCGCCCCACAGTTCTCGTGCCACGTCGCCCGGGTGCGCGTCGACCCCGACACCGGGGTCACCCGAGTCCTCGAGGTCCACGCGGCGCACGACTCGGGCACGATCTTGAACCCGGTGGCCGCACACGGCCAGGTCGAAGGCGGGATCATGATGGGCGTCGGCCAGGCGCTCACCGAAGGAACGCGCTACGACGAAGACGGCAACCAACTCAACGCTGGGCTGCTTGAATACAAGCTCCAAACCATCGCCGACGCACCCGAGATCACTACCCAGTTCGTCGAAATCTTCACCGAAAATGCTGGTCCGCGCGGAGCCAAAGGGCTCGCAGAAGCCCCGAACGTGGCCACCTGCGGAGCGGTGAACAACGCCATCACCAACGCCACCGGTGTTCGTGTCCGACAGCTTCCAATGACCGCGGAGCGGGTATGGGAAGCAATCAACGATCAGGAGGTCTCTCCATGACGATGACCATCGCAACGACCATCGACGACATCCTCGCCGGCCTAGCGAGCGGTGCCCGCCCAATCGCTGGCGGCACCGACCTCGTCGTGGGTGCACGCCAAGGCAAGGTGCAACTTCCCGAGGACCTCATCGCCATCGATCGGGT
This sequence comes from uncultured Acidimicrobiales bacterium, assembly GCA_964494395.1. Classification (GTDB taxonomy): domain Bacteria; phylum Actinomycetota; class Acidimicrobiia; order Acidimicrobiales; family SHLQ01; genus SHLQ01. Next base: position 8,461 of record CAZBTI010000104.1, on the reverse strand, counting down.
AAGCGAACTCGCTCAAATCGAACAGAGTGGTGAGAGCACCCGTATTGGCTCGGGCGTCACGCACGCCACCTTGATGACCGACCCGACGATCGTCAACAACTTCACCGGCATTGCCGATGCAGCCGCCCTCGTCGGGTCACCGGCGACCCGCAACGTCGGGACCATCGGCGGCAACGTCATGAACGGATCACCAGCGATGGACACCGGCGCTCCCCTGGTCGTCCTCGGAGCTCAAGCAGAGCTTCGCACGACTACCGGCACTCGCATGGTGAGTCTCGACGAGTTGTGGGTTGGTCCGAGCAAAACGAGTGCCACCGACGATGAACTCTGCACTGCGTTGGTCGTTCCGAATCAGCCCGAGTCCAGCGGAAGTGCCTATGTGCGCCTCGAGTATCGCCGAGCCATGGAGATCGCCATCGTCGGCGCTGCCGCTGCTGTCACCCTCGACGGTGATTCGCTCAAATCCGTAGAGGTGGCCCTCACCGCTGTCGCCCCGACGATCATCTCGGTCGATGGACTCGACGACCTCCTCGGCGCACCAGCCAATGAATCCGCCCTCGCAGCAGTGGCCGAAGCAGCCTCCGAGCAAGCTGCGCCCATCTCGGACTTGCGAGCATCTGATCGCTACCGCCGACACATGATCGGCGTCATGGCCCGCCGAGCCGTCGAGGCCGCCGCTCGCAGAGCGAGCGGTGAGACGATCGCAGTGCCGGTCAATCGAGCCCTCGGCGTTGGAGCACAATCATGACTTCACAACCACAACCACAACCGGTAGCGCTGAACGTCAACGGCGTCCCCTACTCGGTCACACTCGGTACCAGCCGAACGCTGTCGACGGTGTTGCGCAACGAACTGGGCCTCACCGGCACCAAAGAGGGCTGCGACGACTGCGAGTGTGGGGCGTGCATGGTGCTGCTCGATGGCAGGCCGATCAACTCGTGTTCGTACCTCGCTGCCCAGGCGCAGGGCCGAGAGATCACCACGATCGAGGGGCTCGCTTCTCAAAACGACCTCCACCCCCTCCAGCGCAACATCCTCGCTACGGGCGGCGTGCAGTGCGGCTTCTGCACTCCTGGCATGTTGATGTCGGCCACTGCGCTTCTCGACGAGAACCCAAACCCCAGCACCGAAGAGATTCGGATCGGGCTGTCGGGCAACCTGTGCCGCTGCACGGGTTACGCCCGCATTCTCGACGCCGTCAGCCAAACGGCCGTCGAGATCAACTCGTAAGAGCTTCGGGATCTTAAGGCTCTGATTCGAGCCACCCAGAAGGTCTTTGCAGTCCCTAACGTAGGAGAGATGGATCAGGAAGCGAACACCACCACGGCGCCGGGCACCGCCCGCGACGCCTTGCGGGTGCCCGCGTTCCGGAACCTGCTCATCGCCACGTTCATTTCCAACTGCGGCCGCTGGCTGCAGTTCGCTGCCCTCGGCATCCTCGGCTGGGAGCTCACAGGCTCGAACGCGTTCCTCGGGCAACTCATCTTCGCCCAGCTCGCACCACTCGGAATCCTGTCATTGGTCGGCGGCTCACTGGCCGACACGATCGACCGACGCAAGCTCTTGGTCGTCACTCAGGTGTGGCAAATGACGTGGACCTTCATCCTCGCCGCAGCCCTCCTCGACGGGACGATCGGCGAGGGAGCGCTATTGCTCTTGGTGTTCATCATCGGCCTCGGCCAAGGCATATACGCCCCCGCCTTCGCCTCGATCCTGCCCCTCGTCGCTGGCGCAGAGAACGTCCGCGCTGCAGTATCGCTCAACTCGGTCCAAATCAACGGCGCACGGATCGTCGGCCCAGCGATTGGTGGCATCCTCGCCGCAACACTGGGCTTCGCAGAACTCTTCGCCATCAACGCAACGACCTACCTCGTAGTCATCGGCGTGATCGCCACAATGACGTTCCCGAAGCCAAAGGCCACATCAACAAAGCTCTCCGAACGTCTCTTTGGCGGCTTCCAGATCATCCGGCGGGCGCCGCAAGTTCGCACACCGATAACGTTGATGGCACTGTTTGCCTTCTTCAGCCTCCCATTCATCGGGCAGCTGCCAGCCATTGCAGAGGTAAACCTCGGTATCCCGAGTGACAGCCAGGACTACGCCTGGTTCTTTGCCACCTTCGGCGCGGGCGCACTCGTCGGCGCTGTTCTTGTCGGCACCGTGCTGCTCAGCTTTCCAAGACCACTTCTCGTACGCCTCACGCTCCTCGGCTTTGCCGCCAGCCTCGCATGGTTAGCAACGCTGCGAAGCCCAGGCCTTGGCTACGTCGCCATCTTTCTCGTGGCCCTGTTCTACTTCGTGCTCCCCACCGCCCTCGCCTCACATTGGCAAGAACACGTCGCCGAAAGCGTACGCGGCCGTATTGCGGCACTCTGGGTCTTGTCGTTCGGCGGCGTGATCCCCATTGCGAACCTTGTAGGCGGCCGGTTCGTCGAGGCGACCTCGCTCGGCAGCCTGATGTTCGTTGGCGTCGGCGCCGCGATCATCCTCGGCCTAGCATTCCGGCTCCGAACCGGAGACATTGTCGATGAAAGCATCATCGCCACACCGGTTCAAGACACATTGAAATCGCCGGCCTAACGGCCCCAATCGCCGGCCTACGGGCCCAATCGCCGGCCTACGGGCCCAATCGCCGGCCTACGGGCCCAATCGCCGGCCT
>CAZBTI010000104.1:4235-5702 GCA_964494395.1 uncultured Acidimicrobiales bacterium | reverse complement strand
CCCAATCGCCGGCCTACGGCCGGTGCAAAACGAAGAAAGGCGCCGCCACCCGAGGGTAACGACGCCTACTTACGTATTTGGGATCAGACGATACGCACGTTTTGTGCTTCGTCGCCCTTTCGGCCTGGACCTACTTCGAATTCGACGAGTTGGCCTTCGTCGAGAGACTTGTAGCCGTCACCCTCGATGTTTGAGTAATGAACGAAAACATCGTCCTGACCCTCACGAGAAATGAAGCCGAAGCCTTTTTCGCTGTTAAAAAACTTGACTGTACCCTGCATAACACTGTGCTTTCACTTCGAGCCAACAAAGTCGTCGACCCGTAGCACTGAGTGTAGACCAAAAGCGAGAAAAAGTTTGGACATAATGTCCAGTCATAGGTAAGAACTTTTTCGTCGAGGCCAGGAAACTACGCGTCTCGCAGCACCACGATGCGGTCATTTGGCATGATATTTGATTCGAGAACCTCGGCTTGGGGCACACGAGCACCGTTGCGAACAATGCCCACGAGCGTCGCACCCTTCGGCACGTAGGCATCGCCATCGCGCATTTCGGGAGCGATCTCGGTGAGTTCGAGCCCCTCCCCTGCGGCCAGCAGGTCGTCGAGAACCTTCGCCGCGCTCGGTGAATGTGTGCCCATTCCCAACATGCGACCAACCGCAGAGGTTGCATCGATCACATCGGTAGCACCACCTTGCTGAAGAAGGTGCAGGTTCTCTCGCTCACGGCCAGCAGCAACGATGTGGGCGGTCGGGTTGAGTTCTCGCGCGGTGAGCGTGATGAGCACCGCTGCATCGTCGCGGTTCGGCGCGACCACGATTGACCTCGCCGTATCGATCCCAGCCTGCTCAAGTACTTCGGTGCCGCTCGCATCGCCAAGAACTCCAACATGGCCCCTCTTGGTCGCCTGAGCGAGCGCATAGGCGTCGCTGTCGACGACGACAATCTCCGACGCGTCCACTCCACGAGCGATGAGGTCGGCGGCAGCCGCCGACCCGGTCGCACCGAAACCACAGATGATGGTGTGGTTCTTCACGTTGTCTCTCCATTTCCGCTGAGCAATGAGCTCACGGGATTGTTCGGTCAGGACTTCGACGGTCGTCGAAACGACCAGAATCAGGAACAGTATTCGAGCGGGGGTAATGAGCAGGATGGTCGCGAGGCGACCGCCCTGACTGACGGCGGTGATGTCGCCATACCCGGTCGTGGTCACGGTCACCGACGCGTAGTACAGCGCATCGATGGTGCCGATCGCATCGCCGGTCACATCGACATAGCCGTCGCGGCCAATGCGCACGACAATCGCGATGAACACCACCAGCATGGTTGCCAAGCCAACGCGCTGGGCAACCGATGTCAGCGGAGCGCGCTCCTTTTTCGGGATCTTCACCAAGTCGGTCGTCATTGCCACAAGAAAGACACTAGATCGCGAAAGCCACGCGTTCGGACAACCCAACCGGGCTTCTA
>CAZBTI010000104.1:0-4135 GCA_964494395.1 uncultured Acidimicrobiales bacterium | reverse complement strand
GCGCTGCTTTAGGCAGTGACGCGCTCTCGAACGAACTCGGCGATTCTCCGACAGCCCTCGGCCAATTCGTCTTCGCCCACAGTGAATGCCAACCGCACCCAACCTTCGATCGATGATCCGAACAGGCCAGCATCGAGCGCAACGACCTTCTTCTCTTCGTACAGCTCATCGCAGAAGGCAGCGCTCGACTCGGCGACCGCCGAGACGTCGAACACCACGTACATCCCTGCATCGGGGGTGAGGACAGTGATCTCGGGGATCTCTTGGAGAATCGAAACAGCGAGATCTCGTCGCAACAAGTACTCGAGACGCATGCCCTCAGATGCGTCGCGATGAGTTGTGAGAGCGAGCAACCCAGCTTGTTGGACAAAGCCCGGCACTCCGTAGCTGACGATCATGTGGAGTCCGTTGATGTGTTTGATGAGGTCCTTCGGACCGACCGCCCAGCCAATCCGCCAGCCGGTCATCGCATGCGACTTCGACAGCGCTCCGGCGATGACCGTCCGCTCGGCCATACCGGGAAGCGAAGCGATCGAGACGAACGGATCGCCGAACGACATGTCGCAGTAGACCTCGTCGCTCAGCACCCAAAGGTCGTGAGCGATCGCCAGGTCAGCAATCGCCGCGAGTTCGTCGCTGGTCAGCATGATGCCGGTCGGGTTGTTGGGGTTTGTGAGGATCAGGACGCGGGTGCGAGGCGTAATTGCCGCGGCGAGCGCATCGATGTCGGGACGCATACCTTCGGCCTGCTTCGGTACTCGGACGAGGTCGGCGCCGCCCACGGTCAGGGTCGACACATAGGTGAGAAACACCGGTTCGAACGCAACGACCTCGTCCCCATGTCCAAGGAGGCACAAGCTCGCACCGAAGAGCGCTGCTTGGGTACCGGCGGTGACGATGACGTTGTCGGCATCGAGATCTAGGCCCGTTCGTTTCGCGACGTCAACAGCGATGGCGTTCCGAAGATCCTCGCGTCCGTTGGTGGGTGCGTAGCGGGTGTCGCCCTCTCGCAGAGCCGACACGGCCCTTTCGACCACAGGTTCTGGTGTTGGGAGGTCGGGGTCGCCAACGGTGAGGATAATGATGCCTTCCTCGCCGTCATCGACCGCCTTCTGTGCACGGTCGTGGGTATCCCAGCCGCTGGCCGCTGCGTTGTGCAGCGTGTCTACGAGCGGCGAGAACCGCTCTGCGCTATCGACCATCGAGAGTCCCTAGGAGCTCCGGCGATTCTTGAGCCACGTTCGCACCAACGCTGCGCCACCGAGAACCGTGACGGCATAGTCGACCGGCGCTACGTATTTTGCAAAGTGATCGCGATCCCAGTAGCTCACCGGGCTCATCACTCGGGTTTCCCAGTCGAGCGGAAAAAACACGAGAGGGCCATCATCGTGGTGGACGGGAATATCCATCACGGTGTGGAGCAGACAGCCCGCAGCAAAGGCCAACAGGCGCTTCCTACCTGTCAACTTCGCAAAGCCGGCAAGGGCGACCAGTACGACGGGGCTGTGGAAGGTGTTGTGAATCGCTAGCCAGTAGCGGTCCTCAAAAAACAGCGTCTCGAAGGCATGCTGCAGCGATTCCTGAACAGTCCACCCCTTCACCAGTGGGAAGTACACCGCCGCCCCAGCCGAGAGAACATAGAGTCCAACATCAGGAGCGATCCCACCAGCGACGAACCACTTCGCCGACCCGCTGTTGAGCACGCTTGGGACATCTCCCTTGTTGCGCAGCGCGAGAAAAGCATTCGTGACGACGTGTGTGGTGGTGATCATCTTCCATCGAACGGTACCCGTTCGGAAAACCTTCGCGGTGGCAGTAGGTTCGGCGAATGCGATTTGGCCCCGACGACATCTCGACCGCCGCCGACCGAATTGCGCCCCACGTCATTCGGACGCCGCTATTTCGATCCGACCCACTGTTCGATCGCTACGGCGCCGAGATCCTCATCAAGGCCGAACATCAGCAATTGACGGGCAGTTTCAAGGTTCGTGGATCGGCGAACATCATCCATTCTCTCGATGCTGCGACCGTCGAGCGAGGAGTCGTTACCGCATCGTCTGGCAACCATGGCATCGGCGTTGCCACTGCAGCTGCCAGCCGAGGCATCTCGGCGAAGATCTTTCTTCCTTCGAACGTGTCGCCAGCCAAGCTGTCACAGATCGAGCGACTGGGTGCTGTACCCATGCTGGTCGACAGCACCGACGCCATTCAGGGCGAGATCGCAGCCCGTGAACTATCCAAGGCCGAAGGTGTGCTCTACATCTCGCCGTACAACGACCCGTTGGTGGCCGCCGGCCAAGGCACGATGGGCAAGGAGATTCTCGAGGACTCCCCCGGACCAATCGACGCGATCGTCGTTGCGGTCGGTGGCGGAGGGATGATCTCGGGCATTGCCACCTGGATCAAAGCCCACTCACCATCGACCACGATCATCGGCGCCTCCGCCTTGAACGATCGTGCGATGGCGGCATCGGTCGAAGCGGGCAGGGTCGTCGTGCCAGAGTTCCTTCCCACATTCTCTGACGGGACCGCAGGAGCCATCGAGGAAGACGCCATCACCTTGCCGATATGCCAAGAACTGGTCGACGAATGGGTCGATATCACCGAGGAAGACATCGCTGCGGCGGTCACGTCGATGGTCGACGACCACCACCAACTCGTCGAAGGGTCTGCGGGCGTCGCAATCGCTGCCGCGACGCAGCACGCCCAGCGCTCCCCCGGCGACCGCATCGTGGTGGTCAGTTGTGGAGGCAACGTTTCGTCGAAATCCCTTGCCAAAATGATCGAACTGGCGACCTCGTAGACGAGTGGCTGGGCCTGTTCAGGCCCAAGGAGGGCCGGAGAGGTACTTCCACCCTGCGTCAGGGAGTACGACAATCGCCGTCCCGCCGTGCTCCTTCAAATGCTCTACAGCAGCGTGAGTTATGGCTCCCGAACTCGTGCCGACGAAGTGGCCTTCGGTCTGGATGAGCGTTTCGACCATCGCAACCGCCTCGACCTTGGTCACTTCGTGACGGTGGGTAACGAGCGACAGGTCTGCAACGGGCGGCTGGAAGGGGTCGTCTTGGCTGCGCATCCCGCTAATTGGGTCGCTCATGAACTCCTCGACCGAGTGGACGCCGATGTCGGGATACTCCTTGACCAACCCGCGGCTAACACCGGTGATCGTGCCACCCGTGCCATACGAGCAGAACACGCCGTCGGGTGGAGCGTCTTCGGGCCAATCGGCGATGATTTCAAGGGCGGTGCCGAACTCGTGCGACTCGGGGTTGCCCGGATTTCCGTACTGGTACGCCATAAACCCGAGGCCCTCGTCAACCATGGACCGCGCCTTCTCGATGGCATCGTTGGGGCCGCCGTCGACCTCGATCAGCGTTGCCCCGTAGGCGCGAAGCAACTGTTTGCGCTCCTCGGTCGAGTTCTTGGGGAGGCAGATCTTGATTTCATAACCACTCACCGTGGCCAAACGGGCAAGGCCAATGCCGGTGTTTCCCGAGGTTGCTTCGATCATCGGGGTTCCGGGCGGCAGGTGTCCGTCACGGCGCGCGTTCTGGAACATATTCCACGCTGCGCGGTCCTTGATCGAACCGGTTGGGTTGTACCACTCGAGCTTTCCGTACAGTCGACTTCCAGCAGGTGAAAGAGCGGTGAACTCGACGAGAGGTGTATTTCCTGGGGGCATCGCTACGTGTTCAATGTCATCAGTATGCCGCGTTGACATTGCAACCGTGCTGACAGTCACCTACTCGGGTGGATATGGGTGTGACACACGTTGGTGCAATCGCGTAGCGAAGCGAATAAACCACAACAAGGACTGGTTAACTTCCCCCATGGACATTTCCTCAAAGAAACCCCTCATCGCGGGCGCGGCCATTGTCGGCCTCCCGCTTTTGGCGTGGCTCGCCTTTGGATTCTTCGGAATTCAAGCAGCTTTCATCGACAACGAAGTCAACGAGAGCGCTGACGATCTCTTCACCTCAACCCCCGCCGAGGTGACAGAAAACGAAAGCGATGGCGCCGGCGCACAGCCCGAAGCTTTAGCAGAACAAGCAGTCGAAGAGGCTCCGACAGAAGAAGCCCCGGCCGAAGAAGCACCAGCCGAAGAAGCGGTCGAAGAGGCTCCAGCTGAAGAAGC
>CAZBTI010000103.1:11555-13733 GCA_964494395.1 uncultured Acidimicrobiales bacterium | reverse complement strand
GCTCCAACCACGACTGCAGCTCCAACCACGACTGCAGCTCCAAGGACGACTGCAGCTCCAACCACGACTGCAGCTCCAAGAACGACTGCAGCTCCGAGGACGACTGTAGCTCCAACCACGACGACAGCTCCAAGGAATGCGACTCGCCAGATCGTCCGGGCTGAACCAGCGACATCGTTCAATATCACCCGAGTAAACCTCATCGACCCCTCCGAGTTGCCTAGAGCGCTTGCACCGGGCCGATTAGAAAGTGAATCGCGAGCCTTCCTCTGGTTCGAGGGGTTAGCAGAGCTTCCATCTCCGTTGACCGTTCAGACAACCGGGCCAGCACTAACCCCGGCGACCCAGTTGGCGAACACGACCATCCCCGCAGGTTCCACGGTGTGCTCGTACTACCTCCACCTCGACACGTCCGACGACCTGGTCAACACCCAAGTCATCGACTTCGGACGAGAGATCCTCGGCGTAGCGTCGACCCGCCCCTTGCTAACTGCGACCGCAGACTTCCAAGTCCCCGGTGTGAACTACGTCCTCAACAACGAGGTTGCCTTAGGTGCGAACGATCAACTCGGCGTCGACGGAAGCGTCGCCGACTTGGAAACAGTGACTGCGCTCAACGGACGCGAGCACGTGAGATTCTTTATCGATTGCAGCTAAGAGAGCACTCAAAGTCTTGCTCAAGGGCGACGATTTAGCGGTCGATCACTACTTGCGGACCACCGAATTCAGGTCCAGGCAGGAAAGCCTTGATCGATGAACGACACAACCGTTGAAAAGGGAAAGTCGCCGAATGGGCGACATCGCAAATTTGCGATAGCTCTGCTTCTCGCGCCTCTTGTGGCGGGGTTTTTCATCTTTCTCGCGGGGACTGGCGGTGAAGATCAACCAGACACCCTCGCCTTTGAGAGTTCCGCCTTTGTTGGCGCTGTCAATGCAGCAGAACAAGCAATTGAGACCGCTGAGCAAGTAGCTGTGGGCAGCGGCGTGTCGGCTGGCCAAGCAGGTGGTAGCGGGGCGGTTGTCACCGGCAACAACGCCGCGCAGCTGAGCGCTTCAGTTGCTGCCATCGAATTGGGATCAGACCAACGACTCGCCAACCTCAGAGAGATCTTCGAGGAAGAAGGTGTGGAGTCCTTTGAGGAACCGTTAGTTCCGACAGATGAGTCAGTTGCTGACGATCCGGCCGATACTCCCGATGACGAGTTGGAAGAAGAGATCGATGACGAGGTGGTCGATGACGTCGTCGCGATCACTCCAATCGAAGAACCCGACGACGCAACGCCGACAACGACGGTAACCCCAGAGCCGGTAACGCCAGAAGAGAATGCGCCGACCACGACGGTAGCCCCAGAAGAAAATGCGCCGACCACGACAGTAGTCCCAGAAGGAACGGTAGCCCCAGAAGGAGATGCGCCGACCACGACCGCGGCTCCACGGGTGACCGTGCCGCCGACGACCCTCGCCCCACGGACAACGGTAGCCCCACGAGTGACCGTGCCGCTGACGACCCTCGCCCCACGGACAACGGTAGCCCCACGAGTGACCGCGGCCCCACGGACAACGACCACGACAACAACGACGACTACCACGACGTCACCACCGCCGCCTCCCACCAGTCAGCCGCCTGTGCCAGTGGTCGATCGTGTGAACCTGACCACCGCGGCAGCCTTGCCGACGTCGCTCGGCCATGGAGAACTCGAGACCGAATCCCGAGGATTTCTTTGGCTAGAAGACCAAGTCGTGCTCACAGAGCCACTCGAGATAGAGACGGTCGGGCGAAACCTCACGAGCGCCGCCCAAGCAACAAGCACGATCCTTCCAGCAGGTACGCCCTTGTGCGTGTACTACTTCCATCTCGACATCTCAAAAGATCAACGCAATACCAGCGTGATCGACTTCGGCCGTTCGGTCCTTGGATTCGCCACGGCACAGACATTTCTCGACGGAACGTCAAACTTCGAGGTGTCCGGCGTGAACTACCAGGTCAGCCAAGGAGTTTCGCTCGAGGGCAATGACCAGATCGCGATCGATGGCGACACCGTGCACCTCGAAACCTTAACGGGGCCTAACGGTCGCGACCAGGTCAGAATCTTTGTCCACTGCGGCTAGCGCAGTGTTTCGCTGCTAGCGCAGTGTTTCGCTGCTAGCGCAGTGTTTCGCTGCTAGCGCAGTGTTTCG
>CAZBTI010000103.1:0-11455 GCA_964494395.1 uncultured Acidimicrobiales bacterium | reverse complement strand
CGCAGTGTTTCGCTGCTAACGCAGTGCCGCAACGACGTGATCAATGCACTGCGTGAGCGCTTCGATATCGCTCGGGTCGACGCTCGGCATCATCGACACACGCATCTGGTTCCGTCCGAGCTTTCGGTAGCCCGACGTGTCGAGGATCCCGTTCGCACGAAGCACCGCAACCACGGTGTCGGCATCGATCTCGTCGTCGAGATCGATCGTTGCCACCACATGGCTCCGGTTTGCTTCGTTCGCAACGAACGGTGTCGCGTAGTCCGACGCATCTGCCCACGAATACATGATCGAGGCAGATTCATCTGAACGCCCGGCAGCAAAGTTGAGACCGCCGTTCTCGTTGACCCACTCGGTGTACTTCAACGCGAGATAGATCGTTGCCAAAGCAGGGGTGTTGTAGGTCTGATCCTTGCGACTGTTGTCCATTGCCGTCTTCAGGTTCAAAATTTCTGGGACCCAGCGGTTCGTCGCCGCAAGCGAATCAATCCGCTCGGTCGCCGCCGGCGAGCAGAGCGCCAACCACAAACCGCCGTCTGAGCTTAAGCACTTCTGCGGCGCAAAGTAGTAGGCATCGGTGTTTGCTGCATCGAAACGCAAACCGCCGGCAGCCGACGTTGCATCGACCAAGACCAGCCCATCAGCATTGGGGCGCTCAACGGGGAAAGACACGCCCGTCGAGGTTTCGTTATGGGGGTAACAGTAGACATCGACGTCAGGGTTGGCCTCGAGTGCTGGAGCAGTTCCGGGAGCACTCTCGATCACCTGCTGCTCACCGAGATGAGGAGCGAGGTTCGCTGCCTTTGCGAACTTGCTCGAGAACTCACCGGATACCAGGAACTGAGCCCGATCCTCGATGAGGCCAAACGTCGCAGCATCCCAGAACAAGGTCGCGCCACCGTTGCCGAGGAGGATCTCGTAGCCATCGGGAGCATCGAACATCTCCAATAGGCCGTTGCGAAGCGCTGCGACGGCCAACTTCACGGTGTCCTGACGATGACTTGTTCCGAGGAAATCGTCGGCCACATCGGCCAAAGCCGTGACGGCCTCTGAACGGACCTTTGAGGGTCCGGATCCAAATCGTCCGTCCTTCGGAAGCATAGCTGGCGGGATGGTGATGTCTGGGATGCTCTCCATCCCGATATCTTCGCAGTGAAACTGAGCGATCCCGACGTTGTCGCTCACAAATCTGTCACAACATTGGAGTCTCCATGGGTGCTCGTATCTCCGACCGAATCGGCGCTATTGCGGAATCAGCCACGCTGGCAATCACCGCCAAGGCAAAGGCGCTCAAAGCCGCCGGCGAACCGGTCATCGGTTTTGGCGCTGGTGAACCCGACTTTCCAACGCCGCAGGCGGTCGTCGACGCAGCGATCGCGGCCTCCTCGGATCCGGCGAATCACAAATACACGCCGTCGAGTGGACTGCCCGTTCTTCGCGAAGCCATCGCCGAGAAGACCCTCCGCGATTCCGGTTTCTCCTGTGAGCCAGCCAACGTCCTCGTTACGAACGGCGGCAAGCAAGCGGTTGCCAACAGCTTCGCTGCGATCTGCGACCCGGGCGACGAAGTGATCGTGCCTACGCCGTACTGGACCACCTACCCCGAGGCAATCGCCCTCACCGGAGCCCGGCACGTTCCGGTTCTCACCACCGTCGATGCAGGCTTCAAAGCAACGGTCGAACAACTCGAAGCGGCACGCACCGACAAGACCAAGGCCCTGCTCTTCGTTTCGCCATCGAACCCCACCGGGGCGATGTACGACCGAGAAGAGATCAAGGCCATTGGCGAGTGGGCCGTCGAACACGACATCTGGGTCATCGCTGACGAGATCTACGAACACCTCGTATACGGAGACAACGAACATCACTCCATGGCCACGCTCGTTCCTGAACTCGCAAACAAGTGCATCATCGTCAACGGTGTCGCTAAGACCTACGCCATGACGGGATGGCGCGTTGGGTGGATGGTTGCTCCGGCCGATGTCATCAAAGCAGCAACCAACCTGCAAAGCCATTTCACGAGCAACGTCAACAACGTCGCTCAGAAAGCAGCGCTCGCAGCGGTAACCGGTCCGCTCGACGCAGTCCACGAGATGCGCTCGGCTTTCGACCGCCGACGCCAAACCATGTACTCGATGCTGTCGAGCATCGAAGGCGTGCAGATCCTCGAGCCACAGGGGGCCTTCTATGCCTACCCGAGCTTCGAGGGCGTGTTGGGTCGACAGATCAACGGACACCAGATCGACTCCACCCTCGACCTCGCCGCAGCCCTGCTGGAAGACGTCAATGTCGCAATCGTGCCCGGCGAAGCCTTCGGCATCGGTGGCGCTGCCAGACTGTCATTCGCCCTCGGCGACGAGGACCTCACCGAAGGCGTCCAGCGAATCGTCGATTTCCTCGCCTGACCGGCAATGGGGCACGTTCACTAGAGTCTGGCCATGATCAGCTCTCCAATTACCGCCGAACTCCTCGTTACAGGAGCTGTCGGCATCTCCGAGGTCATCACCGACGGAAACGATGTGTACTGGTCCGAGTCGCGTCCGACCGAAGCTGGTCGGGTTGCGATCATGGCCTGGCGGTCAACGAACACCGGGACATTTGAGATAGCGGAGGTCACCAGTCCAGAGGTCAACGTTCGCACCCGGGTTCACGAGTACGGCGGTGGGGCGTGGTGGGTTGCCAACGGACAACTCGTGTACGCCGATGACGCCCGTAACGGTGAGGTCTTCATACTCAACATCGCGTCAGGGAAAGAAACCCAGATCACGTCCTCGAGTTACCGATACGCCGACGGCCGTTTGAGCCCCGACGGAGAGTGGTTCGTCGCCGTTCGCGAACGCCACGATGGCCCCGAGGGAAACGAGGTGCGCAACGAAGTGGTCGCGGTCAGCACCGACGGCCAAGGGACCGAACTTGTGCTGTTGAGCGCTCACGATTTCTACGCATCGCCACGCTTTGGCATGGGTGGTCAACTGGTCTGCGTTGCTTGGGACCACCCGAACATGCCGTGGGACTCGACCGAACTTCAACTCATCGAACCCGAATGGCTCGATGGCGATCCCGAGCCGACGGTTCGCCAGCTCAAAGCCGCGGGAAGTGAGCCAGAATCGATCGTCTTGGCCGACTGGACATTGGACGGGCACCTTCTCGCCGTGAGCGATCGTTCGAACTGGTGGAATCTGGTGGACATCAACACCGAGACCGGTGCGGTCACGCCGGTGATCGAGGGAGAGTTCGAAATCGCTACTCCTGGATGGGTGTTTGGGTTGTCACGTTGGTGCGAAACCCCCGACGGGATCGTCGTCGTTGCCGGAACGCCAAAGGGTGACACGATCGGCTTTCCGAACGGCTATGTCGAAGATCGTCATACCTCGGTCAGTTCCATCCGCTCGCTCGCCGACGGTCGGGTTGCCTACGTAGGAGCGTCCTACGACGAGGAACCCGCGGTCTGGGTGCACGACGGAAAGCTGGCGGCCCGGCTCTCTAACGCTCGCGACCTCGGCCTTCCAGCCTCACTGTTCGCTGAGCCCGAACTCATCACCGTCGATTGCTCGACGATCGATAGCTCACTTCCCGCTGGCACGAAGGCACATGCGTTGTTCTACGAACCAGCGCTCGTCGATGGCCAGACCGTCGACGGCCTACCGCCCTTGCTCGTTCTTGTTCATGGTGGTCCAACGGCGGCCGCTCGGCGTCAACTCGATCTCTCTGTTCGCTACTGGACAAGCCGGGGGATTTCGGTCGCTGCGGTGGACTACCGCGGGTCAACTCTCTACGGCCGCAACTACCGAAATGAACTCCGCGGGGAATGGGGAGTTGCCGATGTCGTCGACTGTGTAGCCGTAGCCCAACACCTCTCCGATCAGGGCCGGGTCGACCCTGAGTCGATGATCATTCAAGGTGGTAGTGCTGGTGGCCTGACGGTGTTAAATGCCGTTGCAAAACATCGGGTGTTTAGTGGCGGGGTCAGTCGCTACGGGGTCACCGATCTCCGAGCTCTAGCATCCGACACCCATAAGTTCGAGGCGCGCTACCTAGATGGTCTTGTAGGGGAGTGGCCCGACGACGAACAGACCTATCTCGACCGTTCTCCGGTGTCGTACCCAGACGAGATCACGGTGCCGATGCTGATCCTCCAGGGCGAGGACGACAAGGTCGTGCCGCCGAGCCAGGCTGAAATGATCGTCGAGGCACTTCGCACCAACGGGGTGCCCGTTACCTATCATCTCTTCACTGGAGAGGGTCATGGCTTTCGTGACGCCAAAACCATCGTCGAAGTGCTTGAGGCAACGGAAGCGTTCATTTTTGGACTCTAAGAGAGAACTAGTTGCAAGTCCGTGGTTTTGGTAGGAATTTCCAAACTAAAATTCACGCTACGTGTTATTCAAAACCGTTGATTTACCGTAACTAGGGGAGTGTCTCGCGCGCTGGGTGTCATTTTGCACACGCACTCACCTTGGCAAGGGGTCCATCTGTGGTAATACGTTACGGCGACGCCTTATTTGAGGAGGGCCAGTGCGATACTTCGCCGATGTAGCCGTAGAAGCAGCAACGCTAGCTGGACAACAGCTCGTGAGAAATTTCCGGAACCACCAAGCTTCGGTCTCTGGAGACGAGATCATCTCGGTTGCCAACCGGACACTGTCGAAGGAAATCACCTCTTCGAACGATTACGAAGCCGACAAGATCATCATCGATCTGATCCGGTCTCGTTGTCCCGACCACAACATTCTCACCGAAGAGACAGGTCACATCGACAACGGCAGTCCGTACACCTGGATCATCGATCCGCTCGACGGCAGCAGCAACTTCTTGAACCACAACCCCTTCTTCGCAGTGTCCATCTGCCTTGCGTACGAAGACGTGCCGATCACCGGTGTGATCTTCTCGCCGTTCCTCGAAGAGATGATCGTTGCCCGCAAGGACCAGGGCTGCACGGTCAACGGCCGGCCGGTCAAGGTTTCGAACACTGCCAACCTTGAAAAGACCTACGTCGTGGGTTGCCCCGGTGGCGAGAAGAACAACATCCGCTTCGCCGAGATGGAGTACGCGCTTCATCAGCAGATTAAGGATTTCCGCAAGATCGGTTCTGCGGCGATCGAGTGCTACATGGTCGCTGCAGGACGCGTCGACGCATTCACCACGCTGAACATCTCTCCTTGGGATGTCGCCGCAGGCGTGCTCTGCACGCTCGAAGCTGGCGGCAAGGTGACCGACTTCCACGGGGAGCCGTGGACGCTCGACAAGACCGACCTTCTCGTTTCCAACGGTCTCGTGCACGACGCGGTACTCGCTGAGCTGCACGACGCTGACGTACCGCTGAGGGCCGATACCCTCGCTCTCTAGGCCGATCATGTATCGCATCCTCGATCGCGACTCGCTTCCCGGCTATCTCGCGGAAATTCCCGCGGTCGTCGACATACTCGGCGACGAACCAAACCCCGAGATCCTCGAGATCGGCGACGGCAACCTCAACTTCGTCTACCGGGTGACGAACCCAACCGATGCGACGCGCTCGGTGATCGTGAAACAAGCGGTTCCTTATCTGCGCATGGTCGGAGAAGAGTGGCCTCTCGGACGAGATCGTATGACGTACGAGATCCGCGCTCTGCAGATGTACAACGAACTCGTCCCCGATCTTGTGCCGAAAATCCACCACGCTGACGAGGAGATGAGCACGCTCGTCATGCAGTACCTCGACGATCACATCATCCTCCGCATGGGGATGATCGACGGAATTATCTACCCCGATGTCGCAAAGCACATCGGGATCTTCATGGCAGAGACGCTCTTCCGCACCAGCGCATGGTCTATGTCGAGCGAAGAACGCCGTCAGCTCATGGACAAGTTCACGCTGAACGCCGAGTTGTGCAAGCTCACCGAAGAGTTCATCTTCACGTTCCCGTACATGGAACACGAATCGAACTACTCCAATCCGGCCACTGAGCAATGGGCGCGAGAGAACATCCATACCGATGGCCAGTACAAGCGTGACGTGTTGACGTTCAAGGACCTGTTCGTAGCCAAAACCGACGCATTGCTTCACGCCGATCTGCACAGCGGATCGCTCATGGTCAACCAAACCGACAGCTACGTCATCGACATGGAGTTTGCCTACTTTGGACCCTTCGGCTTTGACGTTGGCA
Source organism: uncultured Acidimicrobiales bacterium (assembly GCA_964494395.1). Lineage (GTDB taxonomy): Bacteria > Actinomycetota > Acidimicrobiia > Acidimicrobiales > SHLQ01 > SHLQ01. Next base: position 5,309 of record CAZBTI010000103.1, on the reverse strand, counting down.
AGGTCATCTCTAACTTCTTGCTCTCCTGCACCTCGCACCTGTATCGCGATGGGGGAGCGGAATATCGGGCCTGGCTCATCGATCAGATCGAAGTCATCTGGAACACCTTCAGCGAACGCTTCGACGAACTCTGGGCTGCTGCTCCGGACTCCACGATGCTTATCGACGGCTTGTTGACCACCGATGAGTTCGCTACCTTACGCGAGGAGTTCATGGTCGACCTTCTCCGCGAATCTGCTGGCTTTGCTGCGTGCTCGATGGCGCGCCGTACCCTAGGCATTGCAGGCGTTGCAGATATACGAGATATCGAAGACGTTGATATTCGTTCCGACCTCGAGATCAAGAACCTGATACTGAGCAAGAAACTAATGGCGGAGCGCAATGAGTTGTCGACGATCGATGACCTGCTGGCCCTAGTGAATGACCATTTCGAATCCCTCACCGACTAGGAAGTCACGTGTCTGAAAATCTGATCGGAATCATCCCAGCGGCCGGCAGCGGTATTCGTGCCCGCCCGTACACCTACGAGCTGCACAAGGGCATGTTCCTCATCGATGGCAAACCAAATCTCGAACGCCATGTCGATCTCATGCGCGACCAGATGGGGATCGAAGAGATCGTCATCATCCTCGGCTACATGGGTGACACCATCCGTGAGCACTTCGGTGACGGGGCCGACTTTGGCGTCCGCATCCACTACGTCGACAACCAACACCTAGACAAAGGCTGGGCATGGTCGGTGCTGCTTGCGAAGCCGTTCATGGCTGGTCGCAACGGCCTCGTGACGTTGGCCGATGAGTTCTACCTCAACACCAACATTGGCGATATCACCAATGTTGACCTCGAAACCTTTAGCGCTGCTGTTGCGGTAAAGCCCGTCGACGATCCAGCACTCATCAAAAAGAACTTCTCGGTGGAACGTGACGGCGACCGAATTGTTCGCATGGTGGAGAACCCTGTTTCGACACCTAACAACCTCCTCGGCATGGCGACCTTTCTCATCCGTCCCGAGGTCATGGGCGAACTCGAGGAAGCATTCGACGCCGGTCGTCCAAGCCTCGACTTCGTCACCTTCGTCGATGACCTCATCCGGCACGGCCAAAACGTCGGCGCTTTCGATGTTGACGGCGAGTACATGAACCTGAACGATGTGGCGAGCATGGAAGCAGCTCAGGACTTGGCGATTCGAAGCCGCTTAGCGAGTGAGTCCGACTAGCGATGAAGTACGGGATCGAAGATCTCACCGTCAACATCAACACGGTCGATAGGCCGGACTACCTCGACGCGTGTTTGCGGAGTCTTCTCGAGACCACGCCTGCTGGAGCGTCACTGCAAATCGTCTTTAACGGCACACCGTCAGCAACCCGCGAACGCACGATCGAGCTCGCAGGTCAATGGCAGGGTCCGACTCGCTTTGAGCACCTCGAGGACATGCTCACGGTCGATGCGTCGCACAACCATGCCCTTGCGGGAGTCACCACACCGCTTGTGAACTTCATGGGTGACGATGACGTCGTTTTTGCGCCGAGGTTTCCGAGCATTCTCAACGCGTTCAACAATACCGATCCCGAACCAGCCGTCGTGACGACCTTCGCTCGTCGCATCGGCGGCGACTCACATCTTCCGACTATGGGTTCGAACAAAGACCTCGGACCAACGACGGTAGATGAGTGGCGAGCGTTCCACGCGACCGGGAAGTCGTACGAATTGCTATGGCCAGGCTCGGTGCTCAGGACCGACTTGATGAGAGAGATCGGTGGGTTTGAGGCGCCATATGCGCAGAGCTTCGATAACCGAATCTTCTCGCAAATGTCGTTTCACGGGCCAGTGATCTCGCTTCCCGAGAGGAACTTTGGGTTCCGAATACATCAAGGCTCGATGTCGTCGGCGAACTGGAAGGCGCAGAACGAAACCGTTCGCTATGTCGCAGCCTCACATTCGGCTCGACTTGAAGGTCGTATCGAGCCCACACTCGAAGAGTTTCGTGAGGCCGAGGCGTTGGACCCATCACACGTGCAGATCAAACGACAGCTTCGCGACCGCTCTCGGATCCATTTCCGCAAAGGTGGACAGCTTGCGCTTGGCGGCGATCGGCTTCAAGGGGCGGCAAACATGGCAGCGTCGGCGCTGCTGTGGCCGCCCGCGTTTGTCGAGAAGTTGAAAGACCAGGTCGGTACCGGGTCCTTATAGCCGCCCGTCCTTCTACTCTCGGCGGTCGATGACCGCCTCGATGCCATCTGCGAAGCGTTCGACCATGCTCTCGATCGTATAAACGCCAGCGCTTGCCGCGCATCCTGTCTGCAGCGAGCTGAGCCGTCCACGGTCCGTCAGGAGTTCGGCGGTTGCTGCGCCAAGCTCGGCGGCGCTAGAGCCTGCGGCTAGTACGAGAGCATTCTGCCCGTCGATGAGGTAATCGAATTCGTGGCTGTGAACCGGATGTTCAGTGGTCACCATCGGTGTGCCGAATGCGAACGAGTCGATGGCGTGGAGTCCGATCAGGCCAGGCTGAATCGTGACGTCGGCGAGTTCGCCGACGGCCGCCTTATCGGCTGCAAAGCGTGGTCCGAGGGCGTGGAGCCAAGGTCGAGAACTCGCCGCTGTCGAAATTGTGGAGTCGTCGCCTTGTCCGAGCACGAAGAACTCAAAGTCTGGTAGCCGAGAGCGGATTTCGTCGAGTGTGTCGACGAGAAAAGGAAGGCGCTTCCATTCGTCGAGCGCAGAGACCATCCAACCCACGTGGGACGACCGGGCGCCAACTTCGCTGAGTAGCACCTGGAGTTCTTCGTCGACCTGGCCGGTGTCTTGGAGGTTGGCGTCGGAGTTTCGCGAGTTGTTGACGACCGAAATCTTGTCCAGCGGAAGCCCCAGATCGGCAACGATGTCTGCGGAGCGCTGCGTGTATGCGAAGAAGTGATCGACGTGCGGAGCAACGCGCCTCTTAACGGCCTCGGCTGCTGCGTTGGCTTCTGCCTCGTTAAAGTGCGCGCCGTGGCCCCACATTGCAACGAGTGGACCGCCGAGACGACGGTGTGCCATGGCCAGATAGGTGAAGGGCAGGGCCGCCTCGTTCTGGACAATGATGAGGTCAGCGTCCTTCGCTGCGTTGAACACCGGCTGCCACGTGACTTCGGTGCCCTTGACCGATAGCTCCTTGTTGGAGATGTACGTTGCCCACGGCGGGGCGACCGAATCTTTCCTCGCTCGGCGACTCGCCGGCGGAGAACCATGCAGGACCTCCATGTCGATCCCCCGAGCGTCGAGGGCGACCTGAAGTTTGGTGTAGAACGCTTCCCGATAGCTGGGAATCCACTCCATACAGAATTTCACGAGCGGACGCTCAACTCGTTGCGTGCGTTGGGATGGAGTTTTTGTAGCGAAGGTCACGTAGTTCCTTGGAAACAGGGAGTCCGATCCTATGGATCAGGAACACCTAGGTAGCCGCCCGCCTCGGTGATCGTACCCCACACGTGCGTCGTAAGCGAAATGGCGAAAAGGTACGCCTCGCTCTCGTTTCCCCAATTCGGTTGCGTCCCATGGGATAGAACAACGTTGTGGGGACCGCTCCCCAGCGTTTGTTCCCCCGCCCCCTTGGAAATTTGCGCGATGATGGTTCATACTCAGTTTGGGCGGCTAGGTGATGGGGCGTGTCGCGTGGAAATTTCAGGCTACGAAGATTTCTCGCTCGTAGGCTCGGGTGGCAATGCACACGTCTATAGCGCTCGGCGCTCCAACACCGACGATGTCGTAGCTGTCAAAGTGCTCCGAGGGGGCGGCGACCCGACGGTGACTCGCCGTTTCGAGCGTGAACGTAACGCTATGGCGAGTCTTGAGTTGCTCGACCATGTCGCGCCGATCCTCGAGTCCGGAACCACCCCCAGCGGTGACCCGTTCCTCGTTATGCCGTTGTTCGATGGTGGCTCGTTGCAAGAGCGAATCTCTGACGGTCCAATTCCGTGGCGTGAAGCTCTCGTTGTGGTGCGGAAAATTGCGAACGCCGTTTCTGAAGCGCATAGTCGACGGATTCTCCATCTCGATATCAAGCCAGCCAACGTTCTGCTCGATTCTGCAGGCGAACCGTTCCTCGCCGACTTTGGCATTGCCGAAGCTATGGGAACCACGGCGTCGATGTCTGCCCAGATGTTCACTCCCGCATACACCGCCCCGGAACGACTCGATGGGGCGAAGCCGTCTGAGCAGACCGACGTATACGGCCTTGGTGGCCTTGCCTATGCCTTGCTAAGCGGAGAGGCCCCGTTCGTTCTCGATCAAGAAATGACGCCAGCGGCGATGATCCTCGCTGTCCTTCACGACGATGTTTCGACGGTGGCTCTCAGTGAGCTTTCGCCACCGGTCGTTGTCGAACTGGTCGGCGACACGCTCTCGAAAGCGGTCGAGGACCGACCACAAAGTGCTGAAGAACTTCGCGACAGGATCGACGAGATTCTTGACGATGATTCGCTGCCGGCCCTCGATCCAATCCTGCCGTTCAGCATTGCCGAACATGCTGAACCACTCTTCAGGGCCGACTCAACTCCGTCCTCTGGCAGTGCGGTGGGTGGTGAAGTCGTGGGTGGCGAAGTGGTGAGCAATGCGGGCACACCGATCGGAGAGGAAGCTGAGCTACTTTCGTACGCCGCGCCTCTGGATGTCTCCGAAGATGATGACGACGACGGTCCCATGTTGGGCGCGTGGCTGGCTGCTGCTGCTGTATTCGTATGTGTCGTTCTCGCCGGAACTCTCACGGCAACACTGTGGAACAGTGGGGAGTCTGTCGAGTCCGCTAGTGGCGACACACAAGTGCTCGACGAGATCTCTGAAGATCGGATCGAAACCGGTGGTACATCGGACGAGATCCTCAGCTCCCCATCCACTCGTGAACCCGAGTCGGCGGCCGACGCTACAGCCGCCGATGTGCAAAATGATGCATCAAATGCAGGAGTGCTCGGGGTGACAATCGATGCTGACGACATCGACGAACCTGTCGCCGCACGCAGCGATGCTGGCGCAGAGGACATTGCTGGTGCAGATGACGAACTCCCTCGTGACGAACCTGCCGCTGTCACCGTCGTAGAGGGTGTGCGCTCCGCTGGGCAAGTTGCCAGGTCTGAACGGGCCGATGAGCGCACCCCAGTTACGCTCCCGGCTGCGGAACGTCAACAAGACGACAACGACAACAACGATGACGACGACGAAGCAGCGGAAAACGAGGCTGCTACCGGCCGCGCGATTGACGGCAGCTCAGATGTCCTAGCCGACCAAAGTACTCCCGACACGACCTCAGGAACGACTGCAGCGCCTACGACGACGAC
>CAZBTI010000102.1:0-13745 GCA_964494395.1 uncultured Acidimicrobiales bacterium | reverse complement strand
TCCTCGTCTTCCATGGCTTCTTCCTCTTCTTCAGATTCGGCCTCCTCTTCGCCATCGACTACGTCGGCTGCTTCAGCGGCGACCGAGGTGACAGCATCGTCGGAACCGCATGCGGCGGCGACGAGAGTGAGAGTGAGTAGAAGCGAGATGAGCTTCAGCAGCGAGCGAAAGCTCGACTTGGACGATTGCGTATTCACGATGGGTCTCCTTGCTGATCGCACACAGGAGACCGTGCTCGACCAGCCCCTTCCTCGAGGGCGTTGGTTGAAAGTTGAGTGTCGACCCAGCTCGACCGGACTCGCCACACCCTTGTAGAGGAGGTGGCATCACCGTTGCGGGACAGTGCCGGATTCACACCGGACTTCGGCTCGATTGACGTACGGGAGTGTACTGGCAGGGTTGCTCGAACAATGAATGCGGCGAGTCGTGTCTCAGAGAAAGCGTGTGTAAGAAGTGTCACCATGGCTCGTTACGACGTGCATTGGAACACTCTCCATGGAACACTCGGACCGATGCGATTTCGCCTGAGCTTTCTTCTCCTCGCCGTACTGTTCCTCAGTGCGTGCGATGGGTACATCGAGGAACTGCGCGTGCAAGCCGATGGCACGGTCGAATTCGCGGCGCAGGCCATCGTTGTATGCACCGACCCGCTGCAGCAAGAAATCTGGGGCGGCGACCCGTGTGAGCAGATCGATCAAGCGATCCGTACGGGTGAAATTGGCGACTTGCCATTCGATTACCAACTCGACCCGAACCGCGTGTCGCTCGTCGGGACTGGAGAGGCCGACCGTCGAACGGTTGATGTGAGCTGGTCGGGAACGGTCGAGGAGATGAACTCGCTGCTCGCTGGTCCAGGGCGAGTAACCCAACTCAACGAACAGGACACCGAGGTCATCTTCACCTCGCTCGGCACCGTCAACGAGGCCTTGTTCGCAACTGACGACCCCGACCTCGTAAGAGAGCTCTCCAATTCGCGATGGAATCCGGGTGAGTTTCGCATCAACGCACCCAACGTCGTCATCGATCACAACGGCGATGAGATTCAAGGACGGATCGTTATCTGGAACCTCGATGGGGATCAGCCCGAGGAGTTCCGTGTGGTCTTCACCACTGAAGAACCGCCGACGCAGGTGTGGTTCTTTGTGTTGATCGGTGTCATCTTGATCGTCGTCCTCATCATGATCGCGACGCTGGAGAAACCTCCCACACGCAAGCCAAAGGGCTCTGCGGGCAAGAGCGCAAAGCCCAAGCGGCCGAAGAAGAACTACTACCAGAGCGCACCCGAGTAGCAGACGGTTCTGGTTATGCCTCCGGTATGGCGGCGGTTGCTGGGTCGGGGAGCAGAACTTCGCCCGCTGGTGCTGGCCCGACCGTGTCGGCATCGGCCATACCGTCGATCGTTGGGGGCACTGGACCAAATTGATATTCGATCGAGTCGTGCGTGCCAACCGGCCACTCGAAATCGGGGGCGGCAAGCGTGCTGCCGCATGCCGCTGCATCTGCTGCGCCATCGGGGCTGATTGCTACCTCACCGTTGTTGATCACGCAGAGGTTCGGATCGACCGTCGCATCTCGGAAGGCGAGGACGATGTCCTGGGCGAGGTTCTCGACGATCGCGTTTCGCTCAACGTTTGCACCGACTGGATTGCCGGACGTTTGATTCACATTCTGTGAGAGCAAAACCGCGGCGTTGGTGTTGCCGGTGATGCGGTTCGCGATGATCTGGGTGTTCGTCGTGCCACCGACGTGGATGCCGGTACCGAAGCTCACGTCGTTGGCGGGGTTGCTCACTGGGGATTGGCTGAAGCCATTGTTCTGAATGATGGCTGCTGCGACTGTCACGCCGCTCGTTGCGTTGACCTCGCCGTCTTCGATAACGATGCCTGCTCGGTTGTTTCGTGCGGTGACCGAGGTGATCGATACAGCTTCTTGCGCGCCCACCACCGAGAAACCTCGAGCGGAGAACTCGGCGAGCGTTGCGGTGATGAGCGTGTTGCACTGCAGACAACTATCGACCAGCACTCCCGCTTCGCCGTGGCCGGAGTGCCAGCCCTGTTGTACCTCGGCGTTGGTGACGTTTCGCAGAGCGATGCCGTTTTGGGCGGTGTTCGACGTGGTCACGTGAAACGCTCGGAAGCGGTCGACCGGTGATGGGAGGACTGGGCTACCCACTGCGATTGCGTCGACCAGGTAGTTGCGGACGGTCAGGTTCTCGATTGCAACGCCGTTTGCATTGACCTGTACGCCGGTGTTGAGCGCATGGATACCGTCGATGAAGACGGTGTTGCGGTCCCGGCCACGAATGACGATGTCGTCGGTGCTGATGATGACCTCTTCGGTGTACACGCCGGGGTCGAGGAGGATGAGGTCGCCAGGTTGGGCTTGATCGACTGCTTCTTGGACCGAGAAGGCGTCGGCGGGGACGCGAATTGCGCTGATCGTTGGCGCTGGGAGTGTCGAAATGGGAGGTTCGACAGCGACTCCATCCGGTGTGGTTCCGTTGAAGATTGGTGATCCAATGTCGTCCCCGTCGCGGGGAGCGCAACTCGAGAGGACGAGCAGGAACACCGCGAGAATCGAGAGGAGTTTCGGGTGTGCCACGCTGATCAGACTAGTAACGGTGTGGTCCACCGTCAGAGCATTAACCTGCTTGCTCTGTTGTGTGTGACTCGTTGCTCACGGCGTCGATGGCATCTGCCAACGCTGTGTTGAATGCCTCGTTATTGAGGATCGGGACTTCGTGGCCCGCATCGACGTTGTGCATCGACTCGACATCGAGAGCAGTCGCAAGTTGCACCTGGCGCGGCGGCGGGACGATCTCGTCCTTCGCAGTGACAACAAATGCCGTGGGCAGGTCGGCGAGTTCGGTCCAACTCGTGGAGTCGAAAGTGCCGAGGGATGCGCCGGCCTCGAGGAGATTGATCGGGTCTCCGTTGCGTACGACTTCAGCAATCCACGCCGGATACTTTCGGGTCGTGACCGCGAGGATGGCGGCGAATAACTGCGCCCTACCAGCGGCGGGAACGCGACGGAGGAGGCGGGCGAAAGTGGCGAGGGCCTTGAACTCCACGGTCTCCTTGCGAGTCTCGGCAAATCGGGCGGAAGTCGCGGAGAGGACGAGGCCGCTGCAGCGGTCTGGATGGTTGTGGGCGACGGTCTGCGCTACGGCTCCACCGAGGCTGTAGCCAGCGATGATTGCACGCTCGATGCCGAGGCTGTCGAGGACCGTGATGGCGTCACCGGCGACGGCCTCAAGGGTGAAGGGGGCGTCGTGGCGAGGGCCATGGCCATGTCCCTGCTGGTCGTACATGACCACGCGACGCTTCGTTCGCAGGTGCGGGAACGCAAAGCCGTAGTTGGTCGGCGCGTCGATGTTCCAGCCGTGCAGCAGCAGGACTGGGTCAGTGTTCTCAAGAACCGCGTCAGTGTTCTCACCGTTCCCGGGGTCGCCGGAATCCCAAGCGGTCGTCGAGCCCCTACCCGGGAGTTCGACCTCGATCGACTCACCGAGATCGTATGTTGGGGTCCAGCCGGGATTCACCCGACGCTGACCACCTCGACCGACAGCGTGCCGCCAGCCGGCGTTTCGAACGAGACGCTATCCCCGGCCTGGGCGCCAGCGAGTGCCTGGCCGAGTGGAGAGCCGGGGGAGAGGTTCTCCATGCCCTCTTGTCGCTCTTCGATCGACCCGTACAAGTACTTCTCGGTGTCGTCGTCGCCTTCGTAGCGGAGTTCGACGACGGTGCCGGTTTGGACGGTTCCGTCGTTCGTAGCTTCGACGATCTCCGCCTCTTCGAGCGTCTTGGCGAGGAACATGATGCGTCCCTCCATCTTTCCCTGCTCTTCTTTGGCTGCGTGATAGTCGCCGTTCTCCGAGAGGTCGCCGAGTTCACGTGCCACCTCGATCTTGCGAGCGATATCGATGCGCCCGCGGGTGGTGAGGTCGACGTGTTCTTCGTTGAGGCGGTCGTACGTCTCTTGGGACAGTTGCTTCGATGCCATGGCGTCAGGATACCCGCGTCGGCGAACCGCGACAGGAAAATCGGTAGAACACGGAATAACTCTCTGTCTTCACTTGTAATAACTGTTACAAGTACACTCAATCTGGAGAAAACGAATGAAAGCACATCATATGGATAAGAAGAAGCGAGGCGGCCCCGGTGGAAAGCCCAATGGAAAACACGGCGGACCCGGAAGGGGGCGCGGGGGTCCTGGGGGTCCCGGAGGCCGAAGAAAGGGGCGCCGAGGGCGCCAACACGACCCTGTAGACGTGTCGACTGAAACCCTTCGGAGCTGGTTTGCGGGCAACCTGCCCGACGACTGGTTCACGAGTCCGGTCGACGTGGTCTTTGACCGCGATGAAATCGTCATCACCGGCGACCTCCCAATGCCCAAGCTCGCCAAGGGCGACGACAAAGAACTCGCCGCAAGCGAACGGACGAAGGCATTTCGTGAAGACACTCGAGAGCAACGGATGGCGATCGCCGACCGAGCCCAACACAAGTTCGAACGCCATGTCTCGTGGGCGGTGACGTGCGGTGACGCCCACACCGCCTTCACGATGGCGAGCGTCCCGGTCATGAGTCGGCTCCACATCGACGAACGTCAAACGCTCGACACGCTGATCGATGCAGGTGTAGCCCGTTCTCGCAGTGAAGCGGTTGCGTGGGCGGTACGCCTCGTCGCTGACAACGAGGACGAATGGATCGGTCGGTTGCGCGACGTTATGGCCGAGGTCGACAAGGTCCGCGAAGAAGGGCCAGCCTCGGGCTCCTAGGTTCGGAGTCTCAGCCTCGACTGGCTCCATCCGATTCTCACCTGAGGTCTCGGGACGCTTCGCAGCCCCCTGAGCTCGACGGGTTTCGACCAATTCGATGCACCTATTGCGCTACTATTGGCACTTGTTTCGAAGCGAGCCCGACACTTTGTGGTCGCGCAGTTTGTCCTAACGTCAATCGCAGGCAAACGGCGGCCGATGTGAGAATTGTGGAGTTAGCACTATGAGCACTGACCGTAATCGCCCAACGATCGACCTCCGCCCACTCAAGTTTTCTGTCTTTGAGTGCGACCAACCCATTACGCCAGAAGCACAGTCCTTTATCGATCTTCGGACAGTGACGATGCGAAAAAACGGTTGGCGGGACATACCCGATGGGGAGCAGGACCTCGACGGCTACGACGAGCTGGGGGCGTCCACGGTCTATCTTCTCTTGCATACCGAGTCTGGCGAACTCCTCGCCGGTACCCGCCTCAGCCGACCGAGCAAACCCGTGGACGCACTCATGTCCTCCCAGATGTGGGGCGACGTACCGGACGCAATCAGCCAAAACGAGCACCTTCAGTCTCTGTCTAGCGAAGCTCGAATCGTCGACAACACGCGTCTTCTCCTTGCCGAGGGGGCGAGCCCGGAACAGATTCTGATTTTGCTGGGAGCTGGTTTTGAGGTGACAGATCGCCAGATCACCCCCGTCTTCACCATTACGGACAGCCTCCGCAACTTCATCGTTGCTGGCGATGTCCATATGACGGAGGTCCATGCTGGAGACATTGGGGGCGAGGGTTGCGTCTTCGGGTTCTTCTCTCCCAAAGAGATCTTCGAAGAGTCGGGCGACGACGCGAAAGCGCTTCTCAATTGGGGCGCATCGCTCGCTCGTGGCATGGAGCGACTGTTTCCCGTTCCTTCGGCCCCGATATCGAGTTCCACCACCACGTGAATTAGCGCAATTTAATTTCCTCAAATTTGTTGATTTTCCGCCGAAAACAATACTGTGACGGACTCCAAGCGTGTACTCAAATACACCGTTTGGTGCGCTGTGCCCTCAATGATCGCCGTCGTTACGCCGACTGAGGTCGGCGGACCAATAGTTCTCGCCTGGTCGGTTGTCTGCACAGCGCTGATAATCAAGGCCAACGTCCAACGACCGCAGACCGGTTCTCCATCACCGCTGCCGTGGCTTGCTTGGGCCGCCTTTCTTTTGACCGCAGGCATCGCTGTACGTGGCATTCACGGAACGATGTCTGGTCAGGAGTTCCCGATTCCTTCGCCGGCGGACCTTCTTCATTTTCCCGCCTACCTGATCGTGCTTGGACTTCTCGTTACGCTTCATAGGCAGAGAAGCACTCGGAAGAATTTTGATGCATGGCTAGATGGCATCGCACTCGCGAACGCGCTCGCGCTCGTCAGTTGGGTGACGTTCTACGGCGGCTTTGTCCAGAATGACGAGATCTCGGTCGCTACCAGGCTGACGAACGCACCGTTTGATGTGATCGTTGTCCTGTCGGTCGTCGTCCTCCTTCGTATTTCCGCCACGCCGGGCGCACGACCTCACGCCTACTACCTACTCGGCGCTTCCATCGGCGCCCTTGCTGTGGTCGACCTGGCCGCGGCGTGGTCGCTAGCAACGGGTAATGGTCTTTCGCTGACCGTAGCCATGAGTCCTTTCGTTTCGGGATTTGCTTTGGCCGCTGCACGTCACGACACGATCCATAGGCTCTTCAACGGTGAAGTCGAGGGCGAGTACACCGAGAGCTTTTTGCGTCTGCTCCTGGTGGGAGCGGCGATTGTTGCGCCCGTCTCGATCATTCTTGTTGCCAACGACCTCTCACGCGTGGACGTGCTCGTACTTGGGTCGCTGAGCGCGTTGCTCTCGATTGTCGTTGCGCTTCGAATCGTGAGGTTGATACGGCGTCACGCCCAAACCGTGAAGGACGAACGACGTCTCGCATCCTCGATCGCGACGCTCCCAACCAAAGGTTCGGTTGAGGACGTACGGACTGAATTGCGGCGCTCACTCGACGCCCTCCTCCCCGAACATGACGTTGCATTGGGGGCACACTTCACGGGTTCGTGGAGTTTCGTTCTGCCCGAAGAGCTTCGAGTTGATGAAGCAGACACCCTCGTCTTAACGGGACCTCCCGTCAACGAGAAGGAAATGCGCTTCATCAACACCTTGCTTCGCGAAGGCAGCGGAATTGTCCGACTCGCCGAGACTCGAAGTCAGGCAGCTCAACTCGAATCCGAAGCAGCGGCCGCAGCGCTCACCGCCGCAAACGAGCGACGCTTCCGAGCTCTCATTCAGAACTCAGCAGACGTGATTATCGTTCTCGACCCCCACACGGCGAAGGTCTCGTGGATTTCCGAGTCGGTCGACCGCCTGTTTGGCTATCCGACAGAGGAGTTCGTTGGACGGACACTCGCGTGGGCGACCTACGACCTCGACTGGGAATTCGCCTTTCAACGGGTCCGCTCTTTCATCTATGGCGGCGCGTCAGGTCAGAGCTTTGAGGTGCGCGCAGTGCGCTCAGACGGCGACGTCCGGCTTCTTGATTGTGTCCTAAGCGACCTGCGAAACGTCGAAGGCATCGACGGCATCGTCATGACCGCGACCGATGAGACGGCGAAGCGGAGCCTGGAAAGAGATCTCGCCGACGCCGAAACAACGGACTTTTTGACGCTACTGCTCAATCGCAAGGCCTTCATCGAGCGTACCGACGCCGCAATTCGAAGGGCATCGGTTCTCGGTTCGTCGGTGTCACTCGCTGTTATCAATATCGACGATTTTCGTCTGGTAAACGAGGGGTACGGAACAGCCTTTGCCGATCGGGTCCTCGTCGAGATTGCAACTCGGATCCGAGATGGTGGACGACGGCAGGAGTGTTTGGCCCGACTCAACGGTGACGAGTTCGGTCTTCTGTTTCCGAACGGCTACACCGAACATGAAACCGATGTACTGCTCGAGCGTGTGCTGTCGCTGATCGAATCGCCGATCAACATCGATGGGCGATCGCTCGTCGTGCGCGCCACCGCTGGTGTCGCGATCGATAGCAGCGGCGAGAGCACCGCTCTAGAAATGTTGAGTCAGGCGGACACAGCGCTGAACTCGGCCAAAAAGACACATCGTGGAGCGTTGCTCCACTTCGAGAGCGAAATGGGCATCGAGGTTTCGTCACGGGTCGAGATCCGCAACAGGCTGCGCACTGCTATCAAGAACGAGGAACTGCGGCTCAACTTCCAACCGGTGGTCGACATCGACACCGGTCAAATCGTCTCGCTCGAGGCGCTAGCCCGCTGGCACGACGAGACACTCGGCGACGTCAGTCCGGGCACATTTATTCCAATCGCAGAGTCGGGGGGCATGATCGTCGACTTAGGGGACTGGGCCCTCCGCTGCGCCTGTACCCATCTTTCCGGATGGACCAAGAGAGGCTTGGGCGACATCAGCTTGAGCGTGAATATGTCGGCACACCAGCTGCGCGACGATCGAATTCTCGAGCGGGTGGAGAGCATTCTCCGCGAAACAGGAGTCGACCGAACCCGAATTACGATCGAGATCACCGAGTCGGTACTCCTCGACGATTCGAATTTCATGGCCGACCGGGTCAAAGCCTTGCGACGGCTCGGGGTGAAACTGGCGATCGACGACTTCGGCACGGGATACTCGTCGCTCAGCTACCTGAGCCGCTACGACTTTGATTTCCTCAAGATCGACCGCAGCTTCGTTCAACCGCTTCGGTTCGACGACAACACTCGCGAACGGGAGATCGCCGACGCCATGATCAAACTCGCACAGGCGTTGGGCGCTCGCACTATTGCAGAGGGAATCGAAGAAAACGAAGAGTACGCGGTACTACGGACGCTCGGGTGCGATTTTGCGCAGGGCTACCTGTTCTTCCGACCGGTCGAGGCCGAGGAAATCCCGGCACTGCTGCAAAAGAGTTCCGAGTCCAAAGCGGCCTAGCCCTAACTGCAGGGTCCTTTGGGCCGATTCGGCGGTTAGATCGCGTCGAGGGCGGAGAGGATGTCGTCTAGAAGTTCTTGGCCGTCTTCGAGGCCGATCGATAGCCGGACCATTTCTTCGCCTATGCCGACCTTGGCTCGGCCGTCGGGGCCGAGGCGTCGGTGGGTCGTGGTGGCCGGGTGTGTGGCCAGGCTCTTCGAGTCGCCCAGGTTGTTCGAGATGTCGAACAGTTGGAGCGAGTCGAGGAACCTGAAGGTCTGCTCTTTGTCGCCGTCAATCGTGATCGCGAGGACGGTGCCACCCTTTTCCATCTGCGACATTGCGAGTTCGTACTGGGGGTGCGACGGGTGGCCGGGGTACAGGACGCTCGTGAGCTTGCCGTGGTCTTGCAGTGCGTCGGCGATCATCGATGCGGTCGCGCACGCTGCATCGATGCGAAGGCGGAGCGTCTCCATGCCCTTCAAGAGTGTCCACGCGTTGAACGGGCTGAGCGAGGGGCCGGTATGACGCATGAATGGCATCAGGTGATCGTCGCAGAACTGCTGCGTGCTCAGCACGGCCCCACCGAGGACTCGCCCACCTCCATCGATGTGTTTGGTGGCGGAGTAGATGACGACGTCGGCGCCGAGTTCGAGTGGTCGTTGCAAGACCGGCGAGGCAAAGACGTTGTCGACCATCACGAGGGCGCCAGCGGCGTGGGCCATCTCACCGACCGCCTTGAGGTCGACGATCTGCAAGCCGGGGTTCGACGGCGATTCGAGGAACACCGCGTTGGTGGGTGCCGAGAGGGCCTCCTCCCATTCGGAGAGGTCGGTGCCGTCCACGAGGACGGACTCGATGCCGAGTCGGGGGAGGATTTCGTTGACGATGACGCTGCACGAGCCGAAGAGCGCGCTGGACGACACGAGGCGGTCGCCGGCGCTGAGGTAGGAGGTGAGGGCGGCAAAGACTGCGGCCATGCCAGATGCCATCGCCAGACACGACTCCGATCCTTCAACGAGGCGGAGGCGCTCCTCAAACATTGCGACCGTCGGGTTGCCGTAGCGGGAGTAGACGAAGCGATCGCGTTCGCCAGCGAACGCGGCCTCGGCTTCGGCAGCACTGGAATATACATACCCCGAGGTGAGGAAGATGGGTTCTGCTGTTTCGTCAAATGGGGTGCGGTTGATCCCGCCACGGATGAGGGCGGTGGCCTCGGAGACCGCAGGGGCCGGATTCAATTGTTCGTCCACGGTGTTTCCTAGCGCTGCTTCCACGGCAGGCCTGCGCCGCGCCAGCCGCCGGTGCGATGCCCATCTTCGTCGATGTCGCCCTCGAAGCCTTCGAGGACGTTGTATACCTCGGTGAAACCAGCCTCGGTCAGCAGAGCTGCGCCAGCCGCCGACCGTGCGCCCGAACGACAGATGACGACGATTGGTTGCTTAGGCCCGAGTCCACCCGCGACGTCCTTGAGGAAGTTCTCGTTACGGGCCCCTTCGGGGAAGGTGGTCCACTCGACAAACCGAGTGTCTTCTATGTCGGGAAAGCCAACGAAGTTCCACTCAGCGCGGGTGCGACAGTCGACGAGGATGGCGTCGTCGCGCTCGGTGAGGAGCGCATGTGCTTCGGTTGGAGTGAGGTCACCTGCGTAGCTCATGGAGACATCCTAGACAGCGGTGTGAGCAGACCGTCCAGTATCTTTTGGCCCTCGCGGGAATCGAGAGCGATGGCGGGCAGAATGGTCCCATGACGACCACCGGAAATGATGCGACCGTCGATGGGCGGTTGCGGTATCGACTGCTCACCGGACCCGACACGTCGGAGTTCTGCGAGCGGGTTTCTCACGCGCTCGCCGAGGGGTACGTGCTCGCGGGAAGTCCGGCCATCACCCACGATGGTGAGCGGGCCTTTGTGGCTCAGGCGATTGTGCTTTCCGACCAGTGAGTGGAGGCGCGGGGCAGGGATATTTCATCTCGCCAGAAGAAGGACCAGGGCCGGGCATTCTCTTGCTGCACTCGTTTTGGGGCCTGAACCGGCAGACGAAGGACACGGCGAACCGACTCGCCGATTCGGGGTTCACCGTCCTTGCACCCGATCTGGCCGATGGCGAGGTCTACACCGACGACGATAAGGCAATGGCGGCGCTCGCCGAGATGGATGTCAACGTCAACGCGTCGCTCGTGCAATCGAGCTTGGGGATTTTGCGCCGGGCAGCGCGTGACAAGACCGCACCCATTGGCGTGGTGGGTTACGGGTCTGGAGCGTCGTGGGCTCTTTGGGTGTCGGCCCGGCTCTTTGAAGAGGTCAGCGCTGTCGTTACCTACTACGGCAGTCAGAACATTCCCATGGACACCGCTCGGGCCAGCTACCTCGGCCATTGGGCTGAGACCGATGACATCGTCTCCGACCTCGAGGTGGCCGACCTCGGCCTCAGCTTGCAGATGGCCGGTCTCGACTTCCGATTCGAACATCATGAGAACACCGCGCATGGCTTTGCCGAAGAGGGCCACGCGGCCTTTGACGGTCAGGCCGAAGCGATTGCATGGCGCCAGACCGCCGAGTTCTTGGCGAACACGCTCGAACTCCGCGAGAGCGAATCCACTGACTGAGTCAACCGGTCTCATCCATAGGGATGAGGTGACGGATCGGCGCTGCGGCCGATGGACCAGTAGCCAGCGCAGCGTTACGTTGCTGTCATGAGGCAGGGACTTGAAGTACGAGATCTCCGTAGGTCGTTCGGCGACCTTCGGGCAGTAGATGGCATTGATCTGACGGTGCGGCCGGGGGAGACCATTGGGTTCCTCGGGTCGAACGGTGCGGGCAAGACCACAACGATGCGGATGATCCTCGACATCGTCGGACCCGACAGCGGCTCGATCTCCTGGAATGGGGAACGAATCACTGCCGATGTGCGCAACACGATTGGCTATATGCCCCAAGAGCGAGGCCTGTACGCCCGTATGCGTGTGCTCGAACAGGTCGCCTATTTTGGTCGGCTCGCAGGCCTGACCAAGAAGGCGGCTACTGAACGAGCCGAGTATTGGATTGCTCGGGTGGGCCTCGAAGATCGATCGGGCGACTTGGTCCAAGAGCTTTCAGGCGGCAACCAGCAGCGAGTGCAACTGGCCGTGTCGCTGGTGCACGACCCCGAGCTGTTGGTACTCGACGAGCCGTTCGCTGGGCTCGATCCGATCGCCGCCGAAGCTATGCAGGAGATCATCGACGAGCGCAGTGCTGCGGGAGCGGCGATCTTGCTGTCATCGCATCAACTCGACCTCGTCGAGGGCTTGTGTGACTCGGTTATCATCATCGCTCACGGTCGGGAGGTCGCTGCGGGTCGGCCGATAGATCTGCGCCTCGCGACACCGAGCCGGTCGCTCGTCGTCGAGTGGGCTGACGATGTGGGCGATTGGCAGCCCCTGTCTGGAGACGTTGCCTCGTTCACGGGCAGTCGAGCCGAGGTGACGATTCCCGCTACCGATGATGTGGGCGCTCATATTGCGCACGCCGTGGCGGCTGGTCCGGTGACGACCTTGTCGGTTGAGCCGCCGAGTTTGGCTGAAGTGTTCTCCGACTCCGTTGCGCCGACTCCGGCGGAGGTGGCGTCATGATCTGGCAGATTGCAAAGCGAGAGATCGTCACTCGAATTCGTACTCGGGCGTTTCAAATTCTCACCGTGATCCTGTTCATCGGTGTCATTGCGGCATCGGTCGGCATCACCGTCGTGACCGGAGGCGACTCTGGCCCAACCGAGATCGCTATCGGCGTGACCGGCGATGGGGTGGCGTTCGCAGATGCGTTCGATGCTGGAACCGAGGATCTTGATGTCATGGTGTTCGAGGTTTCCAGCCTGGGCGAAGGCGAGGCGCTGATCGATGAGGGGGAGATCGAAGTGCTCTTCACCGGCGACGAGTTGGTGTGGGAGACAATGCCGTTCGGCGATACCGACGTCTTCATCCGCACGACGATTCAGCAGGTCGCCTTCGGCGAGCGCGCTGTCGAAACAGGTCTGAGCGACCAAGAGTTAGGCAGTCTGTTCGCGGAGTTACCGGTCGGCGAGCGCTTTCTCGACGGGGAGGACACCGAGCAGATCATTCGCATTGCCACCGCTGCGGTTTCGACGCTTTCGATGTTCTTCTTCCTCACCGTGTGGGGAGGCTTCCTGATGATGGGCGTGGTCGAGGAGAAATCGACCCGTGTCGTCGAGGTGTTGTTGAGCCACATCAAGCCCGCCACGCTGCTGACCGGCAAGATCATCGGCTTGGGAACCCTAGCGCTTGGACAGCTGATGATCATCGTGATCGGTCTGGCGGTTGGGCTCCTTGCAGTGCAAGACATCGAGATCCCGAGCGGTGTCTGGAGTGCCGTGCCGCTCCTGCTGATCACCTTCTTGTTGGGCTATGCCTTCTACGCATCGTTCTTCGCCGCGGTTGGGTCGACGGTGTCACGCCAGGAGGATGTGCAAACTGCTCAGCTTCCCGTGATGCTTCCGCTGGTTATCGGCTACGGCATTGCGATGTCGTCACTTGCGAACCCCGACACGATCGTGGTGACGATTACTTCGTTCATCCCGTTCACCTCACCGGTGGTCGTGCCGTTCCGGCAAGCGACCGCCAACCCACCGCTGTGGCAGGCCATCGTGTCGCTCGCGATACTCGCCGTCTCGGCGCCGCTCATGCTGCGCTTTGCTGGCCAGGTATACCGAACCACGCTGCTCAACATCGGCACCCGAGTGCCGTTGCTCCAAGCCTTCCGCAACCGCAACGCGGTGTAGAAGGAGTCACTCGTCCTCGGCAGTGCTGGAGGCGAACGCAGACTCTGGTGTTCGTTCACCATTCGCAAAGGCTCGTTCATGGTCCCCTGGTGAGGTGCTGCTCGCAGCGGCCAGAACGGAACCATCGGGCCCGACGATGAGCGCTCGGCCTCCCTGCTTAGGTTCCCACGCGATACAGCCTCTTGTTCGGCTGTCATTCGAGACTGCCAATCGCCCGGCCCGAGGAGTTCAATTGTGCGATTGACAGCGGCGTT
>CAZBTI010000101.1:0-14002 GCA_964494395.1 uncultured Acidimicrobiales bacterium | reverse complement strand
GGCAGTTCGTGGCCCATGCCTTCGATCAGCACGAGTTGCGCTTGCGGTAAAAGGTCGGCCAGCCCCTGGGCATGGGCGACTGGATAGACCGGGTCACTGGTTCCGTGCACGACGAGGGTCGGGATCGTGATGTTGACCAGGTAGTCCGCAACGTCTCTTGCCTCGACGACGGCGGTGCCGTGGCCGTTCGGTCCGCGCCAGCCTTGTTCGACTTCGGCCATGATGCGGTCGAGTGCAGCTTCCCGGTCGAACGGGAAGACCGGGCCGTTGAACCACTCCAACTGCTGCACCACCCACTCGGGCAACTGAGAAGCATCGTCCGGGGCCCCGGCGAAAAGACGCTCGGTCATCTTGTCGATCAACCACTCTTCTGGCATTCCGAACTCTTCACGGCGACCAGGGGTCGTGCTGATGAGGGTGAGCGAGGCAACTCGTTCGGGCATAGCGAGCGCCAACTGTTGGGCGATCTGGCCGCCCATCCCCCGGCCCACGATGTGAGCTGAGGTCACCTCGTAGTCGTCGAGCACCACCAATGCGTCGACCACCAGGTCTTCGATTCCATACGGTTCATCGACCCAGGAACTCTGGCCGATATCTCGCGTGTCGAACCAGATCGACCCTCCAGTTCGCTCGGCGAGCGCCGTCAACAACTCACCAGACCACCGACTGCTGGGCTCCTCGGCCTCAGAAAGGAACAAAACCGGGGAAGTTTCATCGGCATCGTTCCAGAGCGCCTCGGTGTGCAGTTCTATGCCGTTACTACCAACTCGCTTCGAAATGTGACGAAGTTCCGGTGTATCTGAAGTCGAACGATTCACATTCTCATCATGGCGGGCCGATACTCTTTTAAGTTATGGTTTCTCGCGTTCTTGGCCAATACGTGCGGGGCTTCCTTATGGGAGCATCCGATGTTGTACCCGGTGTGTCCGGTGGAACGGTGGCGTTGATCCTCGGGATCTACAACGATCTCATCACTGCGGTCAGCACCGGCTCAAAGGCGCTCGGCAAACTCGTGAAGGGCGACTTCACGGGATTCATCGACGGTTTGAAGGCTGTTGACTGGCTGTTTTTGATCCCACTGGTCGCCGGTGTGTTCAGCGCAGTCTTGCTGCTCTCGGGAATTATCGAGACGTTACTCCACGATCATGCCGAAACGATGGCCGGTTTATTCTTTGGTCTCGTGGTCGGTTCGATCGTCGTCGCACGAGGTCTACTCAAGAACCCGAACTCTTCACATGTGATGATCATGGCGGTCGTAGCCTTTGCGCTGTTCATCATTCTCGGATTTCAATCGGGCCCCGTGGCCGACCCAAACGCCCTCATGCTTATTGGTTCGGGCGCACTCGCAGTGAGCGCGCTCATCCTTCCTGGAATCTCGGGATCGTTCATCCTCCTGATGATCGGCATGTACGCCGCCGTGCTCAACGCAGTCGACGAGCGCATCATCGGCGACATTGCCCTCGTCGGAGTCGGCGCGATCGTTGGCCTCGCCTTGTTCTCTTCGTTCCTCAACCATCTGCTCGAGACGTACCACGACAAGGTGATGGCCGTGCTCATCGGTCTGATGTTCGGCTCACTGCGAGTGCTCTGGCCATGGCCGAATGGTGTGGGCATCATCGAACCCGAAGAGATCATCCCCGGAACCGGCCTCGAGCTCCCAAATGGAGCTCCTTGGATTCCCGCGGTGATCGCCGCAGTTGTTTCCGCAGCGATCGTTGTCGCTGTGAGTGCGATTGCTCAACCCGAGAGCGAAACTCCAGCTCCTCAGTCGGTTAACGCGTAAGAACCCCTCAGGGGCCCTTAGTCGGGCCTTTGTTGAAGATCGCTCTTTAGCCACTTGTCGGTCAGCGCGGTTTGGTTCTCCAAGACCATTTGAATGCGTCCCCAACGCACAGCTGGTAGCTCGGCAGAACTGTCCGAAGTACCAGACCCAGCAGCATCACTCGGGCTAGACCCGTCGGTGCTGTTTTCATATCTAGCCTTCATGCCCTGTCCTATCCTGTCTACCGATTTCAAAGTCCGCTCGGCGATCCCTACAAATAATGTTAGCGAGCGAGAAGGGCCATTCAATCAAGAAGTCGATAAGCAAACTGCTGAAAATCCGGCAAAATATAGTGATGAAAATAAGACATCGTTTAGCGGTCTTTGCAGACGCCTAACGGATGATCTCCAGCCAGCCACCGCCCCGTTCATCGACGAGAAGGGCTCGAGCGTGCCTCCTCCCCGCTCCACCAGCTGGCGCCCACCCCGCAACGGTCAGACCGGGATAGATCTCTCCCACAGGCATCCCTGCGACGATGGCGTTGATATCCATACCAGTACTCGTATCGAGGCGACCGCCGTCGGAGTGAACGAGCTGCCCATCACGGCTTGCCCATGCATTCCACGACGACGTTTCGTCTGGCACTCCCCACCAATGGTCACGCACGCCAATGCCCTCAATCTCCCAGCGACTCTCATCGAGCAGAAGTTCGCCGTGCATCTGGCCGACGAGTCGGTAACCAGTCGTACCAGCAATTGGTGACGGCCCTGGCTCGCCGTCGGTGTCCCAGTCGAACTCGAACCCAACCGCCACCCGATCGCCGTAAGCCCCCTCCCACACTGCGGTCGGGTGATCGATCGACACGCCGAACGCTTCAAGATCGGTCGTGAGGTGCTCGAACGGCCGGAGCACGGTGGTCTCGGTCCAAATGCCGGGGCCTCGAAGCTCCATCGATCGACCTCTCGGCATTGGCAAATCGTCAGCGAGAACAGTGATCAGCGAACGGCCGCCGAGGCCAATGAGCGAACCCCAATACCAACAGGTGGAATCGAACGGACGAATCGTTAGCCGGACGTACCCTCCAGCCCCCTCTTCGGGGATCACGAACCAGTTGTCCCACACCTCGACCCAGTCGGGGTGACCGGTTGATTCGTGGAGGCTCTCCGAGCCAATCGGGCTCGCACTCTCTGTGGGCGGTGGCGATGTCACTGCAGTTGAGACTAGGCCCACGGTGTGCGCCGAGCCTCCACGAACAGGCAAACTAGACCTATGCAAGAGAACGAGTCGCTCGATGACTACGCCCAACAGACGGCGAACGCCGTGGAGGGAATCGACACAAGCCTGATCGGTAGCGATGTGGATTTTACGCTGGAACAGGTGATCACGAAGAACGACGCTGTCGTTGGCCACTACCACCTCGTCCTCGCCAAGGGCTCGGCCTCGGTTCACCCTGGAGCATCGGCTGGTCCGGACATCGTGATCAAACAAGATGCCGAGACTGCCCGAGCTATCCGAGCGGGCGAACTGCACGCTCAGGGAGCGTTCCTAACGGGCAAGCTTTCGATCGACGGCGACATCAACAAGCTGCTTGAGCACGGTCCGCTGCTCTCCAGCTTGCTCGGCGGATAGCAGAGAAACCCATGCCCGAGATCGGTGAGATCCAAGCCCATGGCGAACGAATCGCGGCGGACTGGGTCGGCAAGACGCTTGAGAAGTTTCGGCCGATCACGTTCTATGTGCTCAAGACGTTCTCGCCTGATCCGTCAACCGCTCACGGGCAAACGCTTCGCTCGGTTACAACGCGAGGCAAGTATCTCAAGCTGGTGTTCGACGACACCACCTTCCTTATCCACCTCATGCAGGGTGGCCGGCTTCGCCCCGACGAGTCGCAGACGGCAAAGCCCCGCGGTGGGCAAGCCCGATGGACCTTCGACGACGGCACAGCGCTTTTGCTCACCGAGGCCGGCACCGACAAGAGGGCAGGCATCTGGGTCTTCGACAACAGCGAAGAAATCGATGGTGTTGAACCGCTCTCAAAGCTTGGGCCGAACGTCGACACGCTGACGGTCGATGACCTCGCCGACATACTCGGTGAACACTCGATGCGACTCCACGGGTTGCTTCGCCGTCAGGGGATCATTGCTGGCATCGGTCGACGTCTCGCGAACGATGTATGCCACCACGCCCAGCTCTCACCGTTCGCTACGGCGTCGAAACTCGACAGCGAACAGGTCGCTACCCTCCATGAAGCGATCGGCCACTGCATTGCCCGATCGCTCGAATTCGAGCGGGCCCAAACCGAAATCGTTTCATCGAAGAAACGGCCATCGGCGGTCCACAACAACACAGGCGTTCCGTGCCCGGTATGTGACGACACGATCCGCGAAGTCGCCTACGTGAAGTACTCGATCAATTACTGCGCGAGCTGTCAGACCAACGGCAAAGTGTTGGCCGACAACACAACGTCAAAGTTCCTCAAATAGTCGAGGATTCTGGGTTAGCCGCAGAAGATGGAGTTGCGCTGACCGCGTGTGAAGTAGCGGATCTCGTAGTCGTCACGGGTCGAGCCAGCGGCATCGTCGAAGCGGCTCTGTCCTGACTCGGCAATCCACTGACCGTTCCGACGAACTTGGTACTCATCGATTCCGCCAACGCCTGGCCAGTCGACACGTACCCCACCGTTCAGGCTGGTGATCGTGCATGCTCCGTTGGCCGGCGCTGCGCCGCCCCCGGTGCACGGAACGTCGATGACGTTGCCGTTGACTCGGTAGCGGACGACCCAGGCATCGTTGGTCGAGCCAGAAACGGTTGCAGAGGTTCCAGACACGGTGGCCGCCCAGACGTTGTTGCGGCGCACGTTGTAGTCCGAAGCTCCAAAGTTGTCCCAGTCGACGAAGACGCCATTGCCGGATGCAGCGACGACGCATTGTCCATTCGGCGGGGTTGCTCCGCCGCCGCCACCGCCACCACCGACGTTAACCGAACCGCAACTGCGGTTGGCCTGTTCGCCGAAAGCAAAGACCCGCACTTCAGCGCTGCGCGTACCGTTCGACACCTGACCAGTCCACGCGCCATCGCGAGCCGAAACGGTCTCGACGAACTGACCATCGACACGGATCACGACGTTTCCGAGGTTGTACGACCAGTCGATGCGCAAGGTATTGCCAGAGGCAGACACAGAGCAGTTGCCCACCGGAGCGCCAACATCGGAGACGGCTTGGCCATTGACACAGTCGGTGCGGACAACGTCTCCCCACGAGGAGTTGGCGCCGATCCAGTCGATGTTTCCGTAGCGACCGAGATCGGTGCCACCAGGGATACGGATGACCGAATTTTCAGCTGGGCATACGAAGCTGAGATCGCGGCGAAGGTCATCCCATTGGGAGGCGCCGATCAAGATGCGACCGCTGTTTACGTTGTTGAAGCGATCGAGGGAGGTGGTGCTGTATCCCTGGTCGGCCATGAGATCGCGAAGTTGGTTTAGACGGCCGATGGTGTAGCCGTTGTTGCAACATACGCTCTGGTCGTAGATCTGGCCGCTTACCGACGCTTCGGTCTCGAGAACCGCTGCGAGGAAGTTCGGATCTTGGACGGCAGCGCGAACGGTTGCGGAGTTGTTTGGGAGACTAGAGGTCCACTCACTCCAGTTGTATGGAGCAGGAAGCGTGAACTGGAGTCGACCGCGATCGACGAAGGTACCGCCGTGACGGTCGATGAGTTCTTCGATGAGTGTCGACGTGCCGCTCGGACCGTTGACGTCCCACACCCCACCTCCGATCTGTTCGCCATCGCCCCACATGTAACCGAGGAGCCGGGCGGTGTCTTGCAGCGTTGGGTTCGCGTCCATTGCCTGAGCCTCATCAGCGTCAACACCGGCAGAAACACCGATCGCAAGGATAAGGCCAGCCGCGAGAAGCACTGCTGAGAAAAGAGACGTCAATAAGGAACGTGCACGCATTGATTATTTCCACTCCTGAACCCGCGTCATAGGTTCCGCCATACCTGCACCCAGACTGTAACGCGAAGAAGCCGCCTTGCCCAAGAGCAAAACGGCTTCCCTCGCGTTCTTTGTGTTTCGCGCCCTTGACGCCTAGATCAGGCCGAGACCAGAAACGGTGTCGCGCTCGGTAACGAGTTCGGCCGTCGAGGCGTCGATGCGTCCGCGGCTGAAGTCGCTGATGTCGAGGCCCTGCACGATCGAGTACTCGCCGCCCTTGCAGGTGCATGGGAACGAGGAGATGATGCCTTCGGGTACGTCGTAGCTGCCGTCTGAAGGAATGCCCATCGAAACCCAGTCACCATCGGGGGTATCGAGCGCCCAGTCGTGCATGTGATCAATCGCCGCGTTTGCCGCCGATGCTGCAGAAGAGAGGCCACGAGCCTTGATGATCGCAGCGCCACGCTTCTGGACGGTGGGGATGAAGTCGTTCTCGAGCCAGTCCTGATCGTCGATTTTGGCCGCTGCGTTCTCGCCGGACACCTTCGCGTTAAAGATGTCGGGGTACTGCGTGGCCGAGTGGTTGCCCCAGATGGTCATGTTGGTGACGTCGTTGACCGTGGTGCCGGTCTTCTCAGCAACCTGGGTCATGGCCCGGTTGTGGTCGAGGCGCATCATGGCGTTGAACTGCTTCGGGTCGAGGTCCGGTGCTGCGGCCTGCGCAATGAGTGCGTTGGTGTTGGCTGGGTTGCCGACGACGAGGATCTTGACGTCCTTGCTTGCGTTGTCGTTGATGGCCTTGCCTTGCGGACCGAAGATGCCGCCGTTCGCCTCGAGCAGGTCGGCGCGTTCCATGCCGTCCTTGCGGGGCATTGCGCCGACGAGCAGTCCGTAGTCGGCATCACCGAACGCAACGTTTGCGTCGTCGGTCTTGACCATGCCGGCGAGCAGCGGGAAAGCGCAGTCGCTGAGTTCCATGGCTACCCCATCGAGGGCGCCCAGAGCAGGGGTGATCTCAAGCATCTGAAGGATGACTGGCTGGTCCTTGCCCAGCATCTCACCGCTAGCGATTCGAAAGAGCAGGCTGTAGCCAATTTGGCCAGCGGCTCCGGTGACTGCGACGCGTACGGGACTCTTCACGATTGCTCCTAGGGCATTGATGATCGATCAATAGCGTACCGACCGACGTGGGCGTAAGAAGCGAAACCCGGCCAGTTTCGGAGACGTTCCCAAAACAGCAAAGACCGCCGCACATGATCTGACGACATGTGCGGCGGTGAAATCTGAAGATTTAGCGCAGTTTGTCCTGCACGTTGCGGTTGATCTCGCCGCTCGGGGACATCCAGCCCTTGTCGATCGCGAAGTAGAGGAGGCCAGCACCAACGCCGACTCCGGCGATGAGGCCTAAGATCGGTCCGACGATCAGGCCGATGGTGACACCGACGATCAGGTTGGCAATGATTCCGAGACCAATGGTCTTGGGCCAGCCAATGCCTTGGGCTCCAGGCAGTACAGCACGAGCAAGACCACCGGTGATCGCTCCACCAATAATTGCGCCAATAATCGAAAACATGTGTTGGTCTTCTTTCTACTCGGTTGAAAGCCGAGTGTGTTTCCCGCCAGATAGCCGGGTTGCCCCTGCTCCTAGGCGACTTCCGAAGAGGTCTCCTAGGCCCAAAACTAGGTGATGCAGGGTGGCACTCGGTGCAACGCACTAAGACGCTTGTGTATTTCCTACCCAATCACGATGCAATGACGCATAAATGCCACCTTCAGTGACCAACTGTTCGTGAGGGCCGGTTTCGACGACTCGGCCCTCGTCCATCACGATGATCAAATCCGACCGCTCGGCAGTTGAAAGACGGTGGGCGATGGAGATCGTCGTCCGGCCTTCACTCAATCGTTCGAGCGCTCCGGCCATCCGCACTTCGGTCTCGGGGTCTACTGCGCTGGTGGCCTCGTCGAGGATGAGCAGTCCGGCGTTCGCGAGCTCGGCACGGATGAGCGCGACCAACTGCCGCTCTCCGACCGAGATCGACTCGCCCCGTTCACCCGCCGGGGTTTCAAGCCCGTTGGAGAGCGTGTGGATCCACTCGGTGAGCCCGAGCGATTCGATCGCCGCCTCGATATCGGCATCGGTGGCATCGGGACGCCCGAACCGGATGTTTTCCCGGAGGTTCGTCTCGAAGAGGAACCCGTCTTGGGGAACCATGCGGACGAGCGAGTGCCGGCTCGACTCGGAGATCTGACGAAGGTCGACGCCGCTGACGAGAACTTCGCCGCCAGTCGGGTCGGCGAGTCGGGCGAGCAACTTCGCCATCGTCGTCTTGCCACTGCCGGTCTCCCCTACGACGGCGACCGATGAACCGGCTGGGATCGTCACCGACACGTCGTGAAGCACCTGACCGCCGGTCCGGTAGGAGAAGTCGACCGATCGAAACTCGACCTCCGGGGCGTCGACATCGAGTGCGATTCCCGGAACTGGCTCTTCGACTTCGATTGGAATGTCGAACATCGACAGGATCTTCGACCAGCCAGCGAGCGCGGTTTGGGTTTGGTCGAGCACCTCGCCGAGTTGGCTGATGGGGGCGACGAGGATCGTGACGAGGAGGAGGAAGGCTGTGGCCTCACCGGCGCTCAGCGTGTCCGGGCCGAGGAGGATGCCAACGACCACGACCGCGCCAGTCGCGAGACCCCCGAAGAAGTCCATCGTTGGAGCGAGAATCGAGAAGAACTTGTGCGCATTTGTTTGAGACGCGACGAGCGCGCTGTTCGCCTCGGATAGTCGATGGCCGACCTCATCCTGGTAGCCGTACGCCCGAATCGTTGCGGCTCCCGACACGGCCTCGGAGGTGCGGCTGATGGTCTCGGCGGTCTTGGTGCGGACGTCGTTGTAGGCCCGCAGCTGGCGACCCTGAACGGATCGCAAGATCGGGAATAGCGGGATGTAGACCACGATCGTCAGAAGCGCGAGCTGCCAGCTGTAGAAGGTCATGACCGCGAGTGTTCCCAAAATCAGCGCCGAGTTCACCACCCACGCGAGTGCACCCCATTGCGCGAATTGCGCCAGCGTCTCGACATCGCTCGTCACACGCGCCGTGAGCAGGCCCTTCTTCGAGGCGGTGTGGTCGGCCAAGCTGAGTCGCTGAATGTGGGCAAAGGTCCGAACGCGCGTGGCTCGCAGCGTGTTCTCCGCAGTTCGAATGACCCGCTTGTAGGTGGCGGTCGTCAAGAGGTAGATGACGGCGATGAGCACGCCGGCCGCGATCGTGGCTCGGGTGATGAACCCCACGTCGACCGGGTCGACTTGGAATCCTCGGTCGATGGCTTGTTGGATGAGCACGGGCAGAACGAGGCGAGCCGCGGCGCTCAGGAGGGCAAAGCCAATCGTGACGCCCAAGCCTTGACGCAGTTCGGGGCTCGACCTCCATGCCCGGCCTAGCGTCTCGAGTGCCGGAGGCTGCTGTTCGTCGAGGAGCTCAGGCATTTGCTTCTTCTTCGTAGGCCTGAACGAGGAGGCGATACCCCTTGTGGGCGAGCAGCTCGTCGTGGGTGCCGGTGGCGACGATCTGTCCGTCGGCGAGGTAGGCCACACGATCGGCAAGCGCGATGGTCGATAGGCGATGGGCGACCATCAGCACGGTCATCGTGGTCGAGTCGAGGCTGTCGAGGATCTCGGCTTCGATGCTCGGGTCGAGCGCCGAGGTGGCGTCGTCGGCGAGAAGCAACGAGGGCTTGCGGAAGACCGCTCGTGCGAGGGCGACCCGTTGCCGCTGCCCACCCGACAGGGTGACTCCGCGCTCGCCCACGATGGTGTCGTAACCATCTGGCGTATCGAGGATGAACTCGTGGGCGCGACACGTGCGGGCCGCTGCCTCGACGTCGGCTCGCTCGGCAGTGTCGCCCATCGTGATGTTGTGTTCGATCGACTCGGCAAACAGGAAGCTCTCTTGAAACACCACGCCTAGGCGACTCGCGCGGGTGCTCGGTTGCAGATCGCCATAGCCCACACCGCCGAGCGAGATGATCCCGCCCGTTGGCTGCACGAGACCAGCCGCCAACTCGATGAGGGTCGTCTTTCCCGAGCCAGTCGCCCCGACGAGGGCGACATTCTCACCCTTCTCAACCGTGAGGTCGAGGCCGTCGAGCACGACATGGTCTCCGTGGGCGAACGACACCCCCTCGAACGTGAGCGAGAGCGGGCCGTCGTCGAGGGCGGTGACGCTTGCTTCGACCACGTCGGGGCGGTCGAGATCGAGCACGGTGTCGATGCGCTCCAGAGCAACGACCGAGGGCGGCATCGACTGGAGGAAGAAGCCAACGATGCGGATGGGCAGCGAGAGCACGCTGAACAAGCTCAGCGCGCCGATGAGTTCTCCGGTCGTCACGTTCCCCGACTCGACAAGACCGGCCCCAACGAGGAGCAGAACCACGATCCCAATTTCAGGAAGCGCTTCGAGTAGCGGCTCGAAGATGGCCCGAACGTTGCCCACCACGAGACGCTTGCTCCTCAGGTCGGTCGCCGATACATCCATGCGATCGATCTCGGCATCGGTGCGTCCGAGGGTCTTGACGACCATCACCCCATCGAAGCTCTCGTGGGCTACACCCGTTACCTCTGCCACCGCTTGTTGCACCTCAGCGGCCGGGCCAGCCACCCGCTTCGAGTACGCCTGGTTAATGACAAACAGCACCGGTAGCACCACCAAGGCAACCAGGCCGAAGAAGGGATGCAGTAGCGCCAGGTTGATGACGGCGAGGATCGCGAGGACGACGGTTGCGACCGCGAAGGCGAGGGGTTTCAGCACGATGCTTGCGACGGTGATGTCGTTGTCGGCGTGCGCGAGCAAGGTTCCGGTCGAGTTTGAGCGATGAAAGCTCAGTGGTTGATCGAGGTATTGGGAGTAGAGCTGCGAGCGCCACGACCCTTGCGTGCGGTACTCCGCCATGGCTAGGTAGTAGCGGCGCACCACGGCTCCGAGCCCGCGTAGCAGCGCGATGCCGAAGATCACGAAGAAGCCCACCGCGAGTTGCGTGTTGGTGACCCCGCCGTCGGCGGCGCCCGTTCCGAGCGCCGGGATGATGAGCGTGTCTGTCACCCAGCCAAGCGCGCGGCTGAGCGCCACGACCGTGATTGCAAAGACGATCGCTCCGGTCGTAGCTATTGCGTGGGGTATGGGGTGCAACGCGAAGCTTCGCCGGATTAGCCGCATGCCGCGGCGCAGGATTGTGGCCTCGGTCAGGAGTGCGCTCGCTCTGCTGCAGCGACCGTGTTGGCAAGGAGCATGGCGACGGTGAGTGGCCCGACGCCGCCGAGGCGCGGGGTGATCCACGACGCGACTTCGCCGACGTCTTCGTTGACATCGGGGAGCAGTTTCTTGCCTTCCCAGCTGATGCCACCGCTCACGACGACCGCGCCGGGCTTGACCATGTCCTTGGTGATCGTGCCCGGACGTCCGACGGCAGCGATGACGATGTCAGCTTCCTTGGTGTAGGCCGCAATGTCGGGAACGCCGGTGTGTACGACCGTGGTGGCTGCATTCGCGCCCTGTTGCTTGGTGGTCATGAGCAGCGCCATAGGACGACCGAGGGTCGTGCCTCGACCAACGACGACCACGTTCTTGCCTGCGACCTCGACGTCGTAGAACTTGAGCATCTCGATGATGCCCGCGGGCGTGCATGGCAGCGGGCCTGGTTCTTGGAGGACGAGTTTGCCAAGGTTCTCAGGGTGTAGGCCATCGGCGTCTTTTGCCGGGTCGATCAAGGCGAGCGCTTCTGCGGCATCGAATCCGTCGGGGAGCGGTAGTTGAAGGATGTATCCGTGGACGTTTGGGTCGGCGTTGAACTCGTTGAGCGCATCGACGAGCGCCTGCTGCCCGGCGTCGGCCGGTATCTCCTTGTGGTGGGAGGTGATACCCACCGCTTCGCAGGTCTCGTGCTTTTTCTTCACATAGGAGGCCGATGGGCCGTCGTCACCGACGAGGATCGTTCCAAGACCAACGGTGACACCTTGTGCTTGGAGCGCTTCGGCGCGGGTTTGAACGTCGGCGAGAACGGCTTCGGCCACGGGGCCACCGGCGAGAAACTGTGCAGTCATGGCGAGCAATCTACCCCCAAGTAGTCGATTGTCGAGTTATCCGAGGAAGCGAAGATCGCGGGGATTGAACCGCCAGCCGGGCGTGACATGTCACACTAGATGAGACCGGTTGCTTGCCCGAAGCAACGTCGAGAACCCCCGAGGTCGATCCAGTGACTGAATCCCGGTTGAAATCTCTTGCGTTCGCCACCGTACTGGCGATCGTGCTGATCGTTATTGTTCGATCCCAACTCGGCGACGAAACCTTCATCTGCGACACCGGCGAATGCACTCTCGGCTCAGGGTCGCGTTGGCTTGCGACCGGTGCCGCATTCTCCCTCCCCTTCCTCGCCACAGCCGGTTTTCGATGGAGCGGCATGCTCGAGCGCAACGATCGCCTCGACCCAGTAGCCAAGTGGTCGGTTCCTGATGCCGAACAAATTCTCGAAGTGCTCGCAGTCTTGGGCGCCGGCTTTCTGGCGTATCGTCTGGCCCTCGGTGGCCCATCGATCGAACTCGACGAAGTCGGCCGCATCAACCAGTGGGCGAACGACCTTCGCAACTTCCGCCTAGAGGATGGCGCGCCATCGACAGACCTCGTCCCGTCCCGCCTGACGTGGTTCCTCATCGGTTCGATCTTCATGTTGCCGTTCGCCTTCAGCTTTGGTTCGGTCGTCGGCCGCGAGTTCTTCGGGTACCGCCGCCGGAAGGCCCAAGCAGCAGCAAACGGCACCTACGAGTATCACATCGATCTCGATGAAGGACCCGATATCGATCTCGATCTCGATACCGATGATCGGGAGATCCTCGAACTCGACTGACGGAGCAAGCGAGTTCGAGGCCGGGAACCGCTCCGACTGCGACAACTTGCGGCGCATGGGCGACGCAGAGCGGCCGCGCGCTGCACCAATTGCCTTAGCCGAAGCCGCTTACCAGACATCGTGACCCAGAGCGTTCAGGGCTCTCCATTTGCCCACCGCAACAATTTGTCCACATCCACGCTGCCTTGGACTCGCTCAAATCGGAAATCCAAGCCTTCCGCAATCTCCCGGTGCGTCGAAGTGGGAATGCCTTCCGCCTGGCGAAACCAATCGAGGACGGGCTCTTCGTTTTTGCCGACGCTCGGAAGTGAACTCGTCGTTGCGGAGACTTCATCGATGTCGAACGAACAAAGTGCAACCGCTCTCCTAAGAAGCTGTGCCACGGTCAACAGATCGCGACGATCAACTCGACCAGAACGATCTGCAACGATCAAGGCAGCAAGAGCACTCGCGACGAGAGCTTTGTCTACGGTCTGGACGGCTCGACTTGCCGCCACCTCCGACCAACCGGTCAAGACCCAACACAAGCTCGTCGTCTGAAGATGATCGCCGCCGACCTCAGCGGTATCAACGAGAGCCCGCAAACCCTCGTCCCAAACCGTCCACCCCAGAGGGTCACCATCCTCAACCCACCCTTCGAGGTGTTCACGCAGTTGTGTCATGCAGGTGGCCTCACAAAGTTTCCGTCAACAACATATCCGGCGGCCTCTAGGGCCTCTAGCTCTCCTCGCAAAGACTGTAGGCGTACCTGCGAAATTGCCGTCGACCTGGACCAAGTTGCCGTCAATCGGGCTGGCGAGACGGACTTCTCGCCTCTCCCGAATTAGTTGATCGTAAAATGCGTCGTTTAACTCGATTGAGCAATCGTCCGCGGCAGACTGGGCGAAATTAGCGTTCTCGATGTCGCATGCGTTATGAACCAACACTTCTTCTGCGCCGGCGGTGACGTGGTAGGTGTGGATGTCGTCAACGGTTAGGTCGAATGCTGGGGCGTGGTGGGCCGTGTCCCAGAGGAGGTTTCCTGCTGCGACTACCTGGCCGTCAGCGGTGAGGAGGTTGTCGCCACGACCAACTCAGGCGGTATCGGAAAAGCTCCGTTATCAAGGACATCCATGGCCTCCACGCTAGGCGAGTGTGCGGTCAGGAAGGACGTAACCGGGATCAGCGGGAAAGGCCGTCCCCACCGCTGTCGGATCATCGAAAACAATCACTCTGCTCTCTTCGTCATACCACCAACGAGCGTCATTCTTGTCCTGATACCCCGGTTGGGGGTCAGGTCTCAACAGCGAACAGGTGCCGGCCCTACCGCCAACACCGAACTCGGCCAACGAGTCCGTGTTCGGCCACGTCTCCAACACCTCACGAGGACCGGCTAGGCCCGTTTCAGGATCATCACTAAACACCAC
>CAZBTI010000100.1:0-14018 GCA_964494395.1 uncultured Acidimicrobiales bacterium | reverse complement strand
GCTGAGAGCAGCGGTGAGAAAGCGCAGAAGTTCGGTACGGCGCTCGGCGAGCGTTCGCAGACTTGGCTCTACTCCCATTGCCCTCATGACCTCCACTTCGGTAGCGACTCCCATGATTGTCGAATATAGAGAGAACAACAGGAGACGTGCGTTACTTCCCGCTACCCGACCGTCCTCCAGCGCCACTTCGAGCGATCGTTGGGCTGCATCGATGTGATCGGCGAGTCGGCCCGTCAATTGCACAGCGACGCTCGACCCCGGCCGCGATGCTTCACGAAGCAGCCCGAGAAGGGCGGGCCGTTGCAGGGCGAGGCGGAACACGACTCGCACTGCGCCCTCCACTTGGGCGAGAACATCGCCAGGGTCGACTCGCTCAACTTCGGAATCGAGTTCGGCAATAAAGACGTTGGCCGCTTCATCTACGACGGCCTGAAAGAGAATTTGCTTCGAATTGAAGTGGTACAGAATGGACTGTTTGGCGAGGTCCAACTCGCGTGCGAGCGCATCCAAAGAGGTTCCATCGACACCGGTCGTGCCAAACGACTCCAGCGCCGTCGTGAGGATGCGTTCGCGTGTGCTCACAGCGGTGATCTTAGTGACACGACTTTGTCGTCTACCAATTGGTAGACCGCGGGCCAAGGCTGATAGAACTCAGTCTGTGATACCTGAACAACTTGCGGGCAAACGCGTCGCCGTTACGGGATCGACTGGATTCCTCGGCACTGCGCTCGTCGAACGTCTAATCCGTTCGGTTCCCGATTGCGAACTTATCTTGTTGGTACGCCCCGGTCGACGAGGCGCTACAGCGCGCGTCACTCGCGACGTACTGAAGAATGACGCCTTCAACGGCTTGCGCGAAGAGATGGGCAAAGACGCCTTTGCCGAACATTGCGAAAAGCGGGTTACCGCTGTCGCTGGCGATGTTGGCACCGACGGCCTCGGACTGTCGGGTGACGACCTCAAGACATGGCTGACCGCTGACGTCATCATTCACTCCGCAGCAACGGTCTCATTCGATTCACCGCTCGACACCGCCGTCGAGGTCAATCTCCTCGGCCCGCAACGGATTGCCAACCTCTGCAACGAACAGGGGGTGACTCCGCATCTTGTTGCGGTTTCGACGTGCTACGTGGCTGGCAGTCGCCGCGGGGCTGCGCCGGAGCAACTCGTCGACGAGAGTCCCTTCTTCGTCGACGTCGACTGGCGACGAGAAGTCGACGCTGCTCGGCGGAGCCGTTTGGACGAAGAGACCGCGAGCCGACAACCCGGACGCCTCTCCCAATTCCGAGCCGAGGCCCAGCGAGAACTCGGAGCAGTTGGAACCCCGGCTCTCGCAGCGAAAACCGAGAGCATCCGTCAGGCGTGGGTCACCGATCAGATGGTCGAGAATGGACGCGCCCGGGCGTCGTCACTCGGCTTTCCCGACGCCTATGCCTATACCAAGGCCCTCGGCGAACTCGCGCTCGTCGAACGCCGAGAAGACGTCCCTGTCTCCATCGTCCGCCCGTCGATCATCGAGTCGGCGTGGGCCGAACCCGTTCCCGGATGGATCCGCGGGTTCCGCATGGCCGAACCGGTCATTATCTCCTACGCCCGTGGCCTCCTCAGCGAGTTCCCTGGCGTACCCGAAGGTGTGGTCGACGTCATCCCAGTCGACATGGTTGTCGCTGCGATCGTTGCCGTTGCCGCACGCGGCCCCAAAGAAGAGGGCCCCGACGTCACGCAAGTCGCGTCAGGTAGCAGCAACCCATTGCGCTACAAGAACCTCGTCGATTACGCCGAAGATTGGTTCACCCGAAACCCGATCTACGACGAACTCGGCCAACCCATCGCCGTCGCGGCCTGGCAGTTCCCTGGTCGTGGGCGAGTCGAACGACAGCTGCAACGAGCGCGTAGCGGGTTGGAACGAGCCGACCAAGTGCTCGAGAAGCTGCCATTGCGTGGCCGCACCGCTGCCTACGCCATGGAGCTGCAATCGCGGAAGGAACTGCTCGATCAGGCATCCGGCTACGTCGAACTCTACGGGGCCTACGCCGAGTGCGAAGCCCTCTATGCGGTGAACAATCTTCTTGGACTCTGGGAAGAACTGTCCGACCAAGATCAGACCGATTTTGCCTTCGATCCTCGCATCGTCGACTGGAAGCACTACGTCCAAGACGTCCACCTTCCTTCGGTCGTACGCCAAGCGCGCGCAAAGACCACGCCGGGAAGGAAGATCGGCCCAAGTCGCTCGACCCGGCTTCGCGAGCAGGTCCTCTCCCCCGACCGGGAGATGGCCGTGTTCGATCTTGAGAACACGATTATTGCCTCGAACGTCGTTACGTCCTTTGCTTGGCTCGCCACCCGAAATCTCTCGCCGAGAGATCGTATGGTCTTCGCTGCGAAGGCGGTCTCTCAAGGACCGGGCTGGCTGGCGCTCGACCGGAAGGACCGTAGTGATTTCCTGCGGAGCTTCTATCGCAACTACCGGGGAGCTGAGGTCGACCAGATCGAAGCCGACGCCCAAGAACTCTTGAGCGACTATCTACTCAATAAGTCGTTTCCTGCGGCGATCCGCCGTGTTCGCGCCCACCGGGCAATGGGCCACAAGACGCTGCTCATCACCGGCGCTCTCGACTTCGTGATCGAACCCATTCGCCCGCTATTCGACGACATCATCTCGGCCAGGATGGGATCGGTCAACGGCCGCTACACCGGCGGCATGACCTCGGTCCCGCCAACCGCAGAGAACCGCTATCAAGCGCTCACCGACTACGCCGAGCAGCACAACATCAATTTGCGCGAGTCGGTGGCGTACGCCGATTCGAGCAGCGACCTTCCCATGCTCGAAGCCGTTGGCTTCCCCGTGGCGGTCAACCCTGAAACCAAGCTCGCCAGCATTGCCCGAAAGCGCGGTTGGTTGGTCGAGGACTTCCAGAAACAGTCCGGCGCCCCGAGCCGGCCCATACCCCTCGCTCCGCGGACCGGCGCTCTCGCCGAACCGATGCTGAGCGCCATGATGAACCGCAGCCCTGGCGTTGCCAAGGAGAAAACCAGACGATGAGCCCCCGCAAAGCACCTCGCCCTGGTCTGGTACTCGATGTTGATGCATCGACACCACCGGTGCTGTTCCACCACGGTGAAAATTTCACGTTGCAGAAACTCCCCGTAGGTCGGTCACGCATCATCTACCCCGCAGAACCGCTCCGTGGCCTAGAGAACCCGAACCAGGCAATCATCGATGCGCTCGAGAACCCGATCGATTCCGAGCCGCTTCGGGCGCTGATGAAGCCCGACATGAAACTCACCATTGCCTTCGACGACATCAGCCTGCCGCTTCCGCCGATGCGCAAGCCCGATGTTCGCCAGCGCATCATCGAAGCCGTACTCGATATCGCCGCCGAGGTTGGGGTCGACGATGTACACATCATTGCTGCGCTCGCTCTTCACCGCCGGATGACCGAAGCCGAACTTCGCCACGCCGTTGGCGATCGCGTCTACGACGCGTTTGCGCCGAGCGGACGTCTCTACAACCACGATGCTGAAGACCCCGATGGAATGACCCACCTGGGCGAGACCCTCCACGGTGAAGAAGTCCAGATCTCAAAGCGTGCGGTCGATAGCGATCTCACCGTCTACGTGAACATCAACCTCGTGTCGATGGATGGTGGTCACAAGAGCACAGCCACCGGCCTGTCCGGTTACACCGCTCTCCGCCACCACCACAACGTCGACACGATGCGTAAGTCCACTTCGTTCATGGATCCGGAGAACTCCGAACTGCACACCAAGAACTGGCGTCAGGGTGATGTCATCCGTAACGCAGGAGTCAAGATCTTCCAGATCGAAACGACGATCAACAACAACACGTTCGGCGAGACCGGCCCGCTTTCCATGCTTCAGAAACGTGAGTGGGAATGGACCGGCCGTGACCGGGCCAAATTCCTGGCGATGCAGGGTGGCCTCAACTACATGTCTGCTGGCGCCCGGCGTCGGGTCTTTCATAACTGGAAGGCCCCGTACGAACTGACCTCGGTGCAGGCAGGCGAGATCGAAGCCGTGCACAAGGTGACCACGGCAAACACGTACGCCCAGCACCTCGTGCCCGTCGAGGGCCAGACCGACATCATGACGATGGGCCTCCCCTACATCTCTCCGTACAACGTGAACTCGGTGATGAACCCGATCCTGGTCGCTGTGCTCGGGTTGGGCTATTTCTTCAATCTCTATCGAGGCAAGCCGCTCGTGCGCAAGGGAGGGGTGCTCATCATGAGCCATCCCACTCCGTGGGACTTCAACCCGGTGCATCATCCGAGCTACATCGACTTCTTCGAACAGGTCCTCGCCGATACGACCGACCCGATCGAGATCGAGAAGAAGTACGAGAAGCAGTACGCCGAAGACGAGTGGTACCGGCATCTCTATCGGACTGGCTATGCCTACCACGGCGTGCACCCGTTCTACATGTGGTACTGGTGCGCTCACGCGCTTGAGCACCTCGGCCAGACGATCATCGTGGGCGGCGAGCCAAAGGCCGTGCGCCGTCTCGGCTTCCGACCAGCGTCGACCCTCCAGGATGCGCTCGAAATGGCGAGCGACACCGTTGGACCCCAGCCCACGATCACCCACTTCCACAATCCGCCGATGCTCATGGCGGATGTGAAGTAACCGTGGGATACGCATCGAGCTATCGGGAGTGGGTGGCGAAAAACCTCGCCGGCGCAGAGGTGCCGCTCGTCGGTCGCCTTCGCCGGCCGCTTCAGGCACTCCCCTTTCCATTCACCGCGCCAACGGTGCCCCAAAGCGTCGAACTACCCGACTGTCCAACGATGACCGGCACCAACTTCCCGACCGACTGGGCCCGAAGTGAGCCTGCCCGGATGACCCGAGCCGTACTGATCGACACGATGGTTCGTCCGGTCATGACCGGACTGGCCCAACCAACCAAGCGTGGCGCCGATCGGCTGAGCGAACTCAAAGGACCAGCGGTCTTTGCTGCGAACCATCACAGCCACCTCGACACACCGCTGTTGCTGAGTTCGCTTCCAACTCCTTGGCGCTACAACGTCGTCATCGGTGCCGCAGCCGACTACTTCTTCGGCACCCGCGTTACCGGAGCGCTCTCCGCGCTCGTGATCGGCGCGATCCCAATCGATCGAAGCAAGATCAGCAGAACCTCGACCGACCTCGCACGCGACCTCATCAACGAAGGATGGTCGCTCGTCGTGTTCCCCGAAGGCGGACGCAGCCCCGATGGTTGGGGCCAACCGTTCCGCGGTGGCGCAGCCTTTATCGCCGAACGCACCAACGTGCCTGTCGTGCCCGTGCACATCGAAGGGACCGGCAGGATTCTCGGCAAGGGGAATTCGATCCCAAACCCGAGCCGCACCACGATCACCTTCGGCGAACCCATTCACTGTGGTGAAGACGAAGATATTCGATCATTCAGCGATCGGATCGAGGCCAAGGTCGCCGAACTCGCAGACGAAGCAATGACCGACTGGTGGCAGG
This sequence comes from uncultured Acidimicrobiales bacterium, assembly GCA_964494395.1. GTDB lineage: Bacteria > Actinomycetota > Acidimicrobiia > Acidimicrobiales > SHLQ01 > SHLQ01. Next base: position 8,528 of record CAZBTI010000100.1, on the reverse strand, counting down.
CAAAGAAGCGTTCACACCACGACGAAACCCCAAAGCTCACCGGCCCCCAAACCGCGTCATGGCGCCGAGTCTGGGAACTCGACAACGAACGCCCAGCGTTCGGCCGCCGCAAGAAGAAACAATGGCCTCGCGGTTAAGTGCAGCAGCGACTCCGTCGCAAATTTCGCCGACATCAGCTGCGTGGAACGCAGGAGTGGCCTGCGGTTACTAGGGCGACTACGCCTGCTTCATCTGGAGCGATGTTTGGGTTGGCTACCTCGAGTTTGTCGAGGACGATGAGTGCCTCGGTCATGCACGTTGCCTCAGCCTCCGACGCGCCGCCGGTTCGAAAGCGCTCGATTGCATCGCCGCGCCCGAAGTCCGAACCTCCGCATGCAACGGCGAAGAGCATCATCAATGCACAAAGCACCAGGATGCGCCGCGAAACAGTATGCGAAGAGCCCATAACGTCCACACTTCAAGATCGGCCCCCAATCGGTCAAGATGAGACCCGACTTCCCAACATTTGTGCAGGAAAACTGACCATGACGGTCAGTTTTCCTGCACAAATCTTTCAGGTGCTGGGGGTGACGTGGCCGTCGAGGTCTAGGTCGTAGGTGGCGAAGTCTTCGGCGAGGTATAGCCATCCGTCGAATTCAGCTTTCGCTTCAGCGGCGAGATCGTCGACGGTGGAGCCCGAGGCGCCCGAGGGACCGTAGCGAGGGCTGAAATGGGTGAGGATCACCGTCCCGATGTCAACCTCAGCTGCGGCACGCCCGACCCGAGCGCCGGTACTGTGCCCTCGATCGCTCCCAATGTGTTCGACGACCTCCTCGGTGAATGTGGCCTCGTGCACCAATAGTTGGACGGATCCGGTTTGGTCGAGGAGTCGTTGCGGGTCGCGGTTGTCTCCAGCGATGATCAGGTTCCTCCCCGGACGGATCGGGCCGATTACCTCGGCTGGGTCGACCAACCCGTTGCTTCCTTCGACCGCTTCGCCTCGGCGGAGTCGACCAAAGTCAGCACCCGGTGTCAGGCCAAGCTCAACCGCTCTGTCGGCATCGAACTCGCCTGGCCTGTCGGCCTCCTGAATGTGCCACCCGAAGCTCGAAATTCGATGGTCGAGCGCAATGGCATCGACCGTCCCGTGCTCGTCTTCGACGACCCGTTCGCCCGTCTCGGGAACGACATGGAATTCGAGCGGATAGACCATGTGCGAATCTGAGGTCTCGAGCACCATCGTGACCATCTCTTCGAGGCCTGCCGGACCATACACATGCAGCGGCGTCTTCGTCCCAGCCATCGAACGACTCCCGAGCAAACCAAAGAGTCCAAAGCAGTGGTCACCGTGCAGATGGCTAATGAACACGCGACGCAGTTTCGCCAGCGAGAGCGGAGTCGACATCACACGATGCTGCGTTGCTTCGCCACAGTCGAAGAGGTCCCAGGTGCTGCCCCGGCGTAGCGCTACGCCGGACACGTTCCTATCTTTTGTGGGCGCTCCAGCGCTCGTACCGAGAAACGTCAACTGCATGGGCCGAATCGTACCTAGAGAAGCGAGCGCCGGAAATCGATCACGAACTGCTCAGCTCAGGGAGTTGGCGCTGCACGTCTTCAAACACGACTCTCGCCCCGATTCGGCTACTCTCGAAACAGAGATGGTCTATCTCTACATCCGATAGGCTCGTTTTGCCCGTTTCAACCTATCCGAGGAACCGTGGACCTTCGCCAACTCAATGCGATCATGGCCGTCTCCGAGCACCGCAGCTTTTCGGCGGCAGCTCGAGCGCTACATACCGTCCAGTCGAATATATCGACCCACGTCGCCCGTCTAGAGCGCGAACTCGATGCGGTTCTCGTCGACCGCCGAACAGGAGAACTGACCGCAGAAGGCGAGGTGGTCGTCCTGCGAGCCCTACGAATTAAGGCGGAGCTTCAGGCGATTCCGTCAGATGTGTCTGCTCTGCGAGACGATATCCGCGGAATTGTTCGGTTCGGAATCATTGGCACGACGGGCCGCTGGCTCGTGCCGGCACTTCTTGCGGCATTGAAGGAGCGCTTCCCTGGGGTGCACCTCGTCGTGGTCGATGCAACAACGACGGGCTTGCTTCCACAGTTGCAGAGCGGCCAACTCACAATGGCGGTGCTCAACCTCCCGTTGAGCGAACCAGAGCTTGCATCCGAGCCGTTGTTCGATGAGGAACGCATTCTCATCGTCCCCAAGTCGCACGTGCTCGCAAAGCATGATCGGGTGACCCTCAAAGACCTCGCGGATCACCAGATCGTCCTCCCGCCGCAGGGCACACAGTTTCGTCAAGAGGTCGACGCTGCAGCCGAAGAACTCGGGATCGAACTTGAGCCGGCAGCCGAACTCGACGGCATGCGACTCCTCGCCTCCCTCGCATTTCAGGGCTACGCCCCCGCTCTCGTGCCAGCAACCGCTGCACCGTACGGAGATGGCGACGACTGGAAGATCGTCAACGTCGACGACATGAGCACCCGAAGCGTGGGCCTTGCGTATCGCCGCTGGACGACGCTCCCCGCTCCGGCGCGCGCCGTGCAACAGGTCATCGGCAGCGTGGTTGCAGCCGAAGGTGAGCTTCAGCCCGGCCTCCACGTGACGGTTAGCGACAAGGACGAGTCGTAAGATCCGCTCTCGCTTGCTCTTCGCCAGACCTCGCCTCCTAGACTCCGGTCGTGGCAATCACGAACTCGCCAGGTCAGCTAACGAGCAGCAGTCGTCGCGTCGACCGCGGATTGGACGGCCGGAGGCGGGTACTTGTACAAATCGCCGACGGTGAAGAGTCGGCAATCACGTCCCGCGACGCAGATTTGATCGCGACCTCGGCCGCATCGGCGCTCGATCAGGGCATTCCGCTCGTCGTTGAGTTTCGAGCCAACGGCCCAGCCGCTCACGAGGAGTTGGCCGTCACCTTCGCCGTTGGGAACGCCGCACGCCAGCTAACGAAATGCTCGGGCCGGGTACCGACGATCGGCGTACTGCACGGAGATGCCGTCGCTGGCCCCTCGCTACTCCTCGGTCTCATGGATCACGTCATCGTTGTCGACCACAGCCATGCGTTTGTCAGCGGACCGCAGATGGTGAGCGAGTTCACGGGCGTCGAATTCAACCGAACGGAGCTGGGCGGAGCATCGGTACTGGCCAAGAGCGCCGGGCTCGCAACGCTGTCGGCTCCCGACCTCGATAGCGCCTACGAACTCGTCGATGATCTGCTTTCCTACCTCCCATCGAACAACGAAGAACCGCCTCCCGTCATCGACACAGCCGACCCGATCGACCGATCCGTGCCCGAGGCTGGAGATCTTCTTCCGGAAACACCCACCGGGGCGTACGACGTTCGAGATGTCATTTCCGAGGTCGTCGATGACGAAGACTTCATGGAACTACGCCCTGCTTTCGCGACAAACCTTGTTACTGGCTTTGCGAGCATCGGCGGCATGTCGGTTGGGATCGTGGCCAACCAGCCAATGGCGATCGCTGGCACGCTCGATATTCCGTCGTCTCAAAAGGGTGGCCGGTTCGTAGCGTTCTGCGATGCGTTCAATATCCCGCTCGTCACCTTCGTCGATACCTCCGGCTTCTATCCAGGCAAAGACCTCGAATGGCGAGGCATGATTCGCTACGGCGCACAATTGGCGTTCGCCTATGCCCGGGCAACCGTTCCCCGCATCAACGTGACGCTGCGAAAGAGCTACGGCGGTGCGTACATCGTCATGGACTCGAAGAACATGGGCAACGACCTCGCCTATGCATGGCCGTCCGCCGAGATTGCGGTGATGGGAGCGAAGGGCGCCACGGAGATTCTTCACCGCAAAGCTGACGCCGAAGAGCGTGCCGAATTGGAAAAGGCATATGAAGAGCGTTTGCTCAACCCGTTCATCGCAGCCCAACGCGGCACCGTCGACGCCGTAATCACACCTGAAGATACCCGAAATCAGCTTGCCGAGAGCCTTCGACTTTTGGCGAGCAAGCGGGAAGTTCTGCCTCGCAGAAAGCACGACAACACCCCGCTGTAAGCCAGTACAACTCTCTTTGGTCGTTCCTTGCTTGTTCCGCTGTGATTGACGGCGACTGCCGTATATTAGATAGTGCGTGTGTTCGACTTCTGAACACTCTCCAGCGCCAAGAAGCCACCCTCGAACCCATCTGGGAGCACCCCGTGAGCGAGACCATCACCATCACCGATAACCGCACAGGCGAATCGGTCGAAATCCCAATCGTAAATGGGGCGGTGGACGCCAACGAGTGGAAGAAGCTCATGCCTGGCACATGGTTCCTCGACCCAGCGTTCGGCACCACGGCGAGCACAGAATCGGCGATCACCTTCCTCGACGGTGGAGCGGGTCGCCTCGAATACCGCGGGTACCCAATCGATCAACTGGCGAACAACTCGACTCACCTCGAGAGCGCCTACCTTTTGTTGAACGGCGAACTACCCAACAAAACAGAACTCGACTCGTGGGTCGACGACGTCACCCATCACACCTACCTGCACGAGAACTTCCGTAGGCGCGTGCACGATGCGTTCCATTACGACGCTCACCCAATGGGCCTCCTCACGTCCAGCGTCGCTGGCCTCTCGACCTTCTACCCAGATGCCAAAGACATCGAGGACCGAGAAGCTCGCAAGAAGCAGATCACTCGCCTCGTAGCCAAGATGCCAACGCTCGCCGCTGCTGCGTATCGCTTCAGCCTTGGTCTTCCGTTCGTCTTCCCCCGCAACGATCTCGACTACACCTCGAACTTCTTGTCGATGATGTTCTCGATCGCCGATGATGACTACGAACCACATCCGGCGCTCAAAAAGGCCATGGAGATTCTCTTCATTCTCCACGCCGATCACGAACAGAACTGCTCGACGACGACGGCACGCGTCGTTGGATCGTCTCACGCCGACCCATACGTGTCGGTGGCCGCTGCCTGCGCTGCACTCTACGGGCCTCGCCACGGTGGAGCGAACGAGGCAGTGCTTCGCATGCTTGCCGAGATCGGCTCCTATGAGAACGTTCCCGCATACATGGAACGAGTCAAAGGCGGCGAAGAGCGCCTCATGGGCTTTGGCCACCGCGTGTACAAGAACTACGACCCGCGGGCGGCCATTATCAAGGACGCTGCTCATGGAGTATTTGAGGTAACGGGCAAGAACCCACTGCTCGATATTGCGCTGAAACTCGAAGAGGTCGCCCTGGCTGACCCCTACTTCATCGATCGCAAGCTTTACCCCAATGTCGACTTCTACTCGGGTCTCATCTACCAGTCGATGGGCTTCCCCGTCGAGATGTTCACCGTACTCTTCGCCATCCCCCGTACCGTTGGTTGGCTTGCCCACTGGCAAGAAATGCTCGAACAAGAGAGCCGCATCGCCCGACCTCGACAGTCCTACACCGGTGCCGCAACCCGTGACTACGTCGAAATGGGTAGTCGCTAGCACGCCATTGGGCTCAGAATCCCGGATATACCCAGAAAGCTTCTGACGGCCTACACTGGCCATGATGTCTAAGCGACAGAGGTCAACACGAATTCGGACGCTTCTCGGTGTCCTTATTGCTTGTATTTTCGCCGCTCCTGTGCTGGCCGTGAGCTCACTTAACGCGCAAGCTAACGAGCCAACGCCTGCTTCTGAGAGCGAACCTGGTGCAACGCCAATCGATCGATCCGACGGGAAAAGCAAAAGTGACGGCACCGGTAGCATCGGTGACAGCACGCTTTCGGCGCTTGCCGACATTTCGAGCTTGAGCCCTACCGCGTCGACCACCAATGCTGAAGTCCACGGCACCGATCTGGAAGCGGTGCGCGCAGCGATACTCTCGGTTGGAGGCGAACCATACGGTGAGGTACCTGGTTTCTTTGTCGAAGCTCGCATCCCGATTTTCCAGCTAGACAATCTCAACGAAAGCACAGCGGTTACTCGCTTAAGTCAGGTGACTCGGGTCTCGAACAACAAGACTGACGATTCGCTCCAGAGCAATCCAGCGCTCGCCTCCACCCTCGCTCAGGATGTGGCACTCGACGCATGGCACTCTGAAGACCACACCGGCGCTGGCCAGAAAATCGGCATCCTCGACCTCTTTGGCCGGGATGAACTCGAACTCTCTCTAGCCAATGATCGGATTCCGGCTCCTGCCGGTACGTTCTGTCTAAGCAACGGCCGCCCTTGCCCGATCGAAGTCCCCAACGGTGGCGCGCACGGCGTGGCCGTGGCCGAGATCATCCATAACGTTGCGCCAGACGCCGAGCTCTACCTCGCGACCGTGGTCACTACCTCCGACCTGCTCGCAGCCGTTGAGTGGTTCGCTGACCAAGGTGTGACGGTCATCAATCGCTCCGAAACTTCAGAACTCGATGGCCCAGGTGACGGCACCGGCCCGACAGCTTCCATCGTCGATCGAGCTGTCGAGTTAGACATGGTGTGGGTCGCAGCTGCGGGTAACGCTGCCGGGGCCGGCAGAAGCTTGGGGCAGAACTGGGTCGGCCAGTTCAACGATCCCGATGGAAACGGATTTCACAACTTTGCGAACGGCGAAGAACGGATGGCGTTCACCTGCGGCTTCCTCCTCGGAATGCGGTGGGGCGACGATTGGATCGAAGGAATCCCGACCGACTACGACCTCTGGATCTACGACGAAGCTAACGATGAAAACACCGAGGCCCGGGGCGACGATGCGCAGTCGAGCCAGGCCGACGTTCCGCTCGAGCACATCAACACTCGTTGCAACAGCGAGAACGACATCGACTTCATCTCCATTCGTCTCTTCGAAGATCGCAACCCTGATGGCAGCGACGAGATTCAAATTCTCGGCAATCAAACGCTGATGGAAGAATGGACGAACGACCATTCAGCCACCGGTCCTGGAAATGACTCTGCGAACCCCGGAGCGGTAATTGTCGGAGCGACCGAACGGGCGACTGACAACACCTTGGCCGACTTCTCGTCCCATGGTCCGACATTTGACGGACGTAACGGCGTGGATCTGCTCGCTCCGTCATGTTTGCCCGTGCCCGACTTCTTTCCTTTCTGTTTCTCTGGCACGAGCGCCAGCGCCCCGGTGATTGGCGGCCTTGTTGGTGTTCTCCGAGGCGCAGGGCTCATCGAGAATGCTGAAGACGTCGATGCCCTCCTCTCAGCACTCACTACCGATGCAGGCGTGCAAGGCCCTGACCCCCAGCACGGCCATGGCTTCCTCGACCTTCCGTCGCCGACAGCGCTCGGAGTGCAGCCAGCCGAGCGGTGCGGCGGCTTCCTCGTGACGATTTCGGGAACGACCGGAGATGATGAGTTGATCGGCACCGCAGGCGTCGACGTATTCTTGGCTCGCCAAGGCAACGACCGAATTCTTGGCCTCGGCGGCAACGACATCATCTGCGCAGGCGCAGGCAACGACGTGGTTTTTGGTGGCCGTGGAAGCGACACCATCTTCGGCGGAAAGGGAGCCGACAGAATCTCGGGTAACCGTGGCCACGACGTGATCGACGCTGGATTTGGCGTCGATGATGTTTCAGGTAACCAGGGAGACGACATCGTCATTGGGTCTTACGGCCGAGACTTCGTGAAGGGCGGATCGGGAATCGATGTCGCACGCGGCGGACCGGGTGACGACAGAGTCTTCGGTGGACCCGGAGCCGATTTAGTCTTCGGCGGCGCGGGAACAGACTCATGCCCTGACGCTCTCGAACACTCAGTGAGCTGCCAGATCAACTAGCCAGCAGACTCACACAACTACCGCGAGAACTCATTGCGCTCTCGCAGCCAACGCTTAGGCCAGATCGAGGTCCGGACGCCCCTGCCCCGACGTCCAATGCTCTCGACAGCGAAGCTCGTAGCTCACATCGGGCGTCGACCCTGGGTCGTCGACGACCATCAGTTCCCCCTCGTACACCTGTGCCCCGTCGACAAGGCGGGCATTGTGCGTGGCACGATTGCCACACCAACAGCGGGCCTCACACTGAATTGCTTCTGTCACATCAGCGAGTTCGAGCAGACGGGCGGTACCGGGAAAAAGCCGGCCACGAAAGTCTGTGAGCAACCCAAAGGCAAACACATCTAGGCGGAGCGCGTCGACAACTTCTGCGAGTTGTTCGATCTGCTCGGGTGTGTAGAACTGTGCTTCATCGCACACCAAGTAGTCGAGGGGTTCACCGTCGTTCTTTGCTACATCGCGAAGGTCGACCGATGGATCGACGAGCACGGCATCGGCCGATACCCCGAGACGAGAACTGACCCGAGCACCCTCTCGGTCGAGCATCGAGCACAGGGCGCCATTCAGCCCCCCGTGTGTGAGGTTGTGATGGATCTGTAGCGCAAGCGTCGACTTGCCCGAACCCATCGTTCCAAAGGAGAAGCGGAGAATTCCCATAACAGCGAGGGTACTGCGGGTGCCGGGAAGTGTCTGCTGAACAGCGACCGGGGAGGAATCGATGGACATGTCTACGGTCGCCTCCAATCGCAATGGCGGGATAGTTCTCGCACTACGCAGGGCACACTACCGAAGCTTTGCTCGCTCTGGTCAAGCGGGCGGCTAGTTGCCGA
>CAZBTI010000099.1:0-14034 GCA_964494395.1 uncultured Acidimicrobiales bacterium | reverse complement strand
GTCCCTAACTATCCGGTGCTGCCGGTAGCGTGCGAGGGTGGAATTTGAGGTGCCGCTGACGATCGAGTGCGTGGACTGTTTAGGGACCTGTCACCGACTGCCTCGCGAACCCGAGGGCGGCTTCGAACCTGGTGCGGTCATCCCGTATCGCTGCGAGGATTGCCTCGACCGCTGGGATGTCCAATTCGGGTCGGAGGACTAGCAGTGCGCGTCGTTGCAGGTAGTGCCGGGGGTCGAGTGTTGCTCGCCCCAGAAGGAACCAACACCAGGCCAACTTCGGACCGCGTACGCGAAGCGATCTTCAACATCCTCTTCAGTCTCGGCGCCACCGAAGACGCGACCGTGTGCGACCTCTATGCCGGGTCGGGAGCGCTCGGTATTGAGGCGCTCAGTCGGGGAGCGAAGCATTGCACGTTCGTCGAGCGAGACCGCGAGGCCGTTGCGGTCATCCAAGAGAACCTCGACACCCTCGGATTTAGCGATACGGCAACGGTGGTGCAGGCAGATGTGCTCGCGTGGGTTGAGCGTTCGCACGAACAAGGCTCCTCCTTCGACCTCGTGCTGGCCGACCCCCCATATGCCGAAGAAATGTGGGAGACACTGCTTGATCAGGTCGAGGCGAGCTTCTTTGTAGCGGAGTCGAACAACCCGGTCGCCGCACATCCGCGCTGGGATGTCGTTCGCGACAAGAAGTACGGGACTACGTTAGTGAGCGTGCTCACACGAAAAGTTTCGCAACAGTGACGGCGGTGTTGTACCCGGGATCATTCGACCCGGTGCACAACGGACATGTCGAGATCGTCGAGACAGCTTCCAAGCTATTCGACCGCGTGATCGTGGCAGCCATGCGCAACCCCCAGAAAGCGAACTCGCTGCTCACCCTCGAGGAGCGCGAGCAGATGCTCAACGAGACCTTCGAACACCTGCCCAATGTCGAGATCACCTCATTTTCGTCTTTGGTTGTCGACCTCGCCCAAGAAATGGAGGCCGACTTCATCGTGAAGGGGCTCCGGGCGGTCTCGGACTTTGAGAGCGAACTGCAGATGGCTCAGCTCAACCAAGAAATTTCAGGCGTGCACACCCTCTTTCTCCCAACGGCGTCGGCGAGGTCATTCCTTGCGTCGAGGCTCATACGAGAGATTTCAAAGTTTGGCGGCGACGTTTCTTCCATGGTTCCCGAACCCGCACTGCGGCTTCTCCGCGAAAGGCATTCCTCATGAGCGATGCACCCAGCCACTTCTATGATCACGAAGAAACCTACCCTCCGCCCCCGACCGGCCAACCAGCCTCGGACGGTTCATCGGCGTACGACGGTCCAGCGCACAGTCTCACTTCAACCCACGCTGTCACCTCAACCCATGGTGCTCCTCCAGCGCATGTCGCTGAGCCGATCCCCGGCGCGCTGCCGGTCGCTGCCCCCAATCACGAAGTGCCCGACGTCGAAGCACTTCTTCTCGAGGCGATCGAGATGATCGAGACCGCCCGTCCAGCGCCGCTCTCGACTGCGATCAAGATCGAGGGCGAGCCGCTCCTCGACGTTCTGTATGACGTACGCGAGCGTCTACCCGACGAGCTACGCGCCGCTCGGTGGTTGCTGCGCGATCGTGACGAACACCTCGCAAGTCAACGCCTCGAGGGTGAGGAGATCATCGCCCTCGCCCGATCCCGCGCTGAACGCCTCGTCGAACGGACCGAGGTTGTCCGCTCGGCAGAGCAACGCGCACAACGGATCATCTCCGAGGCCAAGGCCGAAGCTCGCCAGATGCGACGCGAGACCGAAGACTTCTGCGACGCTCGACTCGCCTCACTCGAAGGCATCCTCGACCGGACCCGAACCGTGGTCGCGACGGGACGAGCTCGGCTCCAAGGAACCGAAACCATCGACCTGTCGGTCGCTGAAACCGTCTTATTCGAAGCCGACGAAGAGGCCGACGAGAGGAACGTCGACGAACCACCGGCGCCAGTTCCCGCTCAGCGGTCGGTCGGTCTGTTCGACCAAGACCTGACGTGAGCGACTGGTCAGACCTGCGTATTGATGTTGCGCGCCTGCGACACCGAGACAACCTGGCCGATCTAAAGAAGCGGCCTCAAGGCGACTCGACGCGGTCATTCGAGGCAGCGGTCACCGCAACTGGGTTGGAGATCACCACCGCCCGCATTCCCGACGGGTCGCCCGTTGCCGTCGAGGGCGTTGTCGACACCGCCATGGCGGGCATCGAAGTCCGGGCGACGGTCGACGCGTCTTGGGAAGGGGAGTGCCGTCGATGCCTAAAGCTGATCACCGAACCGCTCAAACTCGACATTGCGGTCTCGTTTCTTCCTAACCTTTCAGACGACGATGATGCCGAGGCGTACCCAATCGAAGGCGACCATATCGACGTTGGAGAGGTCGTCCGAGAAGAACTGATGCTCTCACTTCCTCTCTCTCCCTTGTGCACCGACGGCTGCGTTGGCGCCGACCCGGAACGCTTTCCCACGGCGACGAACGGCGATACCGACGCCGATGGAGATGGACACGATGAAGGTGACCCGCCCATCGATCCGAGGTGGGCAGCGCTCTCCGAACTTACTTTTGATGAAGACTGACCGGGATCAGATAACATCGTGTCGTTGTGCGCCTCGTATGCGCCGTTCGAACTTTTCTCATAGGTGACGTCATGGCAGTTCCAAAGAAGAAGACATCCAAATCCAAGAGCCGCAGTCGTAAGGCTTCCGCTTGGCGCATCCGCGCTGGAGGCCGCTCGAACTGTCCTCGTTGCAGCGTCGCAAAGCGCCCACATGTCGTGTGCTCGAACTGCGGACATTACGCAGGTCGCCAAGCGATTGAAGTCGACTGAGTAGGACGTCTCCTATGTTGCCCATTGCGGTAGATGCAATGGGGGGCGACAACGCCCCGCACGCCATCATCGCCGGCGCCCGGCGAGCCAGCGAAGAGAACGGGATTCCGGTCGTCCTTGTCGGCCGTCCCGACGAGATTGGCGACACGGGTGGTCTGCCCGTAATTCCCGCATCCGAAGTGATCGCCATGGACGCCGACCCTGGTTCCAGCGTGCGAACAATGAAGGACTCTTCGCTCGTCCGTGCTGCTGAAGCGGTTCGCGATGGCGATGCCTCCGCGATGATCAGCGCCGGAAATACTGGCGCCACCATGGCATCCGCGCTGCTGCGAACCGGCCGCATCAAAGGTGTGTCTCGCCCAGCGATCGCCACGCCCATCCCCGGCCCGAGCGGTACGCCGACCGTCCTGCTCGATGCCGGAGCGAATGCTGAGTGCAAGGAAGAGTGGCTGGTCCAGTTCGCCCAGATGGGAGCGATCTTCGCCCGAGCCCGGTTTGGCGTCGCCAAACCACGCATTGGCCTGCTCTCCATTGGTGAAGAAGCAGGCAAAGGTTCGCCCTTCGTGAAAGAAACCTGGAAGCTGCTCGACGATGTCGACTGGCAAGCCCTCGACGCCGACTTCATCGGCAACGTCGAAGGCCGCGACCTCATGGGTTCCGAAGTCGATGTTGCGGTCACCGATGGTTTCACCGGCAACGTCGCCCTCAAGACTCTCGAAGGCTGCGCAAAGAACATCGTCGGGGCGCTCCTCGAAGCATTCGAATCAACCGAAGAGACGAAAGCAGCGGCGGAACAGCTCTACCCAGCGCTCCTCCCGCTCTACCAACGCTTCGACGCCGACAGCTACGGCGGCGCGATGCTCCTCGGGACGAAGGGGCCATGCATCATCAGTCATGGGTCTTCAAGCGAAGATGCCATAGTGAATGCGATCTCCGTCGCTAGCGAGATGGTCGAGCTCGATGTGGTCGGCCAAATTCATAGCGCCATCAACGGCTAAACCTCGCTATTTGAACAGCGGGCAGCAATAACGCGAGTTTGCGCTCCCCATTTCAGTGATTGCCAGCGAAATTGGCTATGGTGCAGCCGAAGAAGCGAGGGAGTTTCCGTGTCAGGCGAAAATGCATCTATCGAACGAGACGAAATAGTTGGGATTATCCGCGATCGTCTTGCCGAAATCCTTGAGATCGAGCCATCGGGCATTGGCGAAGGCGATTCGTTCCAAGATGACCTCGACGCCGACTCACTCGCGCTGATCGAACTCGTCGAAGCAATCGAAGAAGAGTTGGGCGAACGTGGTCTCGAAATTCGCATCGAAGACGACGACCTCGAAGATCTGAAGACAGTCCGCGATGCAGTCGATTACGTCGTACGACGTCTTGGCTGATTCTGAACCCCCTTCCCGATACGACGATCTCGGTAGAGCGCTCGGTTACCGCTTCGCTGACGAAAGCTTGCTCGAGCTTGCGCTCACACACCGGTCGTACTGTGCAGAAAACGGCAACGTGGAATCCAACGAGCGGCTCGAATTCCTCGGCGACGCCGTACTCGGTCTCGCCATGACCGACACCCTTTTCATCGCGCGGCCAGAACAACCCGAAGGCGACCTCGCTAAAGCACGAGCCGAAGTCGTCAGCGCGCCGAGCCTCGCTCGAGCTGCGTCAGAACTTGGCATCGGCGCCGTACTTCTCCTCGGAAAGGGTGAAGAACTCTCCGGTGGACGCGAAAAGGAATCGATTCTCGCCGATGCCATGGAAGCGGTCATCGCTGCGGTCTACCTCGAAGCCGGCTGGGAACGAGCCCGCGAACTGGTCAATACCCACCTCGCCGATGTTGCGCTCAACGCCCAAACCGCGCCTGGACAACGCGATTACAAGACGCGGCTACAAGAAGTCGCCGCTGAGCGACTGCTCCCGGTTCCTGCATACGAGATCGAATCAACAGGTCCCGACCACGACCGAACGTTCCTATCGACAGTCACCGTCGGAACTGCCGTTGGCACGGGCCGCGGATCTTCAAAGAAGCAAGCACAACAGCAGGCTGCCGCAGAGGCGTTAGCGATCCTGCAAGAAAAAGACGACGCAATTACGGCTGGAAGTGGACAGAGTGCATCAGCAGATGACACTGTTCCCAGCGGAGGAACCTCATGAAGGCAGAACTACCGGAACTCGAACTTGTCCGGCGCGACCTCGAACGGGACTTGGTCGGCCGCAAAGTCAAAGAAGCTTCCGCCGCAAGCATGTCGACGCTGCCCCGGTACAAAAACCGGAAGAGCTTCTCAAACCAACTCGAAGGCACAAAGATCGCTGCGGTCCACCGACTCGGCGAGTTCATCCTGTTCCCGCTCGATAGCGAAGACATCTTGGTGATCAGAACCGGACAGGGCATGCTCCGCCGGACGACGAACAAAGCCAAGGAAGAGAAGGGGACCGAGGTCACCATCACCTTTACTCAAGGTGGACAGCTCCGCTTCATCGACCAAGATGGGACCGGCGAAGTTGCAGTCGTGCCCAAGGACGACGTCATGACCGAATTCCCCGACCTCAATGACCCGGCGATCGACGCCATCGACACGCCGCTCTCATGGTTGTCATTTCGCGACATCCTCGAGCAGGAACCCACCACGCTCAAAGAGATCCTCACCAACGGCAAGGCACTCGTAGGAATTGGATCCATCTACGCTGACGAAGTGCTCTTCGACGCAGGACTCCGCTACGACCGTAAGTCCACATCGCTTTCCACCCAAGAGGTCCGCCGCCTCTACCGTTCGCTCGTCGAAACAATGCACAACGTCATCAAGTACCGGGGCACGACGCTCGAAGACCGGCCATGGGCCGATGTCTTCGGTGAACCAGGCACCTTCGACCAGCACCTGCAGGTCTACGGCCGCGACGGCGAACTGAGCCCCCGCTCACGGACTCCGATCCAACGATCCAAGTTCAAGGGCGAATGGACGTACTACTGCGAGACGCAGGTTTGATCTGAAGGCGCAGCGGCTGCGCCGCAATTTTGCGCCATCTGATCAAACCTTCCGTGCTCCCCTTCAGGGGGAGCGTTCAGGCGCCACGCAGGCTGGGCGCCTGGGGCGGCGATTGCTGCGCTTGACTTCCGAGTATCGCCCGCCGCCTACCCAAAGTTTCGAAGCGCAGAAAGTTACACCACTGTAATTTCTGGGATATCGTGGCCTCGATGTATTTGAAATCGCTAACGATGAAGGGCTTTAAGTCTTTCGCCGACTCGATCGACCTGGCCCTCGAGCCCGGTGTCACCGTGGTCGTAGGGCCCAACGGCAGCGGCAAGTCGAACGTCGTCGACGCCATTGCATGGGTACTCGGTGCGCAGTCGCCGAAGTCGGTCCGGTCTCAAAAGATGGACGACGTGATCTTCGCCGGAACATCCAACCGGCCGGCACTCGGTCGAGCGTACGTAGCGCTCACGATCGACAACTCCGATGGCATGCTTCCGACCGATTTCTCCGAGGTCGAAATCTCCCGAACCCTGTTCCGTTCAGGCGATAGCGAATACCACCTCAACAGCGTCCCATGTCGACTCATGGACATCCAAGAGATGCTCTCCGACAGCGGTGTTGGTCGCAGCCAGCACGTGATTATTAGCCAGGGACAAATCGACGCGGTCCTGAACGCCCGGCCCGAAGAACGCCGCCTGATCATCGAAGAGGCGGCAGGCGTCCTCAAGTTCCGTAAGCGCCGGGAGAAGGCACAACGCCGCCTCGTTGCAACCGAAGCGAACCTCACCCGAATCCAAGACTTGCTACGCGAAGTTCGCCGGCAGCTTCGCCCGCTCGAGAAGCAGGCCGATGCAGCCCGCCGTCACGGCGACGTCGTGACCGAACTTCACCAGTGCCAAGTCTTCCTCGCTGGACGTCAGGTCGCATCGCTGCGCAAGGCAATGACCAGTCACTCGTCGAGCAAGCAAGAGTATTCGCTTCGCGACCGAGAACTGCGAACCTCTCTGGCAGCGCTCGATACCGACATCATCGCCCTCGAAAGCGATCTCTCGGCCCAAGGCGCAGTCGATCTCGGCGATGCCCTCGCCCGACTGGAAGGCCTCAGCCAACGCGCCGAAGGAGCCAACCACCTCATCACCGAACGGCTCAAGGGAATCGAGCGCGAGCGTCAGGCCACGATCGATGGCGACGTCGTTGCGGCGTTGCGTTCCGAAGCAGCCGAGCTCGGCGATCAACTCCAAGAGGTCGATGGTCTCGCCGCCGAACTCGCCCCTGAGCACGACGAAATTTCACAGGCTGAACAGAGCCTCGACGATGACCGTTCGGCATTCGAATCGGCCATCTCTTCGGTCAGCGGCAATGGCACCGAGGCCGCGGCAGCCGGGCGCGCTGCCGAGGTTCGCGGCGAGCTCGCAGCGCTTCGCAACTCGATTGGTTCAGCCGACAAAGAACTCAATCGCATCAGCGAACGCGCGAGCCAACTGGCGGCGAAGAAGCAGGGCCTCGAAGACAACGCGGTGGGCGAGCGCGAGATCCTCGATGTGGCCACGAACTTCGAGGCCCAGTTGATCACCGCAGCCGATGCCGCCGCAGGTGAACACTTGGCCGCCCAAGAACGGCTGACGGCATTGCGCGACGCCCGCGCTGAAGCCGATGCCGTCTGTCGAGCCAGCGATGCTCGTGTTGTTGCTCTCGGTGAGGCGTTGTCGTCGGCACGGGCCTCGGCCGGTGTTGATGCCCTCGGAAATATGGACGGACTCGTCGGCACGTTGCTCGACGTGGTCGGCATCGAGGCGGGTTGGGAAGATGCTGTCGAAGCCGCGCTCGGCGAGGCGCTCTCGGCTGTTGTTGTCGAGTCCCCTGAAGCGGGTCGGTCAGCGCTCGAATCGTTCGAGCAGGGACGAGGTCAAGGAGCGGTCATTACGCTCGATGCTGCGCTTCCTCCTGCAGTGCCCAACCCGAATTCAATCCTGAACCACGTCACGCCACTGCGTAACGACGTCGCTGGAGTGCTCGGTAGCTTGCTCTCCAACGTCGATGCGGTCGATGGTGACTGGCGCAGCGCAGTCGATCGATCGGTCGAGTCAGGACGTGTTGTCGTCACCAAGTCAGGCGATCGTATTGGTGGAGGACTTTGGCGCATCGGTACCGCTGGGGTCGGCGCTACCCAGGCCGCTCTCGATGAGGCGATGAACGATGCCGCTCTTGCGCTCACCCAACGCGAGAAGTGCGAGGCCGACATCGCAACGCTCGCTACCGAGGTCGAGTCGCTTCTCGACGCCGACCGCCAAGCGGCCGCTGCCCTCGACGCCAACGACACACAGTTGACCTCTACCACCCAAGCCCTCCACAAGATCGACACCGACGTCCAACAGATCGCGGTCGAGACCGATGCGCTCGACGCACAGCGGGTTGAACTCGTTGCCCGTCATTCTCGCGAGACTTCGCGTGCGGGCGAACTCGAATCGCTCCTTCCGGGTCTCGAATCGGCCGAGGTGCAGTCCGCAGAACGGAACCGGGAGCTCGAAGCAACCCGTACTGTCCTCCAGCAACGGTCGTCAGCTCTCAGCGAGCGCCGTACCGACTTCGAGGTTAAGTCCGCAGCGCTCGAAGAACGCCGAGGAGTTCTTCGTCGTCGTCTCGGCGAAGTCCAAGACCGCCTCGAACGGCTCGCCGTGGAACGCACAGAGGCGGAATCCAAGCGCGTGCTTCTCGACCGAACCGAAAGTCTGACGAGTCGCCTGCAAGCAGTGCTTGGCGACACCATCACCCACCTCGGGGTACACCTCGAGGCTCGCCGCGAAGAGCGCCGACAGCAGTCGGCGATGGTCCGAGAACTCACCGAGCAACTCGAAGGCATGCGAAAGCAGCGGTCATCAGCCGAGACCGAGATGCGCGAACTCGCTGAACGGTCGAGTCGGATCGAGATCGAGGAGGCCGAAACCAGGCTCCGCCTCGAAACAACCACCGAGATGCTGCGTCGCGACCTCGACGTCGACCCTCAAACTGCAGTCGATGCCCCCGTGCCGGAACTCCCCGAGAACGTGACGCCAGCGGCTCGTGCCCGCGAGCTTGAACGCGACCTCAAGTTGATGGGCCCCATCAACCCGCTCGCCCTGCAAGAGTTCGAAGCGCTCCAAGAGCGGCACGAGTTCCTCAACGGACAGCTCGACGATATTCGCTCGACCCGTCGTGAGCTCAACAAGGTCATCAAGGCGATCGACGAAGAGATCGTGACCGTGTTCGCCTCGGCGTATGCCGATGTCGCTGACAACTTCACCACCTTGTTCGAGCGTTTGTTCCCGGGCGGTCAAGGTGCATTGCGTCTTACCGAACCCGACAACTTGCTCGAGACCGGTATCGAGGTCAGTGCCAAGCCATCGGGCAAGAACGTAAAGAAGCTCTCGCTGCTCTCTGGTGGAGAGCGTTCGCTCACCGCTCTGGCGTTCCTGTTCGCGGTATTCCGCAGCCGTCCGTCGCCGTTCTACGTGATGGATGAGGTCGAAGCAGCGCTCGACGATGTGAACTTGCATCGTTTCCTCAGCTTGGTCGAGGAATTCCGCAACGAAGCGCAGCTGGTTATCGTGTCGCACCAGAAACGCACCATGGAAGCTGCCGACTCGCTGTACGGCGTCACCATGGAGCCAGGCGGATCCTCACGTGTCGTGAGCGAACGGTCCGAGGTCGAACGGAACTTCGGCAGCGGACCAAAGCGCGAGACAGCGCTTGCCGACAGCCTCGTCAAATAGGTCGAATGGGGTGAGGACCCTAGCCACAGGGCACCCTCAGGCACTACCTTTGGAGTTGTGCGAATCCTTGTAGTGGACGATGAAATCGACTTGGCGAACGCCGTCGCTACCGGTTTGCGTCGCGAGGGCTATGCCGTCGACGTCGCCAACGGCGGTGCTGATGCGGTCGATCGATTGCAGTTTCAGCCATATGACCTGATCTGCCTCGACCTCACCATGCCCGATGTGGACGGACTCGAAGTCTGCAGGCAGATCCGGTCGAACCCGCCCGAGGGCGGCTCGCCTCGCGTGCTCATGTTGACCGCCCGAGATTCGGTAGACGAGAGGATCACAGGCCTCGACGCAGGTGCTGATGACTACCTCGTCAAGCCCTTCGCTCTCGGGGAACTCTCCGCTCGAATTCGAGTGCTTCTTCGACGCGATGCCGAACAGTCCTCTTCGATTCTGGAAGTCGGCTCGCTGCGCCTCGATACTGCTCGCCATGAGGCGTTCAATGGTCAAGAACAACTCGACCTCACGCCAAAGGAGTTCGCGCTGCTCCGGTACTTCATGTCTCACGCTGGGCACGTGCTTAGCCAAGAGCACTTGCTCGAGCACGTCTGGGACGAGAACGCCGACCCCTTCACCAACACGGTTCGAGTCACCGTGGGAACGCTTCGCCGCAAGCTCAATGCCGACGATGCGCGCCCGTTGATCGAAACCGTCATTGGTTCGGGATATCGACTAATCGACTTTGAGCGGTTGAGATGACCGCGACCGAATCGTCTTCCGGCCAGATCGAGACCACGAATGACCCGGGGTCGGTGACGGGCGAGTTCACTCCGCCAGAGGAGCTGTTCGCAACCAAGGAGCGCCCGGTCCGACGGCCGATGAGCATTGGCATCAATACCGATCGCTTCTTGCCCTCGTGGGTTGGTTCGATCAGGTTCCGGCTTGCCCTGTTGTATTCGATCCTGCTCTTTGGGCTCGCGGCCCTCGTCCTCGGTGGCCTTTATGCCGGTATCAGTCGAGAGATCGGCCAAACAATCACCGAAGACCCGAGCTTCACGGTGTTTGTCGACCCGACAACGGGAGAGCAGGTCGCCGTTCCCGTACTCGAAGACTTCGAGGCTGAGGTCGACCGCCAAGTGCTCGAAGACTTGCGTACATATTCATTCGCCGCTCTCGGCCTGTTGTTCGTAAGTTCCGTGCTCGTTGGTTGGTACGTTGCCGGCATCGTCTTGCGCCCAATCGAACGAATTACCACGGTCGCCCGAAACATCAACGCGACCGACCTCAACCGACGCATCAACTTGGCAGGACCCGACGACGAGTTGGGCCAGTTGGCCGGCACCTTCGACGACATGCTCGATCGCCTCGACATGGCATTCAGTGCGCAAACCCGTTTCATTCACGAGGCGTCCCATGAGTTGCGAAATCCGCTCGCGGTTATCCGTACCAACCTCGAGGTGACACTCGGCGATCCCGATGCCTCCGTCACGGACTTGCGTAAGGCTGGCGCCGTCGTGACTCGGAGTGCCGAGCGGATGGCGACGTTGGTCGACGATCTACTCGACCACGCTCGAGAAGAAACCCGCGCTACGAGCGTGGAAGTGGTCGACATCCACGGCGTGGTGCAACACGTGGTCGAAGAGTTCGAAATTCCGGCAAAGGCAGACGGCATCTCGTTGGTCTCTGCGACCGAACCCGAGCTACTCGTCGAAGGCGATCCCGTCGCGTTGCGGCGAGCTCTCGCAAACCTCCTTGCAAACGCGATCCGAATCGCCCCCGACGGAACGGTGATCTCGGTGCGTTCAGGGCGAATCGAGGACTGGATCTGGATGGGTGTCCAAGATCAAGGTCCCGGCATCTCTGCGGGCGATCAACAGCGCGTCTTTCGCCGGTTCTGGCGGGGCGACCGTCAGGACACCTCAGAGAAGATGAAGAAGGACGGCCGGTCCGGCCTCGGTCTCGCAATTGTGAAGCAGATCGCCGAGACCCACGGTGGCGATGTTCGCTTGGAGTCTGAACTGGGTCAGGGCTCGACATTCGTGGTCTGGATGCCGAGCATCGGCGCTGACCACTCGCCCTTTTCTCCGAGCAGCATCAATGCACGCAGCGACACTGCTCGTGTCGAGCCGCCGACGTTCAGTGATCATCCGGCACTTACAACGTCTTTATATCCCGAGGAGTAAGGTTCAAATTGACCTGCTGATTCGGCTGCGGTTCCCCCTCCACCCCTGCTGGTCAGCATGATGTCAGGGACCAGGCGCCCGGTTTTGTCCGTCCTTTTGCCGGGCGCCTCGTTCCTGCCGAGGTCAGCAGGTCTAGGATGATTCGGCCATGGATCTCATTCTCCTGATAATCATCATTGCTGTCGCCGTTCTCGTCTTGGGCGGCACGGCGTTTGCCTTCCTGCGGGGCAGGGGCGACCACACGCCGACGCTCGATCCGAGCGCAACCGACAAAGCAGACTCGATACTCACCAAGCCTCAGCCTGCCGCCGAACGCGGCGAGGTCACCGTCGAAGGTAAAGCAGCCGACCCAGTCGCCGTCGAGGGCACGGCGGTTGATGGCACAGCGGTCGACGAGGATCTCGTCGACGACGAGATGGTCGAAGAGGTCGAGGAAGTCGAACCCGAACCGCAGCCAGCGACCTTCCGCGAGCGCTTAGGCAAGGCCCGCTCGGCCATGACGGGCTACCTCAGTTCGATTCTCTCGGGCGGTGATGTAAACGCCGCGACCTGGGAAGAGCTGGAAGAAGCGCTCATCCGTGCCGACGTTGGAGTGCTGGCCACCACGGAGATTCTCGACTCGGTACGTGAGAAGGCCGACGATGCGAAGGTGAAAGACCCAGCGATGCTGATCGAGTTGGTGAAGGACGAAATGAAGGGGCGCCTCGGAGGCAAGGACATCAGCCTTGCTGAGGGCGGCGATCCTTCGGTTTGGCTGTTCGTTGGGGTGAATGGTGTGGGCAAGACCACAACGATTGGCAAGATCGCGACCCGCGAGGTGGCCGACGGCCGTTCGATCGTTCTGGCTGCGGGCGATACGTTCCGAGCTGCTGCCGCCGAGCAGTTGCAGATGTGGGGCGAGCGCTCGGGCGCCGACGTCGTGCGTGGTAACGAAGGTGGCGACCCGTCTTCGGTCATCTTTGATGCGGTCGAGTCTGCTGCGGCGAAGGGTGCCGAGATCGTGCTCGCCGATACCGCTGGACGTTTGCACACGAAGACGAACCTCATGAACGAGCTATCGAAGGTTCGTCGAGTTGCCGAAAAGGGCGCCGGGACAGTGACCGAGACGTTGTTGGTGATCGACGCGACAACTGGCCAGAACGGACTCATTCAAGCCCGCGAATTCACCGAGGCAGCCGACTTGACCGGAGTCGTGCTCACCAAACTCGACGGTTCGGCAAAGGGCGGAATTGTCGTTGCTGTCCAGAACGAGTTGGACATTCCAGTGAAGCTCGTCGGCTTGGGCGAAGGTCCTCACGACCTGATCCCATTCGACGCCGACGAGTTTGTCGACGCACTCTTCGAGTAGGTATCGGCTCGGCCCTAGCGGGCCTCCCCGAACCCGAGTTGTTCGCCCGGGGGCCCACAACGTCGCTGCACAGGGCACAACCTCGGCATAGTGCGCAGAGTCCGGGACACGCGCCAGTACAATCCAAAGGCGCGAGCGCACGCCGCCTCTTCACTGGCCTTACCGCCGGCCCGGAGAGATCGAGCGGCACGGAAAACAGACACACGCCGCCTCTTCACTGGCCTCACCACCGGCCCGGCCAGAGCGCAGACAAGGGTAAGCAATGTTCGATACGTTGACAGATCGCTTTGATGGGATCTTCGGAAATCTTCGTGGCAAAGGGAAGCTGAGCGAGAAGGACGTCGATGAGGCGTTGCGCGAGATTCGTCTCGCTCTTCTTGAGGCCGACGTCAACTTCGAGGTCGTCAAGAGCCTCGTCAGTCGTATTCGTGTTCGGGCGGTCGGTGACGAACTGTCGAAGGCGCTCAACCCAAGTCAGCAGATCGTCAAGATCGTGCTCGAGGAACTCACCGAGAGCCTCGGCGGCGAGGCAATGCAGATCACGTTTGCGGCCAAGCCACCAACGGTGATCTTGATGGCTGGTCTTCAGGGTTCGGGTAAGACGACGAACTCGGCGAAGTTGGCCAACATGTTTAAGTCGCAGGGCCGCAACGTGTTGATGGTCGGTGCCGACCTTCAACGTCCGGCAGCGGTCGAACAGCTGCGAACCCTCGGGCGTCAGATCGACGTCCCGGTATTCTCCGAAGCGTCCGATCCTGTGAGCGTTGCTCGCTCCAGCCTCGAAGAGGCGAAGAACACCGGTCGCGACGTGATCATCGTCGATACCGCTGGTCGTCTGGCGATCGATGCGGAACTGATGGAGGAAGTCCGTCAGATCTCCGAGGTCGTCAGCCCGCAATACACGTTCCTCGTAGTCGATGCCATGACGGGTCAGGACGCGGTCACCGTTGCCGAGTCGTT
>CAZBTI010000098.1:0-14046 GCA_964494395.1 uncultured Acidimicrobiales bacterium | reverse complement strand
AAGGCGATCCTGAATTCCTTATCAGTGAAACGGGAGTCGAGTAATGGCAATCATTATCAGTGAAACGGGAGTCGAGTAATGGCAATCATTGAGCGACCATTAGCTATCGGTGCCGGGGACGATGCGGTTGAAACCGTAGACCGTCCACTCGGCACCGCGACCCGGCCGCGGGAGTCCGGTACTTGGCGAGACTGGTTGACCACCGTCGACCATAAGAAGATCGGCATCATGTACGGCGCAGCCGCGATGTTCTTCTTCGTGATTGGCGGCGCTGAGGCGTTGCTCATCCGCATCCAGCTGGCAACGCCGAACGGAACGCTTCTTTCGCCAGACGTCTACAACCAGGTCTTCACGATGCACGGCGTCACGATGATCTTCCTCGTTGCGATGCCAATGGGCGCAGCGTTTGCGAACTACTTGTTGCCACTCCAGATCGGTGCTCGAGATGTAGCGTTCCCCCGACTAAACGCGTTGAGTTTCTGGGTCTTCCTCTTTGGTGGGCTCTTCTTGAACTCGGCTTGGCTGCTCGGTGGCGGAGCCGACGGTGGCTGGTTCAACTACGCGCCGAACTCGACGGTGACCTTCTCCCCATCGCACGGCATTGACTTCTATGCTCTCGGCCTGCAGATCACCGGTGTTGCTTCGCTCGTTGGTGCAATCAACCTGATCACCACGGTGCTGAACATGCGTCCGAAGGGCATGACGCTCATGCGCATGCCGATCTTCACCTGGATGAACCTTGTCGTGCAGTTCCTGCTGCTCTTTGCGGTTCCGGTCATCTCGATCGCCCTCTTCCAGCTCACCTTCGACCGTCTCTTCGACGCCAACTTCTTCAACACCGAAGCTGGCGCTGACCCACTGCTCTGGCAGCACCTTTTCTGGATCTTTGGTCACCCAGAGGTATACATCCTCATCCTTCCGAGCTTCGGCATCGTATCCGAGGTCATCCCGGTCTTCTCCCGTAAGCCAATCTTTGGTTACAGCTTCATGGTCGCCTCCGGCGTGGCCATTGGCTTCATGGGTTGGGGCGTTTGGGCTCACCACATGTTCGTTTCGGGCATCGGTCCAATCTCGGTCGCAGCGTTCTCGCTGTCCACCATGTTCATTGCTGTTCCGACCGGTGTGAAGATCCTCAATTGGCTCGCCACGATCTGGGGCGGCAAATTGAGATTCAATACCGCAATGCTCTTCGCTGTTGGTGTGGTCTCGATGTTCACCATCGGCGGCCTCTCGGGCGTGACCCACTCGATCGCACCTGCCGATACACAGCAGACCGACACCTACTACATCGTTGCGCACTTCCACTACGTCATCTTTGGTGGAACGCTTCTCGGCTTCTTCTCCGGCTTCTACTTCTGGTGGCCAAAGATGTTCGGCTACAAGCTCAACGAGAAGCTTGGCAAGACCAACTTCTGGCTGCAGATCGTCGGCTTCAACGTCACGTTCGGCCCAATGCACATTCTCGGTCTTCAGGGCATGAGTCGCCGTATCGATACCTACGATGCTGGCTTCGGTTTCGAATTCTGGAACCTGGTCGCAACCGTTGGCGCCTTCATCATCGCTCTCGGCATTGCGATGTTCTTCGTGAACGTCGCTGTCAGTCGTAAGCAGTGGATTGCCGCTGGCAAGCCAAACCCTGGACCCGATCCATGGGACGCACGCAGCCTCGAGTGGATGACTGCTTCACCGACTCCAATTCACAACTTCGACGAGGAGATCACCGTCGACAGCCCGGACGAGTTCTGGCACCGCAAGTACGGATACGACGCAGAGGGCAACGTTGTCCGCATTGCGACGTCTGAAGAGGTTGCTCAAGACGGATCGAACACCAACGTTCACCTTCCATCACCGAGTTACTTCCCAATCTTGTTGGCGCTCAGCATGCCGATCATCGCCTACGGCCTGATCTACAGCCTCTGGCTATGCATCCCTGGTGGAATGCTCATGGTGTACTCGATGGTCGGTTGGATGTTCGAGCATCCAGACGATCCAAACGCTGCTCACGATCATCACGGCGATGACGATCACGGCGACGCACCAGACGCATTGGCAACTGGCGACGATGCCGATGAACTCGAAGCTGGCAATGACGAAGACGAGGGCGAACTCGTCGGCGTGGGTGCTGGTGCCGGCGATGCCGCAGGCGCGGGCGATACGGAAATGATCGAAACGGAGTCCACCGATGGCTAGTGCAACTATTGCCGTAGACCACGGCACCGATCACGGTCACGAGGAACACGAGACCAATTACGGCATGAGCAACAACAAGATGGCCATGTGGCTGTTCTTGTCGTCTGACTGCCTGCTCTTTGGAGCGCTCATCTCGACGTTCCTTCTGTACCGCACGAACATCTCTGACGGCACGCCATTCACCGAACCAGCAGACGTGTTCGATATCCCGTTCACCTCGCTCAGCTCGTTCGTGCTTCTCATGAGCTCGCTCACGATGGTGCTCGCACTGTCAGCAGTAAAGCGCGACGACGAGCGCAACGCTCGCATCTGGCTCCTCACCACGGCCTTTCTCGGCATGGTGTTCATCGGCGGTCAGATCTACGAGTTCACCATCTTCAGCGCTGAAGGCCTGCAGTACTCCACAAACACGTGGACCTCAGCGTTCTATACCCTCACCGGGTTCCACGGCGTCCACGTGAGCGTCGGCATTTTGTTGCTCATGGGAACCGTCTTTGGAACCCGCAATAGCGGCCTCGGCAAGGAGAAGAGCGAAGCGGTTGAGCTCGTTGGCTTGTACTGGCACTTCGTCGACATTGTCTGGGTCATCATCTTCACCGTCATCTACCTCATTCCGATCGGATAGGAACGCGACAAATGGCAGTTACCGAAACTGAGGAACTTGATCACGTTGACCCCGGTGGTCACGACGATCACGAAGATCACGGTCCGTCGGACCGTGGTTATGTGATGATCGCTCTGCTCCTTGCAGTGCTCACGGCCGTCGAAGTTGCGCTGTTCGTCCTCGAAGACGAGATCGCCGATGCGCTCGGAGTCGGCAGCATCAAAATTGCACTCATCGTCCTGATGGTCATCAAGTTCTGGATCGTCGGCTCGTATTTCATGCACCTCAAGTTCGATAACCCGATCCTGACCCAGCTCTTCGTGTCCGGTTTAGTGCTCGCTGTCGTGGTGTACTTCATCATGTTGTCCGCGTTCGAGTTCAACTTCTGGAACGACGGACTAGAAGACCAGGGCCTTCCCGGAGGGATTAGTTAACTATGCTCTTCGCACAGATCGATCCCTGGCAATTCCAGCCGCACCCCGAGGTGTGGCTTCTTCTGGTCGGCATCATTGGCCTTGGCTTCTATGCCACGCGGGTCATCGGGCCAAAGGTCGTAAAGGCCGACTCGGTCGATTCTGAGGGCAATCCGCTCGAGATCGCCACCCAGAAGCAACGCCGGTACTTCACCGCTGCGGTGATCACGCTCGCGATCGCCGCCGATTGGCCAATGCACGATATTGCCGAGCGCTACCTCTACTCGGTGCACATGTTCCAGCACCTGATGATCACGTTCTTCATCCCAATTCTGTTCCTCAAGGCGACGCCCGAATGGCTTGCTCGCCTCGTTCTCGGAGGTGGAGATCAAGAGCGCACGTTGGTCGGAAAGCTTGCGAAGCCAGTCTTTGCCGGGCTCACCTTTAATTTGTTGGCTGCGCTCACTCACTGGAACGGCATCGTCCAACTCTCCTTCGACTCTGGTCCGTTCCACTACTCCATTCATCTCCTGATGTTCAGCTCGGCGCTGCTGATGTGGCTCCCTGTCCACGGCCCGCTCCCCGAGCTTCGCCTCCAGGTTCCAGCCCAGGTCATCTACCTCTTCTTGATGTCGATCATTCCGACCGTGCCTGCGGGCTGGTTGACCTTTGCCGATAACCCCGTGTACCCCGCTTACGACACCGTTGAACGCCTCTGGAACATCAGCAGCGTCAACGATCAGCAGATGGCCGGGTTCATCATGAAAGTCCTCGGAGGGTTCTTCCTCTGGGTCATGATCGGTATCAAGTTCTTTGGCTATGCAGCAAAGGAACGGGCGTCAGACTTTGAGAAGCGAGTCGTTCACCCGTTGACCTACGACGAGGTAGAGAAAGAGTTCAAGCGCACTGAACCATCACGGGTCGAGTCGTAACGGACGAAGAAGCAAACTCGTGACTGCTGTCTTGCGTTCGTAAATCCCAGCTCTTCGCGCAGCTAATTGCACTCAAGTTGCTACTCAGGGTGCGCGATTCGCTAGAGTCATGCGTCTAGGCGGCTGCGGGGGTGCGAATGGCCACGCAAGGTGGGAATGTAGGTAACGGCGTAGTCTCATCGTTCGATATCTTCGACACGGTGCTCACCCGTCGTGTCGCGAACCCGAGATCGGTATTCCTACTGCTCGGTCGCCGGTTGTATGCAGACGGGCTTATCGATTGTTCAGCCCATGCCTTCGCGACTGCTCGTACGGAGGCAGAGATCCGTGCGTTCCGCAATGCCGGTGGGCTCGACTCGCCGGTCTGTTTGAGCGATATTCACGCAGAACTGGGAAACGCTCTGCACTGGAACTCTGCCAAAATCGAAGTTGCTTCTCGTTACGAACTCGACCTTGAGGCCGAGCTGCTCGTGCCGTTGGCCGAAGGCCAACGCCGGGTTCGACAAGCCCGCGAACGCGGCGAACGAATCCTATACGTGTCCGATATGTACCTACCGTCGGAGTTTCTCGTGGCCCTCCTTCGTGACCAGGACCTGTTCGTCGATGGCGATGTCGTCATTGTTTCGAATGAGTTCGCAGCGTCGAAGCATTCGGGCAAACTCTGGCCGGTAGTGCTCTCGGTCATAGACACTCCTCCGCACCGCACTTTTCACGTGGGAAACGATGCACGAAGTGATGGGCGTACGGCTCGGAGGGCGGGCCTCTCTGCCGAGGTTCTCCCGGCCAATAATCCAAATCGCTACGAGCAGTGTCTTGAACGCCGCAGCCACGCGACCGACGGATTGAGTTCGGTGATCGCCGGGGCTGGCCGAATTGCTCGCCTCGATCCACCAGATCCAACTCGCACGGCAGTCTCCGACGTTGCAGCCGGCGTGGTTGCGCCGTTTGTGATTGGTCATCTGTTGTGGACGCTCGAGGTTGCAAGCAGAGAGAATCTCACCGAACTGTTCTTCGTAGCCCGAGATGGACAGCTGCTTTGCGACGTCGCCCGTTTACTCGCTCCTGGCGTGGGCTATGAAGGAAAGCTCACGTACACCTACGGCAGTCGTCAAGCGTGGGCTCTCGGTGGCCTTGTTACTGCTGGCGACCGAGGTCTGGCTTTGGTTATCCCCGATGCTGGGGACGTACGGGCGACCGTGCGCGACGCTTTGGCACGTGTTGAAATCGATCCAGAGGAGATTTCTTTGCCACTGGCACGAAGAGGCTTTCATCGAGCGACATGGAGTCGTCCAATGATCGAAGGCCAGCCCGCAAAATTGCGCGCGGCGCTTCGCGAGGATCCGGAGATCTCGTTGCTGGTCAGGGAGAACGCCAAGCGCGCCCGCGATCTGACACTGGGCTACCTCGACGGGTTGGGGGCGCTCACCGACGAACCCATTGGCTTCGTCGACCTTGGGACTGGTGCAACCTTGTTCAACGCACTTGGGGCCATGTTGAACTCAGTTGGCCAAGCCCCGCCGATGGGCTTCTACTTCGGCCTGCGTTCGAGGGTAGAAGACTTCGGCTTCGGAAAGCCCCTTACGTATGTCCGAGATATCGACGAACGATGTGGCTTTCTTAACACGCCGGGGCTGCTTACCCTCATAGAACTCGCCTGCACGGCCGACCACGGCTCGGTTACGGGCTACGCAGATGTCGACGGCGCGGTCGTGCCGGTCTTTGACGAGGGTGGCAATGACGCTGTTGTGGATTGGGGTCTGCCGATCGTCCATAAGACGGTGTGTCGTGTCGCGAGAGAATTCGCTGCCGTGCTCGAGCTCGTCGGTACTTCAGGGATCGATCTTCGACCTGCAGCTCTTGAGGCCTTCAACCTCTTCTGGACGTCACCGACAAAAGCAGAGGCGGCAGCGTGGGGGCCATACCCCTTCGAGGACGGGTGGGGCGACCGTTCCTTCCACCACCCGCTCGCCGAAGCCCGGAGCTCCGTCGACGTTCTTCGTCGCCAGCCGTATCGACATTGGTGGGCCCACGGGGCGGCGCAACTGAGTGGTCCTGTCACTCGTAAGGCCTTTGCATTACGGCGGGCGGCCACGGGCCTCACTAGCAAGGTTCGACGTCGGTATTCCTGACTGAGTCGTTTGGCACTGAAGCCCGGTAGCGCCCTGCTTCTTCGGCTCGGCGCGCCTAACGTGGAGTAGTGGCCAAAGCGACTACGACGACCCCTTCGAAGCTCAAGACCCTGATGCGCGGAGCAACAGGCTCGTGCGGTGTTTGTGGGAGTTGGCGCATGAGTCGCCGATGGTTAAATGTCACTGAGCGATGCTCGCAGTGCAATTTCCCGATCGAACGCAAGGAAGGCCATTTCGTCGGAGCCGTTGGCATGAACACGATTGTCACGTTCGGCATCATCTTGTTCACCATGATCGGCGGACTCATCGTCACCGCTGGCGCACCGTTACCGGTGGTTGGACTGTCGATCATCACCGGCATTGTGGGGGTGACATTCTCGGTGTTCTTCTACCCCATCTCCAAGACGCTCTGGAGCGCCATCGACCTGCTCATCGTGCCACTAGAGGCAGGCGAGGTCGACCCACGATTCGATCCGACGGTCAGCCTTGACCCCGCCGACGATGGGCTCTCTACGAACTAGCGCCCACGGTGGTGAGACCAGAGAATGGTTGCAGGACGTCGGGCACCGCAAACGAGCCGTCGGCTTGCTGGTAGTGCTCCATGAGGAAGAGCAGCATTCGACCGACCGCACACGCCGTTCCGTTGAGGGTGTGGACGAATTCGGTGCCCGATTCACCCTTTGCTCGGGTACCGAGGCGACGCGCTGAATAGTCGGTGTAGTTCGAGCACGAGGTGACTTCGCGGTAGGCGCCTTCGCTGGGTAGCCAGACCTCGCAGTCGTACTTCTTTGCTGCTGGGTTACCGAGATCGCCTGCGGCCACATTAATGACCCGATAGGGGAGCCCAAGATCGTCGAGGATCTCGCGTTCTATCTCGAGGAGGAGTTCAAGTTCTTCCCATGACTTGGCTGGATCACTCCAGATGAACATCTCGACCTTGTCGAACTGATGTACTCGGAAGATGCCGCGGGTGTCTTTGCCATAGGTGCCAGCTTCACGGCGAAAACATGACGAGAAGCCGGCGTAGCGTAGTGGAAGGTCGGCGAGGTCGAGGCGATCGCCTCGATGAAGTCCGGCCAGCGGAATCTCGGAGGTGCCAACGAGGTAGAGATCATCTTCGGGGATGCCGTACACCTGGTGTTCATCGGTGGGAAAGAACCCCGAGTCGATCATCATCTGCTCTCGTACAAGGACTGGTGGCACTGTTGGGATGAACCCACGAGCCACAAGTTTTTGCATGACCCACTGGACGAGCGCGAACTCGAGGAGGACAGCCTCGCGCTGCAGATAGGCAAAACGAGATCCGCTGACGTCGGCACCTTTTTCCATGTTGATCCAGCCGAGCGAAGCGCCGAAGTCGGCATGGTCCATCGCTGGAGCCGGAGTCTGGTCGCCGACCGTGACCACGAGTTCAAAGTCTTCTTCGCCACCGCCGGGCACCGATTCGTGAGCGGGATTTGGGACCTGCAGCACGAGGACATCGACAGCAGCCTGAAGTTCGGCGAGCTTTGCCTCTTCGTCCTTCAACTCGGTCTTGAGAACGTTTGCTTCTTCGATTTTGGCTGGGCGGTCCTCGGGCGATGCTTGGCCGATCTCTTTCGACATGGAGTTGGATCGACTTCGCATCTCTTCAACCTCGACGAGTTGTGTCCGGCGCGCCTGCTCAGCGGCCGCGAGCTCTTCCAGTTGTTCGGCGGTCGCGCCCTTCAAAATGGCGCCAGCGCGATAGGTCTCGTCATCGAGTAGTCGAAGATTGATCACCCCTTGAGACTATCGTCCTCATCATGGCCCTGAACGAGCTTTCCTACGCACCTGGAACCGCGCCCCCATCACCGAAGCCGGAGGTTACTCACGCCATGCGCGAACTGACCCTCGAGGTTGCGTTTGAGAATGCGTGGACCGAGGAGACGGCCGTGCGAATCGCCGACATGTTTTCGTCAATGGCGGCCGACTGGACGGCTGGTCATGACAATCCTGGCAGGGATGCGCTCCTCCACGACGCGCTCGATCGGGGAAACAACGGCCAGCGGGTCAGCGGCGAGAGAGCGCTTGAACTTGGATCGGGGACTGGCCTCGGCACACGAGAGCTTGCCAAGCGCTTCCCTCAGGTCATTGCGCTCGATCGTTCACAAGGCATGCTCGAAGAAGCTCCCGCAGAGTACGGCCCGCGAGTCCTCGCCGATGCAGCGGCATTGCCTGTGCAGGCCAGATCCATTGATGTACTCGTGTTGGTGAACATGATCCTCTTCCCAGCCGAAGCCGACCGCGTACTCAGCCCTGGCGGGTCGTTGGTGTGGATCAACACCTTCGGCGAGCACACGCCGATTCACCTCACCGCCGACGAAGTAGACCGAGCGCTTCCAGGGGAGTGGAACACAACACACAGCCGAGCCGGCACCGGCACCTGGGCCGTCTCCCAAAGGAAGTAACCCCAAAGAGAAAGATTTGTACAGGCTGACAGACCGTCACGGTCAGAAATCCTGTACAAAAATTGCGGATGGTTACTCGTCTCGCATGACGGCTACGTCGTGGGGATGGCTCTCTCGCAATCCAGATTGGGTGATGCGTACGAGACGGCTAAGGGTTCGGAGTTCGGTAATATCTGCGGCGCCCGCGTAACCCATTCCTGACCGAAGGCCGCCCGCCATCTGGCCAATGAGATCCGAGATCGAACCGGCATAGCGGACCCTGGCTTCGACGCCTTCAGCAACGTGCTTGCCAGGTGCTTGTCCTGAGCCGTAGCGGTCGGCCGCACGCCCTCGCATAGCGCCAGCAGAGCCCATCCCGCGGTAGGTCTTCCACATTGCACCGTCGACAAGTTCGAGTTCGCCCGGGGCCTCGTCGGTTCCGGCGAGCAAGTTGCCGACCATAACGGCGTGTGCTCCCGCGGCGAAGCACTTCACGATGTCGCCAGACGTGACGACTCCACCATCGGCGATGATCGGTATGCCGAGGTCCTGCGCAGCCTGGGCGCACTCATAGATTGCGCTCATCTGCGGCATACCTGCGCCAGCGACGATGCGCGTAGTGCAGATACTTCCGGCTCCAACGCCGACTTTCACCGCGTCGGCACCAGCCTCGACCAAGGCCTCGACACCCTCTGAAGTAACGACGTTGCCACCCACAACGACGATCTCGGGCCAACCCTTCTTGATATTTCGAACAGCCTCGATGACGCCTGCGGTGTGACCATGTGCGGTGTCGATGACGAGCATGTCGACGCCGGCTTCGGCGAGGAGTTCGGTTCGTTCGACCGTGTCGGTAACGCCAACGGCGGCGCCGACCCGAAGCCGTCCAGCGGCGTCGACACTTGCGTTTGGCTTCTCGGTGCGCTTATCGATGTCCTTCACCGTGATGAGGCCGACGAGGATTCCGTCGTCGTCGACGAGTGGGAGCTTCTCGATGCGGTGTTCGTGAAGGATCGCCTTCGCATCTTCTAGGGTCGTTCCGCTCTTTGCGGTGACGAGGTCTTTGCGCGTCATGAAGTCGGACACTGGGAGGTCGTATTCGTCGGGAGTGCAGAACCGGATGTCGCGGTTCGTCAAGATGCCAACGAGCAAGCCGTCATCTTCGCAGATAGGTACGCCACTGATCCTGTGGGTGGCCATCAGGTTCTCGGCGTCTTGGAGCGTGGCGTCGGGTGCCAGCGAGATTGGGTTGGAGATCATTCCGGCCTGGGCCCGCTTCACGAGATCGACCTGCCGGGCCTGCTCCTCGGGAGACAGGTTGCGGTGAAGGATGCCGATGCCTCCCTCACGCGCCATCGATATGGCGAGGGAAGCTTCGGTCACCGTGTCCATCGCGGCAGACATGAGTGGGACACGAAGTTCGATACCGCCGATATCAGTGCTGGTATCGACCGCATCGGGAAGCACTTCGCTGTATCCCGGGACGACGAGGACATCATCGAAGGTCAGCGCCTGACCGTTTGCGAAGAGGGCTTTGTTCGGATCGAAGTTTACGTCTGAGGCTGCCATGAATTGACGATAGTACGCCCGTCAGCCGCGGTGCTCGTCAGCGCCCAATATGTGACCGATTTCCAAGATTTGTACAGGCTGACAGACCGTCACGGTCGGCTGGCCTGTACAAATCTTTGGAAGTGGGGCTAGAGGGCGAGGCCGAAGAGGGCTGCGGTCACCCCGAGGATCACCGATGCCAGCACGTAGGCGGCTGCCTTCTCTACCGTTTCGGTGCGGGCGAGTCGCTCAACCTGGGAGATGAACGTCGAGAAGGTGGTGAGGGCTCCGAGCCCCCCAATGGCGGTCACGAGTGCGAGATCTCCATCGCTGCCGGTGAGAACGCCGAGCAGGAATGAGCCAGCGACGTTGACTGCGAGCGTGCCGTAGATCTGTCGGTTGAAATGCGTGTCGAGGCCGGTGATGACGACACGAAGAAGCGTGCCGATCATCCCAGCGATCAGTACCCCGACGGGCAGAAGAACACTCATGCTGGCCACGACGGCGTAGGAGGGCCGGGTTGGAGCTGACGGCGTACGAGGGTGAATGCAGCCAATCCGAGGGCGAGAGAGAGGAGCAGATACGTGATCGCGAGCGTGGGACGCCCGTCGTTGGTGAGAGAAGCAATCTCCACTGAGAAGGTCGAGAACGTCGTGAGGCCGCCGCAGAATCCGGTACCGAGCACCCGTTGGCGGCCTTTGGGCTGGGTTGGAGAGGTAACTACGGCAAGGAGTGCGCAACCGACGATGTTCACCACGAACGTCGACCACGGAAACGAAGCACTCGGTAACGCTTCGTCGACGAGGTATCGGATCACCGCTCCGACGCCACCGCCGGCAGCGATGAGAAGTACTCCGTCACTGCGTCTCATACGGGTCACCGTAGCGGTGCGAAGCTGTTGGTATGGACCTGTCGGATCAGCGAATTAGTTACGAAAGCGAAGGCATCGATGTGGCGTCCCTCGACGCCGACCCCATTGCGCAATTTTCAAGGTGGTTTGCCGACGCCCAGGCAGGACCAGACGACGAGCCCTACGCCATGGTGCTCTCCACGGTCGATGGCGATGGATGGCCCCTTGGGCGCACGGTTTTGTTACGACAGGCCGACGCTGCGGGTTTTGTTTTCTATACGAACTATGACTCAGCAAAGGGTCGAGCAATCGAGGCGACCGGTCGCGCTGGACTCACCTTTCACTGGCACGGACAACACCGACAGGTGCACGTATCGGGTCAGGTCGCTCGGATCGATGAAGCCGAATCGGATGCGTACTTTGCGAAGCGACCCAGAGAGAGTCAGTTGGGGGCGTGGGCGAGTGAACAGAGTGCTGAAATTTCGAATCGACAAGTGCTCGAGGAGCGTCTCGCCGAAGTAACGGCTCGTTTCGATGGCCGAGACGTTGATCGCCCGGAGTTCTGGGGTGGCTATCGAGTGACACCGCGCTGGATCGAGTTCTGGCAGGGCCAGCCAAGCCGGTTACACGACCGCGTTCGTTACATTGCCGGGGACACCGGCGACTGGTCGCAGGTGATCCTCAGCCCGTAGTCACGACGAGGGCGTTCGAGTCATGAAGTTGTTCGAGTTGAGATAACGGCACGTGTGTCCGACGTAGCGTCATCGATCAGATGCAACAGGCCAGTTCCCGGAGCAACGATTGCGGTGAGTTCATCGCCGGCATGACAAGGCGTTCGCCACTCGATTTCGAGCGTCCGTGGGCCATCTAGATCCAGAAACTCTTCGGCCACTGCGAGGTACGCAGCATTATTGACGTGACCGTACGCATCGCTGTCGGTCGCCCGGAACGACCACGGCATCGAGTCACCATTGGACTCCGGGGCCTTCGGGAGGCGAAGACGCGCATCGACTCGGCGACCCTTTGATGCAGGTAAATACAGCGTCGCGAACTCGTCACCCCAAGGAACGGGCCTGCCCGTCTCTGGATCGAGATGTATCCAGGTCGTGACCGCATCGACCTTCGCCCCGAGAGATCCGGTGATAGAGGTCCGCCTCTCTGCCCAGCGACGACCGGTTCCCGAGCACCACGTCGACAGCGTCAGCTCTTCGCGGGCTTGGGCGGGTACCTCGACCCTGATCAGCGCCCGCCGTGCTACCCACGCCAGACCAAGAGCACCAAAGCCTCCATCGTCGGTGTCGTCATTGCCGACGTCTTGGAGGAAACGGGCGATCGCATCAAACTCCATGCGCCCGATCGGATCGCAATCGTCGATCGACACCCGTCGTGTGTTCGAGAAGACCCGGCCCTCGGGATTCAGCGGAAGCAGTTCACTCGCCCCGGGCTGAACCTTTTCATTCGATTCGTGTGGTTCGGTGGGGCTCACGCCCGTGAATGTATCTAAATGTGTCGAGGTACGTAGCTGTTCATACATATAAGAAGAACGCGAACTCTTCTCTTTGCAGCGAAATAGTGGAATGTCCGCTGAGATACTGGGTGTTAGCACTCGTATCCCCCAAAGGCCGGTCTCTCTCAAGTGCAGATGGCCGACACGTACTCCCGGACTCAATTAGCGAGGACCTCTCATGACCCAGCGATCCGAAACCAAGAAAACCACCGAGCGTTCCGCTCGCAGGTCCCGCAAGACCATTCGTCTCGGCGCCCTCCTGTTTGTCTTTGCGCTCGTGGCAGCTGCCTGCGGTGGCGCTACCACAGAGACGGCAGGTCAGGACGAGTCACAAACAGCGGACGGCTCACAAACAGAGGTACCCGCTGGGGACAACTTCAATGAGCAGGTCAGCTTCTCGTATGAAACTGTTGACGGCGAGATCGTCGAGTTCGCTGATCTTGCCCCCGGGCAACCAGTCGTCCTCAACTTCTTCGCTTCCTGGTGCGCAACATGTGTTGCTGAGCTTCCAGACTTCGAAACCGTCAGCCAGAACTTCGCTGACGACGTGCAATTCTTTGGGCTCTCGGTTCAGGACGGCCCAGCGTTGTCGGCCGAGCTCATCGAGCGAACCGGAATTACGTTCCCGACAGGGGTCGACCTGCCTGGCGAAATCTTCCTCGGCTTTGGCGGCCTCGGCATGCCGACGACGGTCTTCATCAACGCCGACGGTTCAGTCGCCAATGTTCACACCGGCGTGTTGACGGTAGATTCGCTCACCGACGCCATCAATGAGGACCTCCTGTAGCCGAGCTACGGCGCCGCCTGCGAGTCGTCCTGCCGATAGGGGCTTCGCCCCGACTTTATCGGCCGGACTCTTCGGCCTATCTCCCGCTCTTGTCGGCCTCTGGGGCTTCGGGGACCTCTGGGGCTTCGCCGGTGGTGCGAAACACTGACTCTCGGTAGTAGACGAGTTCATTGATTGACTCGCGAATGTCGTCGAGCGCTCGATGACTCAGGCCCTTCTCGGGGGCCTTATTGAGTACGCCCGGATACCACCTTCGGGTGAGCTCCTTAATCGTCGAGACGTCGACCGAACGGTAGTGCAAGAACTCCTCGATCTCGCTCGCATAGCGGGCGAGAAAGCGACGGTCGGTGCCGATCGAGTTGCCACACAACGGCACGGTCCGTGCCTCGGAGATGTGCTCCTTCAGGAAGGCCATGGTTTCAGAAATGGCGTCTTCGAGGCTGACCGTCGAGGCCTCGATCTCGGGCAGCAGGCCTGATTTCGTGTGCATCTTTTTGACGAAGTCATCCATCTGCGCCATTGCTTCCGGCGGCTGATGGATGACGAGGTCAGGGCCTTCGGCGATGATCTCGAGGTCATCGTTTGTGAGCAGCGTTGCTATCTCGACAATGACATGCCGATCCGGGTCGAGGCCGGTCATTTCGAGGTCCATCCATGCGAGCATCGGGCTAGGTTACT
>CAZBTI010000097.1:0-14101 GCA_964494395.1 uncultured Acidimicrobiales bacterium | reverse complement strand
CCTAGTCGGCGACCGGTCCGGTTACTCGGTCTTCCCAGGACTTGGGGAAACGGAGTTCGGTGTACGCCCCGGTCTGACCTTCGGGGCCAGTGCCGGGGCCCATTGTGATCGTGCCGTTGAGTTCGGTCGTGACGAACGTCTGCACGAGGGTCAAGCCGAGTCCGCTCGCTTCGGCGAACTCGAAGTCCTCTGGTGGGCCAACACCATTGTCAGAGACGGTGACGAGCAGCTCATCGTCGTCATTCTCGAAACAAACAGTGACCACCCGGCCGCCTTCGGGGTGCACCTCTTCGGGGAACGCATGGTCAACGACGTTTTGTAGCAATTCGGTGAGCACAACAGCGAGAGGCATCGAACGAATGAGCGGTAGACGACCAGCTTCTCCTTCGAGCTCGAAGCGGATGGGGTTTTCGGGATCTTGCAGACCCTCTTCGATCAGCCGGATCAGCGGCCGTGCAACGTCTTCGAATGGTGCGTCATCGCCCGATGCGTCTTCGGAGTAGTCGTTCGCGAGCGTCTCGTGGACGATCGCGATCGCGGCGATTCGGCGCACAGATTCCGACAGAGCAAACTTGCCCTCTTCGGACTGAACACGTCGGGCTTGCAGCCGCAACAGCGAAGAGATGGTCTGCAGGTTGTTCTTCACTCGGTGGTGGATCTCGCGAATGGTCGCGTCCTTCGAGACCAGCAATCGATCACGACGCTTCAACTCAGAGACATCTCGCAAAAGAATGAAGGCACCATCGATCTCCCCGTCTTTCAGGAGCGGAAGACAACGAGTCGAGATAGTCACATCTCTTCTATCGACCTCTTGAACAACCGAGGTCTTCATCGCAAACGCCGTGCGAACGAACGAGTCGTCGAGGCCGAGATCATCGAATCGAACTCGGTTGGGGTTTCGATGGATACCCAACCGGTGCAGCGACGACATGGCGTTGGGCGACTGGAAAATGATGCGACGGTCAACGTCGAGAACGAGGAGGCCGTCACCCACTCGGGGTGCGCCGACGAGAGGATCGTTTTTGCCCGGGTAGGGAAACGACCCCTCGGCGATCATCTGCATGAGCCTGTTGGAAAGAGAAAGGTAGGTCTGTTCGAGCTTGAGGAGGTCCCGTCCGGATTGTCGCCGCTCTCGCAACACCACACCCATCGTCTTGCCCTCATGGCGAAGAGGCGCTGCCATGATTTCTGCTTCACCGTCGGGGAAATGGGGCCCGAGGGTAACGATGTCCTGCTGAAGTTTCCCGCTCTCAAAGGCCTTCTTGACCAGTGGACGCTTTTCCGATCGGTGCCGATCGCCTACCGGGTCGTGGGTGTAGAGCGTCGGTGCGGTCGAGGCACGAACATTGCCGAGCACGACGAAGACATCCGGATCCTTGACCGTCGGGGCCAGCACGAGGATATCGCCGAGAGCGAGGTCAGCAAGTAGGCCCCATGTTCGGAACAGGCGCTGCATCCACGCGATTTGGTCCTTGTCGAAACCGGCGACTTGACGAGCGAGTTCGGTCGTTGAGCTCATGGTTAGCAACCCTACGGCACGGTTCCTAAGACGGCTCACCCCAGAGCGTGAGACCGAGTTCGAGCAGTGCTTCGGTGGTGGTCGGCGAGTGCACGAGTCGTGGGATCGTCGCGATGGCATCGCCTGGAAGTCCGTCGACGATCTCGCGTTGGCGGCGAGCCACCTCGTGCCGTTCGAGTACGTATTCGGCACCCGGCCTGGCGATTTCGGTATTGCGCTTCGACAGCGGGCTCTTGTCGTCAGCGAGGACGCGTTCGGCCACATCGCGGACCTTGTCCTCGGCAAACACGTCGGGTTCAACTCCGTTGACCACGAGCGCATCGAAGGTGAGGTCGCGTTCAGCGAGCGACGCGGCAAGCCTGCCGAGTCGGACTTCGAGCTCGTCTGATGGTGACGCTACAGCGAGGAACGCTGCGTCTGGTCCCCCAAACTTCGCCGCAACTGCAGCGGTTCGTTGGACCATCCCGGGGACGACGGCGGTCATCAGCTGAAAGAACTCCACGACATCGGCAAAGAACTCCGAACCGAGCAGGCGATCGGCGAGCGTAGCGAAGGTCTTCGCTCCTGCTCCGCCGATGAGGGTTCCGTCTCCCCCGGTAAGCCACGCCAACAGCGGGCTACCGAAAAACTCGGCGACCTTCTCGGGGGCGTCGAAGAAGTCGAGCGCATTTTGCGAAGGTGGGGTGTCGACGATGATCAGCTCGTAGTCGTCAGAGGCAATGGCCTCCTCCAGCCAGCCGAGCGCGGCGTAGTCGTTGCCGTGCACGAACGTGTCGGCGATTTTGCGATACACCGAGTTGTCGAAAATGCGGTCGGCAATCTCGGGGGTGGCCTCTGCACGAACCATTGCGTCCCAAGCTGGGCCGGGGTCGAGCATGGCTGCGTACAGGTTGGACGGCTTGCCATCGACGGGAACTCTGACCGCTTCGTTGCCGTCGATGTTGATCCCGAGTGCCGAGGCGAGGCGCCGGGCGGGATCGATCGTGAGCACGAGAACATCGCCTTCGATGAACCGGCTCGCAGCTAACCCGAGCGAGGCAGAGACCGTGGTCTTGCCAACGCCGCCGCTACCGGCGACGACGACGAGCGATCGGTCGCCGACGACCTCGCCGATAGAAACCGAGGTGGGGGAAAGTTCTGCGCTCATATCGACAGTTCGTCGGCGAGTGCTTCGCGGACCGCTTCGAGGAGTTCTGGTATTGCTCCAAACTCGGGGATATGAATGATCGGCATGTCTTTGGGCAACTCTGCTTGGAGCTTTGCGTCGATCGCTGAGGCAACGTCGGCACGGTCGAGGCCGATTGCAATCCCTTCAAACAGGCCTTCGGCCCCTTTGCTGAGCCTCGCTGGCGGATCGGCGAGCACATCTTCGAGTTCACTGCGCAACGATCGGGCGTAGAGCTGT
Organism: uncultured Acidimicrobiales bacterium; assembly: GCA_964494395.1. Classification (GTDB taxonomy): domain Bacteria; phylum Actinomycetota; class Acidimicrobiia; order Acidimicrobiales; family SHLQ01; genus SHLQ01. Next base: position 11,177 of record CAZBTI010000097.1, on the reverse strand, counting down.
GGCCGAGCCCGATTGACGATCACTGCACCAAGGTTTGCTGGTGTGGTCTCGTGTAGCTTCTCGACGAACTCAAGAGTTTCCGATACTGGAACTTCTTCGGCGAGGGTCACGTTGATAACCGACGTGACCTCTGGGTTCCCCAAAAGGGACACCATCCAGCCGGTCTCGCGGGCGAGTCGACCAACGGGAGCGATCGCCGCCACGCCTTCGGGCGCTGCGAGCTCACCTAAGAGGTGCCCGCTCGACGCTGCGTCGACGATGACGAGATCCCACTCCCCCGTGCGCGCTTCGTGGGCGTACTTTCCAACGAGGAGCAGTTCGGCCACACCGGGAGCCGCCGTTGCAACAAATGAGAATGCTGCTGCCACCGGGCCTGCAACCGCGCCGAGCGGACCAAGCTGCAACCGCACGAACTCGCTGAGCGATGCTTGCGATTCGATCTGGAGAACGCTGAGATTACGACGAACCTCGATGGCCTCGTGTTCGGGGACTACCCCGAACATGCCAGCAGCGCCGGGGCTACCGTCGGCCGAGATTAGCAGCGTCCGCTGATTTCGGAACGCCGACAGCGCGGCGAGAGATGCGGCGACGAGCGATTTGCCGGTGCCGCCTTTGCCACCGACGATCAGAAGCCGTCGGTCGAGGATCGTCATCTACCAGCGATCGGTGATCAGCCGAAGCCGATTGGGCGACTCGAGTCCTCGCTACCGATTTCGACGTAGGCGATCTTGTCGCCGGGCACGCCGACTTGGCGGCCCTTTTTGTCGGTAATCCAAAGCGTGTCGCCACTCGACGTAGCGGCATTAACGTCGCTCTTGATCGAGTCGGCCGTTGCGCCGTCTGAGAGTTCGAGGGCGATTTCTTTGGGGGTGTAGGTCACACCGATACGAATGTCCACTGGGATTCCTCTAGTTGTAGGTAGTGAGAGAGATAGGGGTCTGACGATACTGGCCGAAATTACTCGCCTAGTTGAGTAGGTTGAGCTTCTTTGTGTAGCGACGTTTCGGCGCCATCTCGACGTCGATCTTTTCAGCCATCGCGGCGAAGATCTTGCCCGCTTCGCTGTCTGGTTGGGCTGCCATGATCGGATTACCCGAATCGGAGCCTTCGCGAAGTTCGGGGACGAGCGGCACCTGGCCAACGAGTGGCACTTCGAGGCGGTCGGCGAGTTCTTTGCCGCCACCGGCACCGAACAGGTAGTACTTCTTGCCATCGTCGCCGGTGAAGTGGCTCATGTTTTCGATAATGCCGTGAACCTTCAGGTTGACCTTGGCGCCCATGAACGCTGCTCGCTGAGCAACACGTTGGGCTGCTGGCTGTGGTGTCGTGACGACGTACATCTCGGCGCGAGGCAAGAACTGAGCGAGCGAGAGCGAAATGTCGCCGGTGCCGGGCGGAAGGTCGATAAGGAGGTAGTCGGGTTCATCCCAGAACACGTCGGTGAGGAACTGCTCGAGTGCTTTGTGCAGCATTGGGCCACGCCAGATGACCGGTTGATCTTCCTCTGCGAAGAAGCCCATCGAGATGGCGTTCACTCCGTGCGTAAGCGGCGGGACGAGCATGTCGTCGATAACTACGGGTGGATGCTCGATACCGAGCATGCGAGGAATCGAGAAGCCCCACACGTCGGCGTCGATAATGGCAACGCGCTTGTCTCGCTTTGCGAGGGCGATTGCGAGGTTGGTCGTGACCGAGCTCTTTCCAACGCCACCCTTGCCAGAAGCAATGAGCATGACGCGGGTCTTGGAGTCTGGATCGGCAAAGGGAATGTCTCGGCCTTCGGCATGTCCGTGAGCCGGGTTGTTTCCGGCCGTAGCTGCAGGGTCGCCTTGGAGCATTTCGCGAACCTTGGCTCGCTCTTCGTCGGTCATTACAGTGAAGTCAACCGATGGGCTCTTCACACCAATACCAGTAAGTGCGTCACCGACACGGGTGGTGATTTCGTTCTTCAGCGGACAGCCCGCAATGGTGAGTGCAATCAACACATCGACGGCGTCGCCGGCGATGCCGACCTCTTTGACCATCCCCAAATCCACAATGCTGCGAAAGAGTTCTGGGTCTTCGACGGGGCGCAGGGCCTCGATTACCTGTTCTTCGGTGACGCTCATTGCTTCAGGCTACCGAGGGGCTTCTGAAACCGGAGGATTCAGTGGTCATCGCACCGGATGATTGGGGACAGTCCCTAACTATCCGGAAGTCGGCCTTAGAAGGGCCACCAGCCAAAGAGCGTGTCACGGAGGTTCTCGTCGAACCACTCGTCTCCGCCGAAGAAGAACCACCAGATCGATGCAGCGGCACCCAGAAGAAGAAACACGCCAGACATGTACAGCGCCTTCTTCGGAATTGGTTCATCTGGGTCGAGCCCTGGAACACGGCTTTGGAGGTAGCGAAGCACCTTCTCGGCCCATACGAAGTCGCGCGAGAGGATCACGAGGCCAGCTGCGAAAGCGAGCAAGCCGGGCCCGGGCACAAAGATCATGACGACGCCCGCAATCATCAGACCAAAGCCAGCGAAAATTCGACCGATACGGGCGAGAGCGTGCTGCCACGCCGTTTCAGGTGTTTCTTCATGTCCGTGAACGTCGTACTCGGCGAGGATCGCCGCGTCTTTGAAATCGATGTCGCCGTCGCCGTCGGCGTCGGTGATTTCGTACCGAGGCAGGGTTTGTGATTCAGCCTCATTGAGGACTGCATCTTGGGGCGTCGAGTCTGAGGGCGTCCCTTTGGTCACGTCATCAGTCTATCGAAGGTTCGAATCCAGTAGAGGGTCGACTAGGCCGCTTTACGTCCGGTGACCAGTTCGGCCCACTCGGCGAGTGTTGGCCTGTTCATTTTGGCGATTTCGAGCGTCGCCCAGGCATCGTCAGCCGTTGTCTCGACCTCGTCTTCGAGATCGGGAACAGGGCGCAGAATCTGACCGAGGCGAACGAACATCGTTCTGATTTCCTCTTCGAGCATCGGCTCGCCAAGGAGGTAGCCCTGAACCATGTCGCATCCGTTTTCTTGAAGCCATTCGAATTGTGGGGCTTCTTCGACACCTTCAGCAATGGTCTCCAGCCCCAGTGAATTCGCAAGCCACAGAGCCGCCTGGGTGATGGACCGACCGTTCTTATCATGGACCCTATCGATGAAACTCTTGTCGATCTTCAAGATGTCTACGGGCATTTCGTGAAGAACAGAGAGTGACGATTGGCCGGTTCCAAAGTCGTCGAGCGCAACCTTGATCCCGTGCGAGCGCAGCCGCTCCAGAGTGTTCCCGAGCAGATCCTGATCGTTCACTACCGCCGTCTCGGTAACTTCGATCATCAATTCGTCGCCACTGAGGTTGTACGCATCGATCCCTTCCAAGATGCAGTCGGCGAGTCCGGGGAGCAAGAACTGCTTGCGCGAAACGTTGATTCCGATCCGGAAGTCCCCATCGATAAGCCCATCGGCCTTCCACGCTGCCAGGTCGGAAAGAGCCGTGTAGATAACCCACTCGCCGACTTCGGCAATCAGTTCGGATTGCTCAAGATACGGAAGGAACGCGGGCGGAGCTTCGACCGTGCCATCCTCCCGCGTCAATCGGAGGAGGGCTTCGGCGCCATTGATCGCTTGCGTATTCGTCTCGAAGACCGGCTGGTACATCAAGAAGAAGTCATTTTCCTGCACTGCACGACGGACCATCACCTGACGGTCGAGTTCGTTGTCGGCTGCATCACGCAACTCCGGTTCAAACACCTCGTAGCGCGATTTACCGTTCTTCTTCGCTGCGTACAACGCAATGTCGGCGTCTCGGAATGCTTGGTTGGCGTCGTTGTATTCGTCTGACAGCTTCACGATGCCGATGCTCGCGGTGGTGAAAAGATCGAGCCCCGAGACGGTGAGCTCTCCGCGGACCTCGTCGGTCATCTTCGCCGCGATTTCCTCGGCGAGCGTGTGGTCATCTCCAGTAAGCAGAAGCGCAAACTCGTCTCCACCCAAACGGCCGAGGTGGCCGCTGCCCGAAACCGACTTGAGCCGACTAGCGACTTCGCAAAGCACCTCGTCGCCCGCTTGGTGCCCAAGAGAGTCATTGATGACCTTGAAATAGTCGAGATCGAGGGCGAGTAGAGTCGCTGGAATCCGCTCGTCGAGAACTTCGTCGACCTTTTCGAGAAGAACCCGACGGTTGTACAAGCCCGTAAGCGGGTCGTGACGAGCCAAGATTTCGAGTTCGGCTTCGCGTTCACGGTCTTCGGTGATATCTGCGGCTGATCCGATAAAGCGAACGACCTCACCGTCGACCTTCAGCGCTGTTCCGATGACTTCGATCCAGACCTTTCTGCCATCGACCTTGATCGATGCTGTCTGTTCGATCGTGTTGATCTCTCCGGTGAGCAACTTCGCGAACTCGCGTCGAAAGCGCTCTCGGTCCTCGGGCCTGAAGTTCAGATAGGCGTCCTCTTCAGGAATTGGTTCACGCGTGTCGGGAAGCCCGAGAAGTTCACACATCCGGGCAGAGAACTCAAATGTCTCGTCCTCGACCGAAAGGTCCCAAATGCCATCACGAGATGCTTGGGCGGCGAGAGCATAACGCTGCTCACTGCGGTGCAACGCCTCGACGACACGAGCCGATTGGGTGACGTCATGGGAGAAGCCCATCGTGCCGACAACTTCGCCCGAACGACTACGGATTGGATATCGGGATGAGTGAACGACTTTGCTCTCACCGTCGGCGTAGCTCTCGAGTTCGGTCATGCCAACCATTGGCTGACCCGAGCGAATGACCTCTTCGTCGCCGTGAGGAAGGGTACTCCCCTCGGGGCCAGCGAAGATCGAAGACCAAGTCTTGCCGATCACATCTTTTTGATGAGTGAAGCCTGCGCTGCGCACGAAGTTGTTGTTCGCTCGGATGTAACGAGCATCCGCGTCCTTGAAGTAGACAGCGAAGGGAAGGCGTTCGAAGAGCTCGCGGTAGAGCGACGCCTCATCGACGTCATTTCCATACAACGAATTCTCCGATTCGAAGAAGAGTCCGCTCACTCCGATCGGATACTCGCCTGCAAGCTTGGCGATGCCGATGAGCGCGTGGGGTGAGTCACCCATGTCTAGACGCAGTAGCAGACGGGCAATGCCACCGTTCTCTAGTACGTGGTTGATGCCCTGTCTGAAGCGCAGTCGGTCGCTTGGGACCGCAATGTCGCTCAGTGGTCGACCCTCGACCTCAAAACCCTGGGGAAGGATCGATACCTGCTGGATAAGCAACGCATCATCGGCTTGGACATCGAGGTCCATCGCCGCCTTTGCCTGGCCCGACGAGAACGTAAAGCCAGAGAATGCAGACGCGTCAGAGTCAGCGTCGTCCACTGCCTCAACAAAATCTTTTCCGGCCATTGGGTATGAATTCGGCCAAAATCAGCGTTCGTTTAAGTCCAAAAGACCCACGATCAGGGAGCTTCGGCGCACTCCGGAAGACCATCTACATAAACAACCGACTGCGTCTGCGTGGACCGCACTCGGGCACCTGGGGTGATAATGCCAGTCAGATTGGCTGGATCACAGGCATTTACCTCGACTCTGACGCCCGTTCGGGGCTGTCGACGGACCCGATCGAGATGCTGCCCAGCCTCGACCGTTGCGTACTGCTCACCGCTGAAACCGGCCACGAATCTCCCGCCGAGAATGAGGCCCCGAGCCTCCAAACGCCGTAACGCCCACAAGATCTCTCTCCACGGCACCACCAACTGCTCTCTCGCCACCAGTGCGTGGAACACCACACCCCAGCGGGCGAGCAACTGCTCGGCGACTGCTTCGGCCAATTCATCGGGGTCTGCATCGGCCTCCTCGACGAGCAACGTCCAACGGCCCTCGCCGCCATGACGGACCGCTGTCCCCCGCCGTAGCCCGCGGGTAGATTTTCGCGGAGCTTGCTTCCTTTTGCGTACATCGAGCAGTGAGCGGATTGCGTGGAAGCTGTCGGCGTGGATTCGTCCGCGCCACACCAGTTCCCACAACGCCGTCTCGACTTCGAAAGGCGATAAGGCTGAACGTCCGAGCAGTTCGTGGTGGAACAAGGCGCCGCCCGAAGAGAGCAACTCGTGTACGTCAGCGGCTGGTGACCCCTCGGCCAACCCGGCCTCGTCGTTGCCACGAGAGGCCGAACGCAACCAGCCCATGTCGCTTCGAAGCGCAATTGTGATGGGGGTTACTCGGGTAGTGGTGGGCTTTACTGCCTCCCCCGAACTCACGAGACGACCCCAAGTAATGTCACCGGCGAGACTGCGCTGGTCGAGCACCGACGGTTTGAAGTCGCTCACTCGCGAGGTGAGCAACGATGGCTCCCATGCACCAGCTGCCGCATGCCAGCCCTGCAACTGCGCGACCACGTTGGTAAGGCCATCTACTCCCGACAACTGTGACCCTGGCGCAATGTGCTGCCACTCGAACAGGAACGACATGAAGTCCTGTGCCGTCGCCGCCTCGACCCGAGCACGCTTACCCTTCTGCGAAAGCCGATGCATCCGAGCAAGCAATCGTCTCGAAGACCAGCTTTGTGAGCCGAGCGTTTCGCCGCAGGCGAAAGGCGCAGTTTGCTGAACTCCCCCAGGGGAGTGAGGCAATACGTGGACCCGAATTGCGAAGCCTTCGTTTTCTAGGCCGATGAGGGTGAAGTCGACCGATGACTTATCGACGCCCAGTTGCTTTGCTAACGCCTCGGGCGTGGTGGCGGCAACGATGTCGAGCCTGCCTCGAATTCCTCGGGTGAGCGCCTCGACGCGATCGTCGGGCGTGGTTTCGATGTCGGGCCACAGGTCGGGGCGTAGGGCTGCCGGGCCGGTGAAGTCGGCGCCGACCGCCCACACTTCGCCAGTTCCGACCTTGGCCGTTGCCCGTCCGGCCATTGCGAGTTCGTCGAACCACAACCGCCAGGCGTCGACCGCTGGTGACACGACGAGCGAATCGAGCAGTTCGTATAACTCGTCAGCGCTGCGTGGGTCGGGAATGACCTGGTCGGTGACCTCTGCAACCGCATCGTGGCTAATCGCTCCGATCTCAGAAAGGTCGACCGGTAACCCACGCCGCAACGGCACTGCACGGCTCCGGCGATCGATTGCCTCGGCGTCGTCGAGGAACGTGAAGGCCTTGCCGACCAACAGCTCGTGACACAACGGCGACGGCTCGGTCGAGTCGACGGTGATGATCTCGATCGTTCCTTGCTCGATGCGTTCGACGAGGTCTCGAAGCCCGTCGAGGTCCATAGCTTCTTGCAAGGTGTCGTCCATTGTCTGGCGAACGATCACATGATCGGGCAACTCGACAGGGCCCGAGACGTTCTCTTGGCAGGCAGCGGCCAACGGAAAGAGTGCAGCCATGACATCGTCGGCTTCCATCCGTTGGATCGGTGGAGGGTTCTTACGGCCACCCTTCCACCGCAACACGAGCAACGACCGGTTGAGATTCCACCGCCAACGACTGAGGAACATCGGCGAAGGAGGAACCAGCACGGCGTTCGTGAGGGTGCCCTCAACCGAAGCCGATTTGAGGAAGCCTGCGACATCGGCGAGCGGGAAGCTGTGCTGGGGCCCGAGCGACAAGCACACCGCATCGTCAGATGCTGCGGCCTGTAGCTCGAAGTCGAAGTTCTTGCAGAACTTCTTGCGCAGCGACAACCCGAACGCTCGGTTCAGTCGGGCGCCGTTCGGCGAGTGCACGATGAGTTGCATCCCGCCGGTCTCGTCGAAGAATCGTTCGATGATCAATCGGTCTCGGGTCGGGAGCGTCCCGAGAATCGCGAGCGAGGCCGCAAGATAGCGCACCACCTGAAGCGCTGGTTCGGCATCGATCCCCGCTGCGCCCATCAGCCAGGTTCGAGCGCCGTCGGCGTCGCCCTTTCGCAAACGCTCCTCGACCTCTCGGCGAATGATGCACACCTCTTCGCTCAGCTCGGCGGTGCGGCCTGGCGCCTCGCCAAACCAGACCGGAATTGTTGGAGGCATGCCCTCGGCATCGACCACTCGTACAACGCCAGGTTCGATCCGGCGGATGCGCCAACTGTGCGTGCCGAGGGTGAAAATGTCGCCGGGCATCGACTCGGTCGCCCAGTCTTCGTTGACCGAACCAATGAACGTGTCGTCGGGGTCGAGCAGTACCCGATAGTCGCCCAGCTCGGGAATGGCGCCGCCGCTGGTGAGCGCAGCCATTCGTGCACCGCGTCGGCCCCGCAACTCGCTATTGACCTCATCGTGGTGGATCCAATGCGATCGCACGCCTCGGCCGGTCTGCACGCCGTGGGCTGCGACCTCGAGGCACTGATCGAAGTCGTCTCGGGAGAGCCTTCGGTACGGGCCCGCACGAGTGACCAGCTCGAAGAGTTCGTCGACGTCCCACTCCTCGGCCGAGACCTCGGCCACCAACTGCTGGATGAGAATGTCGAGCGGGGCCACGGGCGGAAGCAACGCGTCGAGGCGGCCGCCGTGCACGGCAGTGAGCAGCGCACAGCACTCGACCAAATCGTCGCGCGTCTGCGGGTACAGCCGTCCCTTCGGCACGCCATACCGGTTGTGATTCGCTCGCCCCACTCGCTGGAGAAACGTGGCGATGTTGCGAGGCGAACCCAGCTGGCACACCAAGTCGACCGGGCCAACATCGATGCCCAGTTCGAGAGATGCGGTCGCCACCAGCGCCTTGAGGTCGCCGGCGCGCAGGCGCTGCTCGACCATGAGGCGACGGTCTTTCGACAAGCTTCCGTGATGGGCGACAACGTTGGCTTCGGCATCCTCGTCGGACTCGGCGAGCCGCTCCCCCAGCTCGTGGCTAATGCGCTCGGCCATACGTCGCGTGTTCACAAAGACGATCGTGGTCGTGTGAGCCAATACGAGCTCGGCGATCTGATCGAGGATCTCGCCCATCTGCTCGGCCGGAGCGATCGCTTCCATCTCCGAGGGTGGGATCACCAAGCCCAAGTCGAGTTCGCGCACGTGCCCGTTGTCGACGATGGCGCACTCGGCTGCCCCGTCAGCATCAACACGATTACCAACCAACAATTCGGCAACGGTCGAGATGGGTTTCTGGGTCGCCGACAGACCGACCCGAACCGGTCGGGAACCAGCGCTCATACACAAGCGTTCGAGTCGTTCGAGCGTGAGGGTTAGATGTGAGCCACGTTTGTCTCGAGCTAACGAGTGGATCTCGTCGACGATGACCGTGTCGACGGTGCTGAGCGCCGCTCTCGCCTTCGACGACGTGCACATCAAGTACAACGACTCGGGGGTCGTCACGATGAACGCCGGCGGCTTCTTGACCATCGCCGCCCGAGCACTCGTTGGCGTATCGCCCGAACGAACTCCGACCCGAATCGTCGGCGCCGAGGTGCCCATGGCCTTCGCAATAGCGGCGATTTCGAGCAGCGGCCGTTCGAGGTTCTCGGCAATGTCGTGGGCCAACGCCTTTAATGGCGAGACGTACACCACCCGAGCAATACCATCGGTCGCCTCGCCACGATCGTGGGCTTTGTACAACCGATCGATCGCCACAAGGAATGCCGACAGCGTCTTGCCCGAACCTGTAGGAGCAGCCACCAGCGTGTCTCGCCGAGCAGCGATGTGCGGCCACGCCTCGGCTTGCGGAGGAGTCGGCCCATCGGGGAATCGCTCCCCAAACCACGCCCGGACCGCCGGGTGAAACGACTCCATCCCCGGGTGATCGAACAAGCTCGGACGATCGAGCACTTCGCACGAGGTTTGGGACAGATCGGTCTCAATGATGGCCACGCCCGCAAACTACTGACGCACTGTGACAGCCATTATGGGATGGCTGATGACGAGGGCGCGATCTCAACTGGACTTCCCATCACCCGCTAGGACCTGTCGGGAAGACGATTTCATTTCCCGATAGCGAGAACCAGACGTGCCGACGGACGTAGAACACACATGAGAAAGATTTGGACGTTGTTCGTAATTCTGGCGCTGGCTGCTGCGGCGTACCCGAATTCACCATCGCCGCCGACAAACCGTTCTTCCACATCATCCGACACAATGAAACCGGCACCGTCCTCTTCGTCGGACAAGTCACCAACCCCAACACCTAGCGGGTATTGGAGCCCTCCGGATGGGCGACAACGCACAGAGATCAATGGGGTCAAACCTCATCTGCTATCCGGAATCAATGCCCTGATCGAAGCGGCCGTTGGGTCTTGTATCGGGGTCAAACCTCATCCGCTATCCGGCAGGATTTCACGACTACAAACGCGCATAAAACCGTTGAATTTGCAAACCTCTACGTTGTCATTAGAACATACGTTCGATACATTGAGTGAATGGTTACGGACGGACTACTTGAGCAACACAACCCGCTCGACGTGCTCGAACACGCTGTCGCCGAGCTCTCCTCACAGTTCCTTCCGTCGCTCGATCGCAAAGACCTCGGCGAACGTAGCCTTCGCCTAGTCAACGCCCGCGAACGACTCAACGCTGTCGTCGCCACCTCGATCGCCGAGGCCGAACGGGCCGGCGTGCCAGCACTCGGCAAGCAGCGGACCATGGCGCAATACCTCGCCTCGCGTTCGCATTGCGCGCCCGAGATCGTTCGCGCCGACGCACGAGTCGGCCTGTGGGTTTCACAGTTCTCACAACTGGAAGAGGCAATGCTCGACGGGACTCTGTCTCGGCGCCATGTCGATCTGTTGCGGGGGACGGACAACATTCGAGTGTTCGCAGCCATGCAACGCGACCAACACCTGTTTATTACCTGGGTGAGCAAGCTCGAATGGAACGGCTACAAACAAGCCGTCACCTATTGGTCAATGGTCAACGACCAGGACGGCCCAGCGCCAGAAGATCACGACGCCAAGAACACCTGCAACATCACGCAAACCCCAGACGGTCGGGTCAAGATCACCGCCAACCTCGACCCAGCCTCTGGCGCGATCGTGAAACATCAGATCGAACTCGAAGCCGGTCGAGTGTTCAACGACGAGCAACAAGACGGACTCCCCTCCCGCACCGCAACTCAACGACGAGCCAAAGCGTTCAGCAACCTCATCTCCCGAGGCGCAGGACGCAGCGAAACCAATGCAAAGCCGCTCATCCACGTGGTGATGTCGCTCAAAGTTCTCCAACATGCTCTCGCGCAGATGGCCAAGCCCCTAGAAGACCAAGACTTCACCTCCACCCTTCGCGCCAACGATGTCGATGGCAAATGCGAACTCGCAGACGGAA
>CAZBTI010000096.1:11961-14177 GCA_964494395.1 uncultured Acidimicrobiales bacterium | reverse complement strand
CATCTCGCCGCGTTTTCGAAGTTCTGCATACGCGAGGGATTGAGGTATGACGACGAAGGCCACAGAGACTCCTGCAACCACATCTCCGGTCGACGGACGCTTCAACATCGAAGCACGGTCATGCTGTCTTTTCGTGTGCAGCGTCCCATGCGCCGTACCCGCCGAGAAGATCAGAGACGTCTTCAAATCCGTTGGAGACGAGGTGGCTCGCAGCGATCGACGAACGGAAGCCGCCGGCACAATAGATGATCGTCGGCTTTGTGCGATCGAGAGTGTCCATGTCCTCGGTGAGCTTCGTTAGTGGTAACAGTGTCGCTCCATCGACAAAGCCGCCCTCGGTTTCGCCGGGTTGACGGACATCCACGAGTTGCAAATCTGGGATGGTCTCGATGGCTTGACGGACACCTTCGACGTCGAGTCGGCTCGATGTGGACATCGACTCTGGATTGTCGGTCATTGCCTTCAAAGGCGACTCCAAAGATCCGAGCACGTTGTCGAAGCCAATCCGTGCAAGGCGGTTCTTGGCCTCGAGGGCATCGCCGTCATCGGCAACGATGATCATTGGCGTACCAGCGGTGATGATTCCGCCAGCAAACTCGGCATAGCGCCCGGTCATCCCGATGTTGACCGACCCGGAAATGTGTCCGAGTGCGAAGTCTTCAGGAGTTCGAGTGTCGACGATGACGGCGCCCTCACCTTGTGCTGCGATCACTTCGTTGAAGCTCATCGGCGCAGGGGCCATTGACTCGTCCAAGAGCGGCCGAAGTTCACGGTTGAGCTTTGCGTCGTAGGCAAAATACGCCGGCGGCGCTGTCTGGCCCGCGGTCACGACCTGGACGAACTCGTCCTCGGTCATCGGGGCCAGCGCATAGTTGGTTGCGCGCTGAACGCCGATCGTCGACGACGTATCGGTCGACAAGTTCTTTCCACACGAAGACCCGGCCCCATGAGCTGGGTACACCAGGGTCTCGTCGGGCAATGTCAGTAGCTGGTGATGCAGCGAGTTGTATAACGAAACCGCCAACTCATCGGCGGTCACACCCTTCGATGACAACAGGTCAGGTCGACCCACATCGCCGATAAAGAGTGTGTCGCCGGTCAGGACCGCGTACGGAGCCGAGTCGGGGTTTTCGAAGACCACGATGCTGATCGACTCGGGCGTGTGGCCCGGGGTATGACGAATCTCCAAAACAACATCGCCAAGTGAAATTTGATCTCCATCAGCAAATTTCATTGACTCGAACTCCGTGTCAGCCTTTGACCCGTATCCAATCGTGGCACCGGTGGCTGCAGCCATTTCGAGATGGCCCGACAAGAAGTCGGCGTGGAAGTGCGTCTCGAGGACGAACTTGATGGTCATGTTGTGCTTCTCCGCCGAATCGAGATACGGCGAAATGTCGCGGCGAGGATCCACGACCACTGCCTGACCGGTCGTTTCATCACCGATGAAATACGACGCTTGAGAGAGACAATCCAAGTAGTGCTGTTCAAAGATCATTGGGGATACGTTTCCTTCTCTGTGGCTGGTGTCAACGACCAGCGAGCGGTCAATGACGAGAGACTAGGCCAAATGTACGGCTATTGTTCTTATGTACGTACAATTCACGAAAGTTTGATGACATCGCCCCAACAAGCGAGGAACGGTAACGCCATGAAACCAGGCGCTCAAGCATGGGAAGACCGGTATTCGACAGATCACTACGTGTACGGCACCGAGCCGAACGACTTCCTAGCTCAAGTCGTGAGAGCTCTGCCGACTGGGCGAGCGCTTTGCCTGGCCGATGGTGAGGGTCGCAACGGCGTGTATCTCGCTTCACTCGGGTACGACGTCACATCTATGGACCAGACAAAGGCTGGCATCGAGAAGACAATGGCTCTAGCCGAGCCTGAACGCCGGTTGATCAGATGTCTGCTCCGGCCACTCGAATTGCAGTTCCATAGGGCAATAGATAACCAGACACCTGTGACAACAAGCTCGGTAGGCCGGAGCAGCTCGTTGACGCGTTCGCCAAAATCTCAGCGATTCGCCAACCAACTGAGACACTTTCGCCAATCGGCTGAGAATTCGCCAACTTCACTGAGATCGGACAAGAAGCCCAGTCTTCTCAACGGTTTCCAGGCTGTTTGACTTTACATAACGTATATTTCCGGCGTTATGTGGAAACTTCCCTTTCGGGATTTGAGCGTTGCAGCTCGCCCGGAGTCCTGCGACCTGC
>CAZBTI010000096.1:0-11861 GCA_964494395.1 uncultured Acidimicrobiales bacterium | reverse complement strand
CCTGCGACCTGCGACCTGCGACAATTCGATAGTTGTGGGTGTTCGTTATCGCCCTGTGTGGTTTGTCCGGTGTGGAGTGGCCTGTTGGTGTTTGGTCGTTGTTTGGTGGCTTAGCGGTTGTTCACGGTGATCGCCAGGTGTTCGTCGTCGAGGATTCAACAATCCGCGAGAGCTCCTAGTGCTCGACATATCTCGCCGAGTTGATCTACTTGAAGTTGTCCCGCTCGCTCCGTGAGAAACGACCGTCGTATTGGCTGAAGATTGTCGAACGACGCAACGCAAGCATCCGGCAGGCCGTGGCTCTCGCCCAGGTTCACCTCGGTCGGAATCTGGCGGACCGTTCGAGTCACCGGAGCCACGACAATCCAGCTCAGAACCGGAATCGCATCGCTTCGCGTGACCACCAATACAGGACGCCGTTTGCCTTCGGCCTCCGCCCACCAAACCTCGCCCTGCGATGGCCTCACCGCTACCAAGCCTCCTCGGCGATCATGCGCACCGAAGATTCATCAGCCCATGCAACCTCGGCTTCGTCTTGAGGTAAGGCCCGGTAGCCGCGAACGATCTCTTCGCCAATCGCATCACGACGGCACCTGTCGACAAACCGCTCGAGACCAAGCCGCACTGCTTCAGAACGACTAGCCACAATCCCGGCGTCGACGAGCTCGTCAACAGCCGCAGCGAGCTGGTCTTCCACCCGGGTTACTAGTTGAGCCATCCATTAAGCATAACAAGCTGCATTGCATAACGCAATGCAGTTTGTTGAGACTCGAGCAAACTGTCTCGCCTGAGCAGCCAACAACCGATCTACTTGTTCAAGTCCGATCGGCTGGCCCCGAGCCAAGCTGGCAATGTCCGTAGAGCACGCCAGCGCTGGCTATTTATTGTTTTCGGTTGCCTGACGCTCCACGCACGGGTCCAGTGCGTCGTGCCGATTTCGCGGCGTCGCGCTTTCGCCGCTGTTCTCGCCGAACTCGACGGTCGCGTTCGGCGGTGTCTTGTTTGTAAAAATCCCTGAGCGAGGCATAGAGGTCTGGAAGATCGCGCTCCATTCTTGCGCCCTTGTCGAAGAACACTTCGGTGACGACGGCAAAGAACTCTGCCGGGTTCGTGCCCGCGTAGTCGCGAAGCAACTTCGGGCCATGTCCATTGCGCACGTCTTCATAGAGCCTGCTGCACACGGTGATCCACCCCTCATAGCGGTCGTCGTTCATAGACAGTGGCGACCCATCGATCATGCCGTCGAGCAAGTCCAGGCGGTGAGCGAACTCGTGATAGGTCACGTTGAAACCCTTGCCACTCAGGCCCGCTCCTGCTTGCACCGAATCCCACGCGAGGAATACCGGGCCGCCCTCACTCGTGTGCCCGAGTACTTCGACCGGTCCACTGGTCACCAGGCCGGGGGCGGGTCCTGCTCGGTCTTGGTCGAGGACGATCGTTGTCTCGCTAACAACAACCGAACGCATGCTTGCGTACGCGTCGAAGTCGAGTTCGAGCACAATGATCGACGCCGATGCAGCGATGAGCACGACCATTTCCTCGGTGAGCGTAAACCCGTGTTGGGCCTCCCAGCGCCAGTGGTTCATGTAGTAGAGCGTGAGGTCTTCGAGCCGCTCTTGCTCATCTTCGGTGAGCTGGCACCAATGCATCATCTCCCCGCGGAGAAGGTCATCCCACTCGTCCAAGAACTCTGGATACTTCGGAGTGTGTCCGAACTTTTCCCTTACCCATTCAAGCATTGTGTTCCTTCATGCTGCTTCGTCCCAGCCGCTCGGCGACCGAGGTAATTGTGCGGCCCAATACTCGCCGAAAATTACTCGCTCATTCTTAACAGGCCTCGCCTCTCTTGCCACTCCCCCGCTCGGGCAACCCCTAGGCCTCTAGTCGACGTCAGAGAAGATGTCTGACTCCAACGGCGTCGGAACGGTTCCGAACGCAGGTGCGAGAAGTTCGAGTTCAGCCCACGGGTAGAGACCCGCGTATGCATCGTCGGGGATTGAATAGAACCACGAATTGTCGTGCGCTATCTGCGTTCGATGCTCTTTGAGGGCGTTGCGGGCAGTCAGTGCATGGTCGCCGATAGGAATTCGCGTCGTGAACTTGTCTGGTGGTCGCTCACCTACCTTGGCAAGCGCCTCTGCATACGGGTTCTCTCCCCCGCGGCCGGCCATCCAGTCATGCATTGCCTGAAGTCGTTTCTTAGACCAGAACCGACTTCCGTACAGCTTCTGCGGCCCGCTCGGCTTTTCTGTCGTCTCCGCAAAGGCCGACGCGCTGATGTCATGGCATTGCAGATGGTCTGGGTGACTCGCAGCGTAAGCAGGGTCGTAGGTCACGATGACGCTAGGCGCTTCCAACTCGATCAACTCGACAAGCCTTGGAACGATTGCATCGAGTGGGAGGTTTGCAAACCCGTCGTCCACCTCGGAATCGATCCCGGAATCCAAATAGCCAAGCTCATGCACTGCCGCGAAACCCATGATGTCAGCGGCCCGCCCAAGTTCATCGCTGCGCACCGCAGCCAGCGAGCGGCCGTCGAGCAGCGCAACGTCCGTCACTTCACCCGATGACCCATCGGTGCAAGTCACCAATACCGTGCGAACCCCATCTGCGGCCAACGCCGCAGCCAGCCCACCCGCCTTGGTCGTCTCATCATCGGGGTGCGCGTGCACAAACATCACTGTTCGCTGCTGCATCAATTCGAGCCATTCATCTGTGGGGTGGTAACCCTGACGGCAGCGAACGTTGCTTGCCGCAGGTTTTCGCCGCGCTCATCGCCGAGGAGGCCATCGTCCATACGATTCATGACGTAAGAGAACGTCATGTTCGTATCGAGGTCCAAAACGATTTTCGAGCCACCCCAACCTCCCCAGAAGCACACGCGCGACTCGGGACGACCACTCGTCGACAGCGCTGGCAAGCCATAACCAATACCGAACCGTTGTTGCTCCCGGAAGACAAGGTCGATCCCGTCAGCTTGTTCTTCGAAGATCCGCTCGATGGTTTGAGGACGAAGAAACTCGATGCCATCGAGGGTTCCGCCGTTGGCGATGATGGCCTGTGCCTTCGCTACCGAACGAGCGTTGCCATGACCGTTTGCTGCACCAATGTCGGCTCGGCGCCATTCGATCGTGTTGGCAATCTCGGGGCCCTTCTTTGGCCCGACTGCGGCCTTGTAGACCACACTGTCCTTGTCCATTGCGTCGTAGTCAGTATCTTTGGGCGGGAACGGAATGATCGGCGCCACCCGAGAGTCATGAGCGGGATCGAGGCCGATGTGGAAGTCGAGATCTAGGGGCCCCGCAACTTCCTCGGCGAAGAACTCGCCCAGCATCTTCCCGGTGACCCGACGGATGACCTCACCAACGAGGTGCCCTTGGGTCATCCCGTGGTAGCCGGACTTCGAACCTGGTTCCCACCACGGTGCTTGGCGAGCAAGATGCGAAGTTGACTTCTCCCAGTCGTAGATGTCGGCCACCTCAAATGGCGCGTCCCAACCAGCGAGACCCGACGTGTGGCTGAGCAAGTGCTTCACCAACACTGCTTCCTTGCCATTTGCTGCGAACTCGGGCCAGTACTTGGCCACGGGCGCATCGAAGTCGATGAGCCCCCGGTCGGCGCAGATGAACGCACAAAGCGACGTCATGGTCTTGGTTGTCGACCACACGTTCACGATGGTGTCTTCAACCCAAGGAACACTCAACTGGTCATCGACCCAGCCACCCCAGAGGTCGACAACCAGCTCTCCTTCAATGGTTACTGCTACCGACGCTCCAACATCGGTGCCCTTGTCGAGCGAGTCTGAAACAAGCTCGGCAAGCGAATCGAACTTTGGGTCCCACGTTCCATGAATTTCAGCCATGTCTCATCGTAGGTGCCTGATCTAGCTGTCGATGAGTGCTTGGACCCGTTCGGCGAGTTCGGACTCTTCGAAGCTGCCAACATTTACATCGACCGTGCCATCGTCATTGACGAACGCGAACGCTGGCTGATCGAAGATATTGAGTTCGGTCCAAATGACCCCGTCGATATCGATGAGGTGATCGAACGCTCCGACGGCATTCTCGTCGACGAAATCTTCCATAGAAGAAATGTCGTTGGATCGGCTAGGCAAGCCAATGAAGGTGACTTCGTCACCGAGTTGTGATTGCACCGCTGCGACCGCAGGGGCTTCGACTCTGCAACGGACTCACCAGGGAGCCCAGAACCAGACGACCACGTCTTGACCAGCGAGGTCGTTCGTGTCGAGTTGTGGGCCGCCGACGGTGTCAGCGACAAGTACTGGCAATCCAGCAGCTGCCTCTTCGACGGCTGCGTCAGTGCCTGTTTCAACCGGAGCTGCGGTCTCTGTGGCTGTGCCACAAGCAGTGGCGAGCAGCGCCAGAGATAACCCTGCAGCGCCGAGCCGGAGTCGTGTTCTCGTAGGGGTAGTCAACATGTTCCTAGTTATTCGAGAGTGATTCGGGGAGATGAGTTCAGGCCATTAGAGCCTGCCCTCAACATCATGACGCGAGCCAAACAGATTCGGTCACAAGAAATTTGAAGAAAGCTGCTCGTCGTCAGATCAGGGCGCTCAGTGGGGGCAGTCCGGCGTGGCGAACAACACCACGCCGGTGCTAGCAACCTCGCCGATCAGGCTCCGCCGAGCTTGCGGGTGCTGATTTTGAGCAAGGCGTAGATCGGGCAGAAGCCGACCGCACCGGTGAGCGTCAAGATTGCGCCCACGATGATCGCGACGACGCCGATGACTCCGCTGAAGACAGCAAAGCCGAGAATGAGAAGTGCTACGCCTGCAACAAGTCGTAGGGCGCGATCTGTGTTTGATTCGTTCATGGTTCCTCCAAGGATCCGGGTCGCCTTCTTTGGCGCCCACATCGCATGACGCGATCAGTTGCAATGCGGTCACAAAGTCTCGAAGTGTTTCGTTGATTATCGACGTGGTGCGTTCTCTCACCGATCGCTACCGTAGGGATGGAATGTCTGCCTCAAACGAGGAGCCCTGGCTACGTGGGATCAACTGAATCACCCGAGCCAACTGGTTCGCTGCACGCCAAGATCGAATCGCTCTTTCGCGAGCATGTAGACGCCGTTTACAACGTTGCGTATCGAGTGCTCTGGAATTCAGCTGACGCCCAAGACGTCGTCCAATCCGCGTTCGTCAAGGCCTTTACCCGCCTCGATCAGTTACAAGACGGTTCGCGGGCTCGGCCATGGCTCCTCCAGATCACCTACCGGGAAGCCATAACCGTCGTTCGGCGTCGTCGAGATGTTCCCACCGACCCGATGGAGATGCCCGAGACAGAAGCTTCAGCACACGGCCCCGACGATCAGGCCATAGCTCACTCGATCGCCGAACAGATCGCCGAAGCCCTGCTTCAACTCCGCGAGGACGAACGCATGGCAGTGGTCCTTCGAGACGTCGAAGAACTCTCTATGCGCGAGGTAGCCGAGGTGCTCGAAGTCGGGTTGTCCGCCGCCAAGATGCGCGTGCACCGTGGTCGCTCAGAACTACGACGGCTGCTCTCCGCAGCGGAGGTTTACTAATGGACTGCCAAACGCTCGCCGACAACCTCACCGACTTCCTCGAAGGCGACCTTCCAGAGAGCGATGAGATCGCAGCGCTCGAGCACCTCTCTTCATGCAACGCATGCGAAGTTGTGCTCGCCGAGACACGAAGCGTTCTCCAACTAGCGCACGACCACGGGCGAGTACCCCTGAGTGACGAAGACCGCTCCCAGATGCTCGAGGGAGTCATGAGCGAGATCGAAGACGAAACGACCTAGCAGTCCCCGTTGGCTCACTACCCGGTGGCCGACCCGCCGAGGGCCTACAAGCGGGCCTTTGCTACTAGGTCGAGTGATACGAGGTCCCGAAACGCTCGAGCGCTGGCGGGGTGCAGCCGGTCGAGTGAATCTAGTTGACGTTGATCCCACTGCTTCACATCGACAGTTCCTTGCGCTCGCACGTCGTGACCCGCAGCGGTACCTGACACGTAACTCATCTCGCCGACCAATGCCCCACGACTCAGACTACGCAACACGTCACCCTGGTCACCCTCCACGACGACGGTGCCGTCGAGCACCAGTGAGACGGAGTCGGGAAGTTCGCCCACATGAAGAAGCGCTTCCCCTTCATAGTGAACATCTCGTCCCATGCACCACAGCAGATGAAAGTCGAAGTCGCTTAGCTCAGGAAAGAACTCATCGCGTTCGGCTTGCTCTTGGGCGGTCAATTTCACCGAGTGCTGTTGGCGGTAGTCGCGGACTATCCGGTACAGATGACTGGCGCCAATAGCGATGTTCCACAAGACGATCGACAAGATGTCTTCGATAAGCCCGAAGACGACAAACGCTACCGAAGCCACCACGAGCGCAACTCGAAGCCATGTCAGGTTCCGAGTGAAGGTCGATGCCAGCAAGGCAATGTACGCGGCATTCAGAACTATTGTGGCGGTCAACATCGCCTGAGCGTAGTGAAGTACTTGCTCGGTGTGCTTTGTTAGGCCGGCAACTTCCCGTGAAGTACGTACTGGAGAATCTCCACGACCTGCTGCGGAGTCTCGACGACGGCCAAGGCGGCTGCATCGACTTGCAGGGGATTCACTGAAACCTAGTCGCCGCAACCTCGTGCGGGATCAAATGCCCGGCTACACCAGGTCGAGGGGGTCTGTTGCCGAATGGCTGCACAGCACCCAACCGAGTTCGTCGTCGGCGTCGAAGAGCCACCAGTTTCCATCTTCGTCGAGGCGAAGCTGCGATCGTCCTGAGCTGACCCGGTTTGAACGGACACGAGAAGCTGAGCCGAGCGCGTCGACCCCTGGCTGTATTGCTGCAGCGTCGGGGTCCCAGGTTCGTCTCGAAGCCCGCAACCCTGCGGGCCCACCGAATTGCCAAGCTTTGGCTGCGCTGGCGAGTTCGTCGGGCGCAACCTTGGTCGCTGCACTGATGGCCGCAACGTCGCCGCTTGCGGCGCGACGCACAACATCAGAACCAGCCCCGAGCATCAGACCGGTTTCGCCGTCGCCGGTGAGCACGCCGTGCGCCCGGGACGCAGCGTCTTCTACCAAAGCCCGCAACTCGGCGACACCTATCCCTGAGTCGCTCGGAGGTGCCGCGGCCAACGTGATCAGCGAGCCGGGTTGCAATGGCGTGCGCGGCGACGACTCGAGTGGCGTTGGTTGAGAACCCCATGCATCGGCCGCCGAGGTTTCGGGGTCGGCGCCGCGTGGCAAGTCGGATGCTTCGGGCTGCTCGATCCCCATAGCCTCGGCACGACGAGAACGAAGTTCGGTGATGAGATCGTTGCGGCCACGTCCCCGCAGGAGCACGAGCGCGAAAGGCTCGGTATCGATGAGGGCGGCGACGGCATGTAAGAGTGAGGCTGCGTGAACACATGGTTCGCCACCATCTGGACACGTGCAGCTGCACGTCACCTCACCACGTTCGGGCAACAGGCGGTCGGCAAAGGAAATGGGCACGTCGCCAGCGAGCAACGCAGCTGACAACGACGACTCTCGGGTTGCCTGATTCACAAGCCCGAGCCATTGGCTAAGCGGAAGTTCTTCAATACCAATACTGGTCGTTGCCGGCGTTGCGCCATCAACCTTTGCCCGCAAGAGGCCGGGCTCGATTTCGATATGGCCGACGTTGTCGATCTTGGCTGCAGTTCGTCCCCGGTCGACACGGGCCTGATCGAAACCAACGCGTTCGACGAGTGCTTCTACCCAAAGACTGCTCCATTGCTCGCTGTTCACGATGCAGGCTCCAAACTCACGAGGTCGCTCAGTTCATCATCGGACAATTCGCCAATCCAGCCTTCGCCACCACCGACGACTCGGTCTGCCAACTGCCGCTTGTTGCGCAAGAGTTCGGCGACTCGATCTTCGATCGTGCCTTCGGTGATGATCCGATGCACGGTGACGGTTTGCTTCTGGCCAATCCGGTACGCACGATCGGTGGCTTGGTCTTCAACGGCTGGATTCCACCAGCGGTCATAGTGCACCACGTTGGTTGCCCCCGTCAGGTTGAGCCCGGTTCCCCCGGCTTTGAGTGACAGGACAAGAACATCGAGCTCCCCCGCTTGAAACCTGTCGACGAGTTTTTGCCTCGCCCTCACCGATTGGCTGCCGTGAAGCATTTCGATCGAATGGCCCCGGTCGGCGAGGTGCTGCACGAGAAGCTCGCCCATCTTCACGTACTGGGTAAAGACCAACGTTGCTTCACCGGCTTCTCGGGTCGTATCGAGGAGTTGATCGAGCGCTTCGAGCTTTCCCGATCGCTCGGCGAGCGGCCCTGGCTCGCCCAAGAACTGGGCGGGGTGGTTCGCAATCTGTTTGAGGCCGGTCAACAACTTGAGCACAAGGCCGCGGCGAGCAATGCCTTCGGCTTCGCCCACTTCGACCAATGAGCACTCGACCGTGGCCTTATACAAGGTGACCTGTTCAGGTGTCAGCGGCACGATGACATCGCGTTCGAGCTTCGGTGGGAGTTCGGGAGCGATGCCAGGGTCGGTCTTTCGACGCCGCAACATAAATGGCTTTACGAGCTGGCTGAGTTCTCGAGTGGCCCGCTTGTCGTTATCTCGCTCGATCGGCGTTGCGATCTCTCGCTTGAACCGTTGGAGTGGGCCGAGGAGGCCAGGGACGACCCAGTCGATGATCGCCCACAGTTCGCTGAGGCGGTTCTCGACCGGCGTGCCGGTGAGCGCAATGCGCGCTCCCCCAGGGATTTCTCGCAGGGCTTTGGCCGATCGTGAGCGGGGGTTCTTGATGTATTGGGCCTCGTCGGCGACGACCAAATCCCAAGTTCGCGATGCCAACGTTTCGGCATCGCTACGAACAACCCCGTAGGTCGTCAACACGATATCGCCGGGGCCGACACCCTTGAGTGAACGGCGAGATCCGTGGAATGCGTGCACCTCAACTCCGGGCAGGAACTTCTTTGCTTCGCGTTCCCAGTTGTTGAGTAGCGATGTGGGGCACACGACGAGCGTGGCCGAACCCTCCTCCCCCAACTCGTCTTGTCGATGCGCATGCAAGGCAAGCATTTGAACGGTCTTGCCGAGACCCATGTCGTCGGCGAGCACACCGCCCAGCCCGAGCGAGCAAAGGTCGGACATCCACGCAAGGCCACGCTTTTGATACGGACGCAGCTCTGCGTGCAACGCTGGCGGTTCGTCCGCTTCACGCACCTCGGCAAGCTCTGCCAAGCGAGCGGAAAGGTTCGCTACTGCGCCTTCGAAGCGAACTTCGATCTCTTCGCCAGAGCTCGTGGACAGCGTGCCGTTCATTGCGGCTTGCAACAGATCGCCCGGGGTGAGTGCTGGTGGCGGATTTTTCAGACGCTCGCGGGCAGCGCGATCGAGTTGTACCCACTTGCCACGCAGGGGCACGACGGCTCGCTTGGCATTGCCGAGCACATCGAGCTCGGTCTTGGTGAGCGCCACGCCTTCGATAAGGAACTCCCAGTCGACGTCGACGAGGCTCTCGAGGTTGAACATGCTCGCCATCGAGCCGGTAGGGGCAGCTTCGGCATCGATGACGAGCTTGCGCTCGATCCGAGGCGCAATCAGTTCGGAGGGGAAGCGAACTTCCACGTCGGCATCGGCGAGGTCGTCGATGGAATCGAGCAGCAGATCGAGGTCGTCGTCGTGAAGTGCTGCGACGGTCGGAGCGTTCTCGTCGAGCACCCGAGCGAGCGGAGTAACGAGTTGGCTCGTGCGGCGCAGGCCAGCGAGCAAGGTGATCTCGGCCTGTTGCCCGAGCCGTTCCATCACTTCAGCTGGAGTCTTCCAGAAGTCGGCGGCATCGATCACCAGCGACGGGTCGACCCGGCTCTGCAGCTGGAAGCGAATCGTCCAGTGAGGGTCTGGGTCGTCAAACTCTGCGTCGCTCTCGGCGTCCTCTGCAACAGCGGGCGGATGGGCCCGCAGGATCAACCGGGAGCTTGCGCAGTGCGCGGTTGCGAGTTCGTTGACCCAAGGCCGGAGATGATCGACCCTCGTCGGGCGACGATCGGCGAAGAGTTTGAGCGAGCCGACCCGGTGGGAAGCAGCAGTGCGCAAGAACGTGTCGGCAACAGCATCGAATACCGCGCGAACGGTGAACTCGGTGTCGGCAATAGTCCCGCGACCTGCGCCAGGAGTGCAGTGCGCTTCGGCCGGTAGTGATTTCGCGCACGCTGCGACGAGTTCGAGTTGTGATGGGGTCAGCGGGTCGACTCGCCAGGTATCGAAACCGTCGGGGCTCACCCACGGCAACACCCGTCCGTCGGCAATGAACGTGAGCGCCGTGCGGATAACGCCGGCCCAGGCGTGCGTCGAACGGCTTGCCTCGGTCGACTTGGGCAGATGCGCTACAGCATCGATAAACGCTGCCATCGGTATACGTTGAGCTCTGATCTGTTCGACGTTGGTTCCACGCTTCGCCGGAACAGCCAAGCTGATCTGCTCCGAGTCGAAGGAGTCACCTTCGTCGGCCTCGTTCCCTCCATCGCTCTGAGCATCATGGTGTGCATCACCGAGCAGGCCGCCTCGGTTGTCGGGGTCCCAGAGAGCAAACCACGACGCCCGCGGCGGGTCCGCAGGAACGAAGGTGAGATTGCTATCGAGACGCACCGCGAGAGCCTATCTGTTTGAGCGAACGCACGTTCCCTTTCGTGATCGTCTTCTCTCCGGCGGCTTGCCAAATACGGCCAGCGGCAGGTCAGCTTTCGTCATCGCGAGCGTCGACACCAGCGGCGCGCCACACGTCTCGAATTGAGAAATCTGGATCTCGCAGATCCGTGCCGTTTAGGCCATATTGAACCCATTTTGTGCGACGGTCGTAGTGATTCATTTCGTGGAGAATTTGGCCGGTAATGCCCTATCGATCGGCAGTGCACGAGAAGTATCGTGGTGTCGAACGAGAGGGAGTCCAAGTGACGAAACAGCACGACTGGCAAGCATTTCGAGACCGGCAGGAAGAGGTTGTGTTGCCAGCCGGCGCGGCTGCCCATATTCCGGTCTCGGTTCGCTACATAGATTCCGGCGAGCCGACCCGCGGCACGGTGCTTCTCATGCATGGCATTCCAACTTGGGGTTACTTGTACCACCAAGTCATCCCGCTTTTTACAGAGAGCGGCTATCGCGTCATCGCTCCCGACTTCTTGGGTCATGGCTGGTCCGACAGGCGCGATTGCTTCGACCGTTCGTTCCAAGACCAAGCGCGAATGATCACTGCCTTGCTCAAGGCCTTAGGGCTTGAGAAGGTCGATGTCGTCGGCCACGACACCGGTGGTGCTGTCGCGTTGATCTTGGCCATCGAGCACGAACAGCTGGTCGACCGCCTCGTGATCGCAAACTCTGTTTTGTACGACAGGTTTGATGACGACATGCTCGACTTCGGTCACCCCTTACGGTGGAAGGCACGCCCCATCTCAGACCTCGTCGATGCACTCGAAGAAAGCTTGGAGGCGGGGCTGTCGAACAGCGCTGCATTGACCGAAGACTTTCGCGCCGGGATCATCGCTCCCTGGGCGAGCGAAGAGGGAAAGCTCAGCTTGCTGCGCAACGCGGCTGCCCTCAACGCGAACCAAACAATGGCGCTAGTGGATAGGCACAGCACTATCTCAGCCCCGACCATGATTATTTGGGGAATGGACGACCCTTGGCAAAAAGCAGAGGACGCAAAGCAACTTGCTTCAGAGATTCCAAACGCGATTTTCACGCCGTTAGAAGGGGTATCGCACTGGCTTCAGCAAGATGCGCCACAGGAATTCACCGAGGCTGTAGTCGCCTTCCTTGGTAGCGGTCGGATGGATTGAATGGGGTCAAACCTCGTCGGACTCATAACCCGAAGGTCGTGGGTTCAAATCCCACCCCCG
>CAZBTI010000095.1:8195-14205 GCA_964494395.1 uncultured Acidimicrobiales bacterium | reverse complement strand
GGCGTCGGGGATGACCTGAGCAAACTGCGCGGTGTGTTCGGCGCTCAACACACCGTCGCCGCTCCCCCACAACAACACCGACGGCTCGTGAATTGGTTCGAGCGACTCCCACCACTGCGGGTTCAAAATATCGAACATCACGCTGAAGGCATTGCAGTCTCCGTATGCGTCGAAGAAGCGGTTCATCGTCTCGGCCGGAACATTGTCATAGCGGCGTCGGCCGATCGCCTTGGCCAACGGACTCGAGATCAGTGCCTTGGCGATTGCGCGAACTGGTTCGGGCTTCATCACCCTCGGAATCAGCCGAGTGTCGAGCGCCGGACCAACCAATGCGTGGAAGATGTAGCCATCGGCCCAACCTGTGGTCTGCGCTGCGCTCAGCAGTACCGATCCGCCGATGCCATGTCCCATCACCACACGAGGGCGAGGCAATGCTTCGACCATTTCGATCAGTGCTGCAGCAAAATCGTCGACCGTCGGCTGATCATTTGGAAGCGAAGTTCCGTCGAAGCCTGGCAACGTGATCGGCACGATCGTGACGCCTTCGGCGGGCGTTTTTGCCATCAACTCGAACCGGGAGGAGCTGCCACCATTTCCGGGGATAACGGCGATGTGCATTCGGCTAATCCTTTCGGGAACTCGCCGTTCCTGATTAACGAGGAGTACGACGAGGGTTCAAAACAACCGGTCGCAACGACTCGGTTCGAACCCTACCGACCGGTACTCGAGGATGAGTGACTACAACGCGCTGTTCGACAGCAAACCCCTCCAAATCGATGTAATCGACCATGGCTTGAGCGCCTTCGGTGAGCGCGTCCATCAACACGTGTCTATCCCCTTCGAGTCGATCGGGCAGGTCGGTTTCGGGCCCTGGAACGACCGCCTCGACCACCACCGGACGTCCGTTCGACGCAACAGCGGTACCGCGCCCCTCGGTGAGGGAGCGCAATGACTCAGTCGACATCCAAAAGCGTTCGTTCGACCGCTTCACAAAGTCGGCTACTACCGGTCCGTGCACCCGGTTCACGACCCGCAGAGCAGCACCTCGTTCGAGGATGTTGACCGGCTCGAGCTTCCCATCCACATTGAACCTGCGACTCCGAATCACCAGTACGTGAGTAGCGTTCCGGCCGATCGCCGACTGCCATGGAACCGCCTCTGCCATTCCCCCATCCACGTACGCCTTGCTGCCAACGAACCGTGAGGAGCCAGCAAATACGGGAAGCGTGGCGGTGGCGGCGAGCACTTGTCGAGCGTGGCTGACCGACTCACCAACCCGGAACATCGTGGTGTCGTCGTCTTCGTGAGCCGGGGTGACCGTCGCCCAGAGCGGGATATCGGCGTTGATGACGTCTTCCCAGACCAACCCGTGAGCGGGAATCGCGACATCGAGCAGGTAGTCCATGTCTAAGGCGGCGCCATCGCTCAACAGTCGCCTGCGCTGCATGAATTGCTCGCTGTTTAACTCGGTGTAGTAGAGCACCGAGCCAGCGGTCCCCTTTGCCGTCACAAAGAAGGCGCCCGCTATCGCCCCAGCAGATGTGCCGACGACCTCGTCGACGCTGTTTCGCAGGCCCATTTGTTCGAGCGCAAGCAACATCCCCGAGCTGATCGCACCTCGCATGCCGCCGCCCTCGATGGCGATCACGAGGTGATAATCATCGGAGCGATTTCCAGGCCGGGAATCATCAGCCAATCGCCCGAGCAGTAGATCGCGAACCGATGGTCCGATCGATTCGCGCTCCCCACTCACGACGTGCCCATGAGTTCTTCAGCGTCAGATTCGCCCCGGACGCGTTCGAGTATCCAACGCCCTACCTCGATCAAGATCGTGACGCTCAGCGCCACACCGAACGCCAACCAAAGTGCGTTGCTGGGGTCCTCTACCGCTCCTGCTACGAAGAAGCCGATCAGGCCCGCATATGACGCCCAAAGGGTCGACGCGAGGAGGTCCCATTTAGTGAACCACTCCAAAAACGGTTGCTTGGTGAGACCACAGCAGAACGTCATAGCGGTTCGCCCGCCTGGGATGAAGCGAGCAGTTACCAGCAACAACCCGCCACGTTTTCGGATCTGCCGCGCGGTCGACTCCAACCGTTTGGCCCCTTTCTCACCGCGAAAGAACAGCTTGGGCAGGAGCTGATCCGCGCGACTGCCGATGACGTAGCCAAGGGAATCTCCAGCAAACGCACCGAGCGCACCGATCACGATGACCAAGACGATCGATATCAGCCGCTGGTCATCGAACAACTCTCCGGCACCTGCTGCGACACCGCCAGCGATAACGCTGAACTCCGATGGGAGCACTGGAAAGACCGAATCTCCGGCAACGATAAAGAACAGCGCGACCAAGAACCAGGGGTTCTGGGATAGTTCAGTAACGGATTCTTCGATCCACTCGAAGATCTCCAAGAAAAACTCGATCACCCTCAGACGCTAATACGAACCCGCTCATCGCCTCGCGTTTGACTTCTGGAAACCCCAAAATGATGTGAGATAAAGGAAATCACGGACAAAACAAACCGTCCGTTCCGTGAGCGAAACTCGCAACGGCAGGCGATGATAAGGGTGGACGGTTTGGAGAACACATGGATCAACCCATCGCTGCAGCGGCAACGATCAACGCTTGCAAGACCTACGGGTCCGGCGATACCGAAGTGCGAGCCCTCGACGATGTCACGGTGTCGTTTCGCAAGGGTGAGTTCACGGCGATCATGGGGCCTTCCGGTTCAGGGAAGTCGACCCTCATGCACAGCCTCGCTGGTCTCGATCGACTCACGAGCGGCTCGGTGATCGTTGGTGAAACCGACCTGAGCACCCTTAACGAAAAGCAGCTGACCCTTCTTCGTCGGACCAAGATTGGTTTCGTCTTCCAAGCATTCAATCTGATCCCGACGTTGACGGCACTGGAGAACATCACCCTCCCCCTCAATTTGGGGAAGGCCAAGCCCGACGAGGCCCTTCTGAACGAAGTGGTCACCGCTGTCGGCCTCGCCGATCGACTCTCACACAAACCAAACGAACTCTCGGGCGGTCAGCAACAGCGTGTTGCCGTGGCCCGTGCGCTTGCATCTCGACCCGATGTGATCTTCGCTGATGAGCCAACCGGAAACCTCGACAGCCAGACAGGCGCCGAGATCCTGGGATTCATGCGGCGGGCGGTTACCGAGTTCGGCCAGACCATCGTGATGGTTACCCACGACCCTGTCGCTGCGGCGTATTCCGATCGGGTGTTGTTTCTCGCAGATGGCAAGATCGTCAGTGAGATCGTCGAGCCCACAACCGACATGATCCTCTCGCAACTTCGAGCTGCCACAGCGAGTTCAGAAAACCCACAAGAAGCAGCAACGTCGACGTCTTCCACGACATAAGCCATGCTCAAACTGGCGATCAAGAACCTTGCGCAGAACAAGGTTCGACTCTTGCTCACGATGTTCGCCATCGTGCTCGGCGTCGGCTTTGTCGTGTCGTCGTTCGTGTTGCGCGATGGCCTAGGTGCGATCTTCGACAACCTCGTCGAGGAGTCGGTCGAGGGCATTGACCTTCTTGTCAGTCAGACGAACAACGACATCCCAATGGTGGATGAGTCTGTTCGAGAAACGGTGCTTGCCATCGACGGTGTTGCGAGCGCCGACTTGCAGATCGACCCGAATATCAACATCAATCGAATCGAGCCGGTGAAGCCCGACGGCGAGACGATCACACGAAACGGTCCTCCACAATTCGCGTTCGGTTGGACCGAAGCGGTCTGGAGCAGCTTCGAAATCCTCGAGGGGCGCCCACCGGACAACGATGAGTGGATCATCGACCCGTCAAGCCTCGAAGAGCACGGATTCATCGTCGGCGATTTCTACAGTATCTCGACGCCGTTTGGCCTTCGAGAAGCACAACTCGTCGGAACTTTCACCTTCGACGGGTTTATCGAAGGCCCCACCTTCATGTCGTTTACCAACGCGACGATCCAGGAGTACCTCGACTACGGCGACCTGTTCGATCAGATCATCGTTGTGGTCGATGGAACCGTTCCCACGAACGACGTCGGAGCGGACATCGTCATGGCCCTCAACAATGACCCTGACGCGCCAGGCTTCTTCGTCCAGAATCAAGAGGACCTCATCAATGAAGCACAAGGTGATTTCAACCAAGCCCTCGACACAGTCGGCGCCATCCTGCTCGGTTTCGCCCTCGTTTCACTCTTCGTGTCGATCTTCATCATTGCCAACACCTTTGCCATCACGACGAGTCAGCGAACCCGAGAACTCGGCTTACTGCGAGCCATCGGCGCGACGCCCCGACAAATCCTTCGATCGGTGATTGCCGAATCTGTCGTTATCGGTCTGCTCGCCTCGCTCCTCGGAATCGGCGCCGGGGCGCTCATCGCGCTCGGCATCCGTCTCGCGCTAAACGGAGCCGGGCTCGGGATCCCCGATTTCGACGTCGTCATTTCCCCGAGGACCATCATCCTCGCCTTCATTGTCGGCATCCTCGTCACGATCCTCGCAGCAGTATTTCCGGCGATCGGCGCTGCCCGAACCTCGCCAATCGCCGCCATCAGCGGTCAAACGGATGAGAAACAGAAGTCTCTGCTGCGGTTCGTCTTCGCTGGCGTCATCACCGCCATCGGCCTAGCGCTCATGGCGTTCGGACTCTTCGGTGGCGGCGACAGCGTCTTAGCGATTCTCGTTCCCTTAGGCGCTGGGGCAGCGCTCCTCTTCATCGGCGTCACGTTGTTCAGCCCACTTGTCACCGGGCCGCTCAGCCGCCTCATCGGCGCGCCGCTCTCTATACCCTTCGGCACCGCCGGCCACCTGGCCAAAGAAAACTCTGCCCGCAACCCGCGACGCACAGCTACGACAGCTGCTGCCCTGATGATTGGTCTGTCGCTCGTCTCGGCGGCGTCGGTGTTGGGAGAATCGTTCAAGTCCGAGTTCAGCCAGATCCTCGATTCGACGATCCAGGCCGACTTCGTTGTCTTCAGCGACACTGACGACATCCCTGATTTGGTCGTAGAAGCCCTCCGTTCGGAGAACGCATTCGGCAACGTGACCGGACTCCGCAACAGCGGCGTCTTCCTCGAACAAGACCTCGACGCTGCAACCGCTGCCGGCCTCGAAGTAGACGACCGATCGGTGGCTGCGTTCGACTACTCCCAGATCGAGGGCGTGTACGACCTGTCCGTCACTAGCGGCAGCCTCGACGACATCACGAATAACACCGTCGGCATTCGGGACACAGTCGCAGAAGAGTTCGCTCTGACCCTAGGCGACTCAATCACTATCGTCCCCCGCGAAGATGGAGCCGAACCGATCGACCTCACCGTCGTGTCGATTCACGAAGAGTCACAGGTATCGGGCGAGTTCTTGGTTACGACCGAGCGCTTCGCTGACCTTTCGTCGAATGACAACGGGAGCGTCGCCGCCGCAATTGCGGGCGGAGTTGATACTGGGACCGCGGATAGAGCATTCGACCGCATCTCTTCGGAGTTCCCCAGCTTCCAGTTCCAGTCGAGCGCCGAGTTCCGCGAAACAGTCTCGAACCAGATCGACTTCATCCTCAACCTGCTAACGATTCTGCTCGCCCTCACGATCTTTATTGCCCTGCTCGGCATCGCGAACACGCTCGCCCTCTCGGTCTTCGAACGCACACGGGAACTCGGTCTGCTTCGAGCGGTCGGCATGGTTCGCAAACAAACCCGACGGATGATCCGCTGGGAGGCCGTCATCATCTCTGCTGTTGGAGCCATACTCGGAACGGTGCTCGGCGTGGCGCTCGGAGCGATCGTCGTGCAAGCCATCCCCGAAGACATCCTGAGCGCCTTCGCGATTCCATGGATCCGAATCGGGATCATGGTGTTCGGCGCCTCCCTCGCCGGCATCCTCGCAGCAGTGTTCCCCGCCTGGCGAGCATCCCGACTAAACGTCCTAGCCGCAATCTCCGGTAGAAGTTCCTGATCCCTGCGACACCACTATCCCCCTTCGGGGAGCGTTCAAGCGGCACGCAGCCTGAGCGC
>CAZBTI010000095.1:1841-8095 GCA_964494395.1 uncultured Acidimicrobiales bacterium | reverse complement strand
AGCGCAGCAGAATTCACCAGCAAACCGAGCGCTCGGGCTATCACCAACCGCCTCTACACAGGCCTTCCCGCCGGCATGGCGAGACCGACCGGTACGGAAAACACCGCGACATGCAAAACACCACCTGTCAAGAGCCCTTCGGTACGCGCACAACGTGACAAATTGCCCCTACGGAAAAGGGCCTCGCCTTCCGACAATGGTTATGTGCCGTCAGCTCTCAAAACCTCGACAGTTCCAGCGAACCGACTCGGACAGCTGCTTGTAAGTGCGCGTCTAGCCAAAGGCCTCGACCTGCAGCAGTTCGCAAACGAGAGTCAGTTCACCGTGGGCGAACTCGCCGACCTCGAAGCGGGGCATCGCTTGTTAAACGCCGATCTCGTCGAGCAGGTCACCTCGCTGTACGAGATCGACTGCGGTCCGATTGTCCCTGGTCGCAATGAACTCGTCATCGATCTCGATCAGCGGGTGATGAGCGCATCACGACGGACGGTGCCGCTCGACTCGGAATCACGAGACCACATTCTCGACCGTTACTTGTCTCTCGTGTACTTGCTTCGCAATGGCGCTCCTGGCACGAAGGTCCCGCTCCGAGGCGTCGACCTCGATATTCTCTCCGCCTCGCTCGCCGAGCGCCGAGAGCTCATCGAAGAGCAACTGCTCTATGCAATGGAGCCAGAGCAAGAATCGGTCTTTAGCCTCTTCTCATGGTTCCGCAGCAACTTGTGGGTGCCAGCAGCCGGTGCGCTCGTCGGCGCAACATCCATCGGTGCCCTCGTCCTCGTGTCCACTCCGACGAGCGGCGAGTTCGTGACGACTCAGGAGCTCCTCAACGACGCTGAATTCGATACACAGACCGCTTCGGCGAGGGTGCAACTCGGAACCGCAACGACCACTGACTCGCCCCCCACAACCCGACCTGCGTCGGTCATTGCATCAAGCGCGATCGAACTCTCCGCAGATGCCCAAGCAACGGTTACTCAGGCTGAAGCTCTCCTGCCTTTTGAATGGCAACAAGCACTCCCCGAATGGCAAGTGAACTATCTCGGGGCCAACGATGGCTTCAGAGGACTCACTTATCCGTTCGAGCAAACGATCGATATTTTCGTTCGCGAAGACGACAGCCCAGAACTCATTGCTTCGGTTCTCGCCCACGAGCTAGGACACGCGTTCGACGTCGAGTACATGACGTCTGAGCAACGAGAACAGTGGCTCCAAGTCCGAGACATCGAAGATGTGACGTGGTGGGCAACCGCCTACAGCAACGACTTCCGAAGCGGATCAGGGGACTTCGCAGAAGCCTTCGCCTTCTGGGCAATCGGCGACCCAAGCTCCTCGCAAGTCGCTGGCGAACCCACTCCAGAGCAGTTGCAGATAATCGCTGACTTCTTCCAAGACGTCGAGCTGTAAAAAAGTTCCGCGACTTTCGAACCCATCCCTGCGTCATCCCATTGTCCGGCGCCGTATTGGTACCCGCCACCGATGCGGCGCTGGATCAGATCGCTGGCTTGAAAGTCCCCTCCTCAAGCCTCGACCGTCTACCCAAGGGGTACGACGGCAAATTCTCAAGCCCGAGTCGTATCCCGCCACGACTCGGGCTTGGGTCTTTTTCGGCGCATTACCCCCGATCGGGTGTGCGCCTAAGATCGACTGTCATGACGACAGGATTCCTCCGTTGAACAAAGCACTGGTCGCGTTCTCCACAATCGCTGGTGTGTTCCTACTCTCGATCATTATCGTCTTCGCGCTGGTCTCGACCGGCCTCCTCGATTTCGTTTGGCCTTGGGAGAACATCGTCCAAGAAGAAACCGTCATAGAAATCGATACCGAGGACGTCGGACCCGCACGGATTCTCAATATCACGCCCATCGCCCTCGATTGCCGGGCGCGTATCGAAGCTGAAGTGCCCGTCGTGGGAACGCAACGCACCTCGGTCGCCGGTGCCACGGTGAGCACCGACACCATCCGCATGAGGGCCGTTGGCGACGTCGACACGTGTGTTGCCGGTGACGGGGTTGAAATCAACGAGCGAACCGACGGCACAATCGGAGTCATCATCGACGCTTCGGCAATCGAGTTCGTTCGTCCCCGAGTCGATGCTGTGGCGACGAT
This sequence comes from uncultured Acidimicrobiales bacterium, assembly GCA_964494395.1. Classification (GTDB taxonomy): domain Bacteria; phylum Actinomycetota; class Acidimicrobiia; order Acidimicrobiales; family SHLQ01; genus SHLQ01. Next base: position 5,986 of record CAZBTI010000095.1, on the reverse strand, counting down.
GGACTCGGTCATGACCGATCGGGGCATCGTCAACCAAGTGATCGAGGCACTGCCGTTCACGAATGAAGATGACGAACTCACCCCGGCTGCATTCGCATTCGCCCAAACCGTCATCGGCGGTAGCGACTGTATGCAGGCAGCGTTCGAACAGACGACGATTGCTTTAGAAGAGGCCTACCGACAGCAAATGGTGGACCAAGGAGCCAATCCCGCTGACATCGACGTGATCGTCTCGGGCCAACCCGACTTTGGACAGAATAACGATCTGGCTGAGCTTGGTGATTTCGAATTCATCGAAGACGCGGGAACAGCGTGCGTGATCGCCTCTCCCTGATACCCGTTGAGCCGGTATCGTCATGTCGTGCTCAAACTCTTCGATACCAGCCAGTCGAGGGTCGTTCCCTTTGACCCAGGTCCTAACGTCAGCTTGTACATCTGTGGAATCACCCCGTATGACTCGACCCACCTCGGACATGCCAATACGTACCTGACCTACGACCTCCTCATCCGACGACTCGAAGATCTCGGACACACCGTCGAGATGGTTCGCAACATCACCGACGTCGACGACTCGATCCTTCCTAAAGCGCGCGAACTCGGTATCGATTTCCTCGAACTCGCCGCCACCGAGATGGAGCGCTTTCATGGCGATATCGTCGCGCTGAACTTGCGGCCCGCGGCCGCCGAGCCTCGTGCCACCGAGTCGATCGACGAAATTATCGACCTCATCCAGCGCTTGGCCGACAAGGGCCACACCTACACCAAAGAGGGCATCACCTGGTTTGACGTGACGACGGCTCCCGAGTTCGGTCGGTTGTCCGGCTATGCCGAGGACACGATGCTCGCGCTCGCCGCAGAACGGGGCGGCACCCCGACCGATCTACGCCAGCGGAACCCACTCGACTTCATCTTGTGGCAGCCATCTGCCGACGACGAGCCCAGCTGGGACTCCCCCTTCGGGCCAGGGCGGCCCGGCTGGCACATCGAATGCAGCGCAATGAGTTGGTCCCGATTTGGCGAGACCCTCGACCTGCACGGGGGAGGTAGCGACCTCATCTTCCCGCACCACGAGTGTGAGCTTGCCCAGTCCGAACATGGCTATGGCCAGAAGTTCGTGCGCCACTGGATGCACACAGGCATGGTTGCCTACCAAGGCACCAAGATGTCCAAGTCGCTCGGCAATCTCGTGTTCGTGAGCGAACTCGTGAAGACAAATTCTCCACAGGCTGTTCGCCTCGCTCTGATGGGACACCACTACCGGGACGACTGGGAATGGTTCGACGGCGACATCGATGATGGTCAACAACGCTTCGACAGGATCGTCGCCGCCATCAACGCAGGCATCGGACCAGACCCTGCGCCTACTCTCGCCGCTGTCCGTACGGCTCTCGATGACGATCTCGACGCCCCTACAGCTCGAGACGCGATCGACGCACTCGCCCAAGCCATCCTCGATGGAGAGGGCGACGACCCCACTTCAGGTTCCGGCCTTCGCGAAGCCGCTGAACTGATCGGCGTCAACATTCCTGATGAAGGCGCGTCTCAGGAAAACCCGTGAAGCTCTTCGACACGCTTCAAGACCAAGTCGTCGACTTCGTACCGCGCAAGGAAGGCGAGGTATCGCTGTACGCCTGCGGTCCGACCGTCTACAGCCACCCGCACCTCGGTCACGCTCGTCAGGCAATCACGTACGACGTCATCCGTCGTTACTTCGAGTGGAGCGGGCTCACCGTCCATCACGTTGCGAACATTACCGATATCGACGACAAAATCATCCAACGGGCCCAAGCGGAAGGCACGACCGAAACCGATGTAGCCGTCACATGGACAGCGATTTACGACGAAGTCATGGCTGACCTCGGCATCCTGGCTCCCCACGATCGCCCCCACGCCACCGCGTACGTCGAAGAGATGGTGGACTTCATCCAGGTGCTGGTCGACAATGACTCGGCTTACGCAAACGACTCGGGTGTATACCTTCGGGTTCGATCTGTCGAAGACTATGGAGCGCTCATTCACCGCACCCCTGACGAACTCGCCGAAGGCGCGGGAACTCGCGTAGAAGTCGACGACAACAAGGAAGACCCGCTGGACTTCGCCCTCTGGAAGGCTGCGAAGCCTGGCGAACCCACGTGGGATTCGCCGTGGGGACCAGGTCGCCCCGGCTGGCACATCGAGTGCGCAGCGATGAGCCTCGACATCCTCGGCGACGGGTTCGACATCCACGGGGGTGGCAACGACCTTGCGTTCCCACATCACACCAACGAACGAGCTGAAGCCATGGCAGCAGGCCGAACGTTCGCTAGGTATTGGGTGCACAACGCAATGGTGAACATCGGCGGTGAGAAGATGTCGAAGTCACTAGACAACTTCACAACCGTTCGAGAACTTCTCGACGAAGACCCGCTCAACGGACGGGCAGTTCGCCTCGTCCTCTTGCAGACCCATTACCGCAAGACACTCGAGATCAATCCGAAGGTGATGGCTGTTGCTCGGGAAGCTCTCAAGGGCATCGATGCAATGGTGCGGCGGGCCGACAACGCCGGGATCGACCGGACATCGACCGAGCGCGATAGCGAGAGCATCGAGAGATTCAAAGCGGCAATGGATTTCGACTTCGGAACACCCGAAGCCATGGCCACGATCTTCGATCTCGTTCGGCGTGCCAATGCTGCGATCGATGCTGACTCCTCAGAAGCCACTGCTCCCGTCCTCACGGCAATCGAACTCGCTAATGCGCTCGGCCTAGCGGTCGGTCAAGCAGCCGAAGCGGGTGAAGACGACGCTGAAATCGATGCGCTCGTCGCTGAACGGACGACGGCAAAGGCCGAGAAGGATTTCAAAACCGCTGATCAGATCCGCGACGACCTATCGGCGCGGGGTATCACCGTCGAAGACACCGCCGACGGCGCTATCTGGTATCGAAACTAAACAACGGTTCTCGTTACGAGACGGGGAGTTCGTCCCCGTGCGGTGGGAACGGCAACTCATCATTCGTTTCGTCATCGCCTGACGATCCATCCTTTGGGCCGTTAAATGCTCGATCCAGCAAGGACCCTGCTGCGGCCTCGCCGAGGAGTGGAGTGGACTCAGAAACCGCCTCATCATCTTCGAAGGTGTCCGGGACAAACCATGCCGTCTCACGTGCGTGAGGATTGATCTCCGGCTCGGCTGCGTCTTGCGCCTTGGCGTCGGCTTTCGCATCGGTGGACTTTGCAGCCTTCGTCTTCTTAGACGTTTCAGACTGTTTGGCCTTCGAGACAGTCGACTTCGCAGGCTTGGACTTCTCGGCCGCCTTGTTCGCTGCAGGCTTCTTCGCCGTTGCGGCCTTGTTTGATTTCGCGGCCTTCGTCTTCTTGCTCGTAGCGGACTTCGACGTCTTTGCTGTGGAGCCCTTGGTGCTCTTCGCCTTTTTTGCCGACTTCGTCGCCTTTGGCTTCTCCGCGACCTTGCTCTTGTCGACAGTGTTGCCAACAACCTTCAGCGACCATCCGACAGGAACGGTGAAACGATCGGCGTGCATCTGGCACAACGCCATGCCTTGGCCAGTAGCAAAGTCGGACCGAGTGACTTCGCGAACCTCGCGAAGCAGGTCGAACCAACTCACTGCTTGGTTCGAACAAGTGGGTTTCGCGCACGAACGGGTCATACGCCGAAGGGTACATTGCCCTGCTACGCTCACCAAAATGACGAAGATTGGTGCAGTTTCAGCGTCGCCGCGTCGACGCAATCTCGAGGTCGAAGAGGTGGGCGCGTTCGATCACATCGCCGATGGCCTCTGTGAGCGGGTCCGACTTATTCGCACAAACCTGCTTCCGCCCGCCGCCGATGGCATGACGATCGGGCGATTTGTGCTACTTCGCGGAGATCAGATCGAACGCCGCGGATCAACCCTTCTCGCACATGAACTGGTCCATGTTCGCCAGTTTGCAGAAATGGGAATGCCCCGGTTCTTCGTGTCCTACTTTGGCTCGTATCTCAAGAACTTGCTCCGCACTCGGAACCATCGCCAGGCATACCTGGATATCCCCTTGGAGATCGAGGCGCGTCGTGAAGCAGGGCAGTGGTCCAAGTCTCGGGGCGAAACAATGCCCAAAGGGCACTAAAGCACCGCCCAAAGGGCACTAAAGCACCGCCCAAAGGGC
>CAZBTI010000095.1:0-1741 GCA_964494395.1 uncultured Acidimicrobiales bacterium | reverse complement strand
GGGCACTAGGTCAAGCGCACCGACGTGGCCGTAGCTTCTCAATAGTTCACGCATTGTGCCGATCAGAAGCCTGTTATGTCAGGATCTTCGTTCGACTGCTATCTGTGCGGCACCAGCAATGGTGCCGACGCGGACTTTTGCAGTAAGTGCAGCGGCCAACTGCTGAAACTGCCTGACGCACCAGAACCCGAAGACGATGATTCGTCAACTCTCTCAGACCAAACGGGAAGCAACGGCGGCAAGGACGAACTCGCCCATGTGGATGAGTTCGACGATTTCGACGAGCCCGAAACCGCTCCGAAGTCGCGCCCGACCGCTCCAGCGCGATCGGTAAATACCTCTGTCGAAGACATGCGTCTCTCAGAAGCTCTAGGGCTCAACGATGACCTCGATGAGTTCGATGGCCTAGAAACCGAGGTCACCAGCATTCCGCGGGCCCGCGCTGCGGAGAATATCCCGCACTTGGGAACCCAGACCGCACCACCGGGAAGCCGGGAGCAGTTCGAGGACGACGAGGAGGTCAGCAAGGTCGCGTACGTACTCCTCGCCATGCTGCTCCTTGCCGTTGGATGGCTCGGTTACGGCATCCTCGTTCGCGGAAGCGCCGAGCCTGAAACCCTCGCGTTCAACGACGCGGCGACCACAACGACAACTACAGCAGCACCGACCACGACGGCCGCCCCAGATCTGTCGCTGAGCCTCAACGAAATCGACTTCCTCTACAGCCGCACGTTCGTCCGGGTCGTCCCGTATGCGTGCAGCGGCGACCGAGGCGAAGCAGTTGGAGACCCTTTGCTCGGTGTCACGCTCAACGACCGGTCCATCGTGTTGCCAAACAACTTCCCTGCGTCGGCCAACACCGTCCAAATCGTCAACCGGACGACGCGCAGCCGCATCGGCATCGTTAGCAACGAAGGCGGAATTTCCATAGCGACCTCAGCTGTACTGACGACACGACATCTCGATATCGACGAGACCTCTGACGAGCCGTCCTTCTACGTGGGATTCGAGTTCGAAACGAACGACGTCACTACTGCCGAAACACCGCAGGACCTCGATGCTGAGATCTCCGTCTCCGAGACGGGAGCGCTCCACGAGGTACGAATTGGTGATTCGGTCTTCAGCGCTGAGTCGCTTGCCAGCATCGACCGAAGTGTCATCGTCCCACGCGAACTTTCGCGAGGGATTTGCACCCAAGCGAACCAACTCGAATTTGAAGAAGCACCCGCCGAGACACCTGAAAACGAGTCCGACGCCGACCTCGAAGAGGCCGACGCCGGATAGACGAAAGTTCGCGTGTTCTAGCTCTCGGTGATCGTCACCGAGTTGATCACGAGGTCCTCGAGCGGACGATCGCCACGAGCGGTCTGAACGTTCTGCATCGTCTCGAGCACGTCGAGGCCTTCGGTGACCTGCCCGAAGAGGGAGTACTGCGGTGGGAGGTTGACGCCGCTTTGTCCGCTCACGATGAAGAACTGGCTGCCATTGGTGTTTGGACCGGCATTGGCCATGGCGACCGAACCAATCTTGTAGGTGTTCGGCGGTGGCAGCTCGTCTTCGAACTTGTAGCCAGGCCCACCGCGACCGGTTCCGTCCGGATCGCCACCTTGGCACATGAAGGAGTTGATGATGCGATGGAAGACCACACCTTCGTAATAGCGGTAGCGAGCGAGTACCACGAAGTTATTCACGGTCTTGGGTGCAGCAGCAGCATCGAGGGCGATCGTCATCGACCCGAGCG
>CAZBTI010000094.1:0-14427 GCA_964494395.1 uncultured Acidimicrobiales bacterium | reverse complement strand
CGGCCCCACAGTCCGCCGGCGTTCACGACGTGTTCGCAGTGGATTTCGTCGAGGTCCTCACCCGTCGAGGTCTTCATCGTCTGGATGTTCCAGCCACCATCGCTAGCGCGAGACATCGACCGAGCCCACGTGTCTCGGTACACCTCAGCGCCGTTCATGCGTGCAGCCTTGGCATAGGCGTGGGTGACTCCGGTCGGGTCGACGTGGCCCTCGTGGGCGTCCCACATGGCGCCGACGAAGTACTGCTCATCGAAGATCGGGTGCATTTCCTTGGCCTCGGCGACCGAGATGAGTTCGGTGTCCATGCCGAGGTAGCGACCCTTGGCGTGTGTTGCCTTTAGCCAGTCAGCGCGCTCGGGAGTATCGGCGAGCATGACGCCGCCGGTGATATGGATCCCACAGTCCTGGCCGGAAATCTCCTCGATCTCTTTGTACAACTCGATGGTGTACTGCTGGAGCTTTGCAACGTTCGGGTCGCCGTTGAGTGTGTGCATGCCGCCCGCCGAATGCCAGGTCGAACCAGCGGTCAATTCGGTGCGTTCCAACAAGACCACATCGGTCCAGCCATTCTTGGTCAGGTGATAGAGGATGGAGGCCCCCACGACGCCGCCACCGATGACCACCACTTGGGTATTCGTTTTCATGCTCGCGCATAGTAGTGACGGGTATGGGTGCGAACGGGTATCGGCCGAGCTCAGGCCGCCAAATTTTTGTCCGGTTGAGGCGAATCTTGGATATCGGACGTGCCACCGGATTCGAAGTACGAGGCGAGCGGGACCATCGGTTCGAGGTTCTCGCTCAGCGCCAATTGGCCATCCACGACCTGCTCGGCGGTCAGGATTTTGGCCAGCTCCACCATTCCAAGAATGTTGCCTGTCAAACGTTGAACGGAGGTCTCGACCCGTCGTGTGTGGAAGGCGGTAGCGGCTTCACTGACGATGACATCGCGGAGGCTCTTGCTCTCCAACACGTCGCTGATCACTTTTCGTCGTTGTTCTGTCAGGAACGCCCTTGCGCTCTCGACATCGGCCGCGTCGATGAGCGCGAGTCTGTCGAAAGCTGCGTCACCGATCTCTAAGTCGGCGACCTGAATGAGTTGTCTCCACACGCCGACCTTGGTGAGCACGGTCGCCCGACCGATTCGAATCGGGTCGCCAATGGGATCGTACAGAACCTTGAAAAGGGTCTTTGGTGTTGCCGAGCCGGCGCGGTCGTCAGTACAGGTGACCTCGACGTTGAAACCGTCGATTCTTCCAGCGATGGTTGGGGCCAGTCGCCGCGAACCCCGAACGTAGCGGAGGCCGAGTTGTTTGGCGACTGCCGACCATGAGGCTCGGCTTCGCTTACCGATTTCTTTCCACTCATTTTGAATCACCATTGGAGATCACCGACCCTCAGGCAACCTTGAGCGAGGGCGCATCGCTATCGCCTTCGTCGTTGCCTTCGTCAGACGCGAGCGGTGGGGTCATGAAGACCTTCTGTCCAGCCTCCATAATGTTGGCAACGTCTACGACGAGTTTGATCGCCGCTACCAACTCTTCTGCCTTCCAGCGCGAAACCGTAAAGCGAACGTTGATGGCTTCCTCGTCTATATCGATCATGTCGATTGCATCATCGGAGATCAACCACAGCACCGCGTTTCGTCGTGCGGGCGAGAGATACTCATCAACCTCTGCGGGCGACCTGGTGGTCACCGAAAGTGCTGCGTCAAAGGCGTCGTCTCCGGTCTCAAGTACGTCGCCCGATGTCGACGTTCGTTGGCCGTGCTCACAAATACCAAAGGTGCCGGTACCGCTGCGGAAATTCACATTGATCTCAATGTCGTTCATCCGGTCTTCGACGGTGACCCACCGGCCAGCAATCGCGCCGCGGAGTAGGGGGTCGTCGAGGCCTGAGCGGCTGACAACCTGTAGATCGGTTCCTCTAGCAACGGTGTCCCAATCGGCCCTAGTTGCATCGTTGCCACCGTGGTGTATGCCCTTGTTCTGTTGGAACGCGTCAACAAATGTCATCAAGCCGATCGCCACTAGGGCGGCGACGAATAGAACGGACAGCGCCACAGTCATAACCCGGTATCGACGAAAAAGAGGGACCGATTTAGAAGCTTTTTGACACTCTGCGATTCAGCGCGAGTTTTAGAAGTGCTGGGCGCTACACCGCATTGGCGCGTAGGTCGCCGATATCGATCCATTCGAGAGCGTTGGCTGCGGTGGCTTCAAGAACGACCATGGGAGCAACCCCAGCTTCGAGTGCTTCGGCCCAGCGACTGGCGCAGAGGCACCACCGATCGCCAGCTTTCAGACCGGGAAACCCGTACTCGGGGCGAGGGGTAGTGAGGTCGTTGCCCTGTTGCTTTGAGAAGTTGAGGAACGAGTTGGTGACGACCGCGCAAACAATGTGATGTCCGTGGTCTTCTGCGTGAACGTCGCAGCATCCCGAGCGCGTGAACCCGGTGAGTGGATCTGAGCTGCAAAGCTCAAGTTCTCCCCCTACAACATTCATCGTCACCCTTGGAGTGTGCCGATGATCACACTAAATCCCACGCGCCTCGGGGAGAGATCTCGAAAGTTCAGGGCTGGAACGGGGCCTGTCATACCCGGCATCTACGATTCGTTCGATGGAGTTTGTGATCGCACCCGCTGGCCGTCCCACAACCCTCGCGGTTCGCAAAGCGATCGATTTCGCAAAGCAGGGGGAGCCTCTACAACCCGTTCGCGTCATCGTCTCGTCGAACCTTGCGGGTCTCTCGCTTCGTCGCGTACTTGGGTCTGTCGACCTCGCCGCCGACACCTCTCCGGGGGGCGGCTCCTTGGCGGGAATCGCCAACGTCCAGTTCTCGACGCCGTTCCAGTTCGCATCGCTCCTTGCGGCACCATTACTCGCCGCTCGAGGGCTGCGCCCGCTCACCACTTCCGTGCTGGCTGCTGCTGTGCGTCATGTGCTCGCTAACGATCCGGGTCGCTTTGGTGCCGTGGCGACTCACGTCGCTACCGAGACGGCGCTCATTCGCGCGTATGGCGAAATCACCGAGATGACACCGGACCGTCGAGCGCTGCTCGCCCAATCATCCACCCCTCGAACCCAGCAGCTCCTGGACTTTGTCGACGCGGTCGGCAAAGTCCTCGAAACGGGTACCGGCACCCGCTATCACGATGAATACACGGTGCTCCGAAGTGCAATCGACGTTGCTCGCTCATCCTCTGAAGATGGGGTTCGTGGTCCGACCGAATTGCGCGATCGCCTCGTGCTGGTCGGGCCATTCACCCAAGGGGTGGCAACGATCGAGTTCCTCGGCGATCTCGTGTCGGCCAGCGTCGAGCCAGTAGCGGTGTGGGCAAACACCGGCGACGCCGATGTTGATGGCGCCGCGCTGTCTCAAGCACAAACGATCTTCGGGGCTGGGGTAACGCAGGGGAGTACTCCAGGTGCCGCCGCCGTGGCTACTCCCACGGTGCTCACCCCAACCGCCGACACCGACGAAGAGGTCCGCGAGGTAGTCAGGTCGATCCTGGCTTCTGCGGAGAACGGGCAACGCTTCGACCGTATGGCGGTCTTTGTACCGACGACGAACCCCTACATGCGCACGGTACGAGAGCAACTCGATCGAGCCGGTATCCCGTCGGCCGGTCCCGAGTACCGCACGCTCGCAGACTCGATGACCGGACGCCTTGTCACATCGCTTCTCGAATTGAGCAACGTATCTGGCACGGCAACTATCGATCAGCGCTTCTCCCGCGAAGATGTGCTCGCTCTTGTGAACTCCGCCCCGCTGCGGGGCAAGGACGGTAGGCCGCTGCGTTCGGGGTCTTGGGAGAACATCTCACGGCGCGCTGGTGTCATCGGTGGTCTTGAAGGCTGGGAAAGTCCGCTGTTCGTTCATGGCGAGTCCATAGAGAAACGCCTCGAAGAGAACCCCAACCTCTCCGAGGGCTATGTCGCGTCGAAGCGCAACGAGGTCCGCTCGGCGGCCGCGTTGGCAGACTTCGTTGGTTGGCTCGGCGAACTGACGGCTCCCAATGTGACGGGCCGAACCTGGAGCGAGCGGGCGCAGTGGGTCCGGGCAACCCTCGAAAGATTGCTCCCACCAGAGAATCGTCGGAGCCGGTGGCCTGAATCTGAGATCGACGCAGCGCAGAGAATCGATCGGACGCTAAGTCGTATTGGCGTCCTCGATGACATCGAACCCAATCCAACCCCCGCCAGCTTTTTGCGCGCCGTGCAACTTGAACTCGATGTACCAGCAGGTCGTCGCGGTCGATTCGGAACCGGGGTTCTGGTCGCGCCGTTGGCGTCGGCGATTGGCCTCGACCTCGACGAGATCTACATCCTCGGCCTCTCCGAGGGCGTGTGTCCTCGACCTATTCGCGAAGACACGCTGATCCCCGACGAAGAGCGTGAGGCAACTGCTGGCGGGCTCCTGACTCGAAGTGACCGCAATCGCGAGGAACGTCAGCGCTACCTGCATGCACTCGCATCAGGATCGATGTCATCCACGCTGCTCATGCCAAGGGGCGATCACCGCACAGGACGCCAACGAACCGCTTCGCGATGGTGGATCGAGGCTATGCGGAGGATTTCCGGTGACCCGTTGATCAACTCCCAGAACTGGAGTTCCTCTTCGCTCGTGGCAGATCACCGGCGTGGCTCATTCAGCGAAAGCCTCAGTCGGTCGGTCGAGGCGGGCATTGCCACATCGGATGCCGATCTCCAACTACATCACCTGCACGCCAAGAGTCATTGGGGAACCGAATTCTCAGACGATGTCCTCGCCAGCCCGGTGCGTCGGGGCCTCCAAATGACCAAAGATCGCCTGTCGGGGTTCAACCGTTTCAACGGCGACCTCAGCGGTGTTGAACTGTCATCTCCAGCATCTGACGGGAACGCGGTCAGCCCGAGCATGCTCGAGACATGGGCGGGTTGTCCTCGGCGGTACTTCCTCGGGCGAGTGCTCGAACTGGGCGAGGTCGAGCGGCCCGAAGAAATCACCGAAATCAGCGCCCTCGATCGTGGCAGCCTCGTGCATTCGATTCTCGAAGACTTCATTCGTGGATCGATCGGTGAGGGAGGACACACCCTCACCGACCCTGAAGAGAAATGGACCGAAGCCGATCGCGACCGACTCTTCGAGATCGCGGAGAAGTACTTCAGGGAGTACGAGGAGCTCAACCGAACCGGCAAGAAGATCCTTTGGGAGATTCGCAAGGCCGAAACACTCGCCGACCTCGAAACGTTTTTGCGAGCTGACGAGGAGCTGCGTGCATCGAAGCGAACCGTACCGCTCGAGGTCGAAATGCCCTTCGGCATGGGGCACCGCTACGACGATTCGGTGGACGCCGCGCAGGTCGAACTCGACGATGGGCGCACGGTTGGGCTTCGAGGGCTCATCGACCGTGTCGACCAGCGCAACGATGGCACCCCGGTCGTGCTCGACTACAAGACGTCCAAGGCAGCGAGCCAGAAACGCTTTGATGAAGACCCGGTGCTCGGTGGAACCAAGCTGCAGCTCGGGGCCTATGCCTACGCTGCGAAACAGCACCTCGGTACCGAAACCGCCCATGCGTACTACTGGTACACATCGAGCAAGGGTGAGTTCAAACACGCTGGCTACCCGTGGGGCGCCCCTCAAGATGACCGCTTTCGAGGTGCGGTCAGCACGATCATTCGCGGAATCGAATCAGGCCAGTTCCCACCAAATCCCGGCGACTACAACAGTTTCTACGGAACGTTCGAAAACTGCAGTTGGTGTCCGTTTGAGAGGTTGTGTCCCGGCGACCGTAACGAAGAGTTCGAAGTTGCTGTTCAGGAGGGTCGACTCGTCGAGTACGTCGCCATGGTGGACAACCAACAAGACGAATCCGGAAACGAAGGTGAAGAGTCATGAGTAGCAATGACACAACCCCGCTTTCGGACCAGTCCGCACGAGACACGATTGCCAACGACCTCGGACGAACGCTGTTCGTCGAAGCCGGAGCAGGAACCGGCAAGACCACAGCGCTCGTGGGTCGCATCCTCAATCTGGTGCTCACCAATGACGATTCGGACCGGCGTCGACTCAGCCAAATCGCGGCGATCACGTTCACCGAAGCCGCTGCGGCCGAACTACGTGAACGCGTTCGCCTCAAATTTGAGGAAGCCTTGCTAGAGGCACACAAGGTCGGCGACATGGTGACGGTTGAACGTTGCCACGAGGCGCTTGCCGACGCCGACATTGCGGCCATCCAGACGCTTCACGGCTTTGCCCAGCGGTTGTTGTCGGAGTTTCCAGTCGAGGTGGGCATCCCTCCTCGGGTTGAGGTTGTCGACGAAGTCCGTAGCCAGTTGGCATTCGAAGAACGCTGGTCACAATTTCTGGATTCGCTCTATGAGGATCCCGACCTCGAAGAATTCATCATTCGGGCGTCCATCCTCGGGGTGAGCTTAGGTGGGGTCGAATTGCGCAATATCGCCCATGTCTTCGACGACAACTGGGATCGGCTCATCGGCATTTCCGATACCCCCGCAGTTCCGACGCCGATCGATTTCTCTAGCGTCCACAACGCAGTCGTAGGTATCGAGGAGCTCAAAGATCACTGCACTGCGCCCGATGACAAGCTGATCGGCCACATCATGGCGGCCCAGCCGGCCTTTGCCCGACTGAAGCACGCGACGACGAATCACGAACGTCTCCGTGCTGTCAAAGCGCTCACAGACCAGAAGTTCAACAACGGCGTCAAAGGAAACTGGACGATCCCCGTCGAAGATGCTCGAGCGCAATGCAGAGAGCTCGCAGGGATTTGTGAAGAACTGCTCGGCGAGGTCGCCAACCAAACGCTCAGCCAGTTCGCTGCCCGAATCGCAGCGTTCACCGTCGCCTCAGCCGAGGAGCGACGTGCCGAAGGGGTGCTCGAGTTCCACGATCTGTTGGTGCTCGCGCACCAGTTGCTCCGACAATCACCTGAAGCCAGGGCCGGCCTTGCGAAGCGCTACCGCGTGCTGATGCTCGACGAGTTCCAAGATACCGACCCCATCCAGATCAGCTTGGCGCTCCTTCTTGCATCAGCGGTATCTGAGGAGTCATTCACCGGCGAGTGGAGTGATCTCGAACCTATTGGCGGACGCTTGTTCATGGTGGGCGACCCAAAGCAATCGATTTATCGATTCCGACGCGCCGACATTCAGCTGTTTCTCCAAGCCAGGACGCAATTTGGTGAAGGGTCGGTTTCACTTCAGCAGAACTTCCGCACGGTCGAACCAATCATCGCTGCGGTCAACAGCCTGTTTGAAAAGGTCATGCCGGAGGACACGGCGGGACAGGCGAAGTATGCGCCACTGAACCCGCGGCGTGACCCGTTTCCTGATCTCGATCAACGTCCGCTGCTCTTCGGCGGGGGAGAAGAGGCCAAAGCGGGTGAGCTGCGCGAGCGCGAGGCGGCCGATGTCGCATCGATCTTGGCCGACATTCGGGACAATCCCGACAACTGGCTCGTCGAAGATGAGGTCACCGGAAAATGGCGCGAACCCGATTTCTCCGATGTCACGATCTTGTTGCCCACTCGCTCGTCGATGACGCAACTCTCCGCTGCGCTCAACGCTGAGCAGATTCCCTTTCGGGCTGACACCGGCACCCTCGTGTACGAGACGCAAGAAGTTCGCGATCTACTGAATGCGCTGCGGGCCATCGACGATCCATCCGACGAGATTGCGCTCGTAGCAGCTCTCCGTTCACCGCTCTATGGCTGCGGCTACGACGACCTCCATGCCTATAAAGAGGCGAGGGGGAGGTTTGCGATCGACGCGGCTATCCCCGATGCGCTTACCGGCTCAATCGTGGCGGAAGGGATTGCTCACCTGCGAACCATCGAAGCACGAAAGTGGTGGGACGAACCCAGCGAGTTGCTCTTGCGGCTTATCGACGAGCGCTACGCGATGGCTCTGCCGGCCACGTACGGTCGTCGCGCTCGAGACACTTGGCGCCGTTTGCGATATGTCGTCGATCAAGCCCGATCCTTTGCCGAGAGTGGTGGTGGCGACCTGCGCTCGTACCTCGAATGGGTAGGTCTACAAGGTGTCGATGGGTCGAAGGCGCACGAACCCATGCTCCCCGAGGACGACGACATCGCCGTGCAGATCATGACCATCCATGGCTCGAAGGGCCTCGAATTTCCCATCACGATCGTGTCGGGCATGACAACGAAGCTCGGCGGGCGCGCCATGGCCGGCGAGGTCATCTGGGGTGAAATCGGCGAACTACCCGAGGTCAAGGCAAAGAAGTCCGTCGCCACTGCTCGTTTCGATCAGCAGAAAGAACTCGACGCCGAGATGGATGGCCCCGAACGCGAACGTTTGCTCTACGTTGCGCTCACCCGGGCTCGTGATCACCTGATCGTCAGTGCGCATCACGGCCTCTACAAAGGGGGAGCCCCCTGGCCATCTCATGGGAGCACGGTGTCAACGTGGGCGAATGATGAAGGTGTGGATCTCGTGCGCTGGTTGACTATCGACCCAGATGATGTCGTCGGTAGTGAGGGTGACGAGCCTGGAGCGGACACCGTTGCGGTGGCGTCACCGAGTGACGAGGCGCCCACGATTGCCACGCGGAAAGAGTGGAAGCAGCACCACGATGCTCTCATAGAGAAGGGGTCGGCTCGTTCTTCAATTTCGGCCACAGCGCTGGCTCGCGCTGTCGCAGATGGATCCCGCCTCGGTTCGCCAGCCCCGGTTGATCCAGGCAATCCAGGCGACGGCAACTTGGCAATCGATGGCGACGAAGACCTCCGTGACTTCGATGACGGCCCCGAATCCGAAGGCCTACCGCCGCGAGTGTTCAAGCGCGGTCGAGCAGGAACGGCAATTGGCTCAGCGGTCCACGGTGTATTGCAACTGATCGACCTGACATCCCCCGACGATGCCGACATTGGTGCACTGTGCGAGTCCCAAGCGTGGGCCGAGTCGGTGCCAGAACACGTCGACACGATCGAACGCGCGGTTCGCTCAGCTCTCCTCGCCGACATCGTGCAGGCCTGTCGGACGGCCCCCCACCACAAAGAGCTCTACGTTGCATCTCCGGTCGGGTCGATGACCATCGAGGGTTACGTCGACCTGCTCGTCGAGACCCCGAACGGTTTGGTCGTGGTCGACTACAAGACCGACACGATCAAGACCGAAGCAGATGTCGAGGCAAAGCTTGCGCACTATGGCTTACAAGGCACGGCCTACGCTCTGGCCGTCGAGCGGGCCACTGGCAAGACCGTCGTCGACGTGCAGTTCGTCTTTGCCCGACCCGAGGGTCCAATCGTGCGTTCGGTCGCCGACCTCGACGAACAGCGAGCGGCCATCCTCACCACGGTGAATTCCGCGAACGCCTAGAGTCCTGAGGAGGCGGACGACGAAGGTAGAGGAAGTCATGAGCGGTCAGATGTCAGACGTGATCGTGATCGAAGGTGAGGAATTCGCAATCGTCGAACCGGCTGGTGATGTGTTGTTCGACGTGCGAGCTCATGGCGTCGCGCCGGTGATGATGCACACGGCAAACACCCGAGGAATCAGTGCTCTCTACCGCATTGAGAACGGACAACTACTGCTGTCTGACCTTCAGGTGGGGTCGGTCGAGGAGCCGCCGGTCATTGGTGAAACCACCCCGACCACCGACGAGTTTGGCCAAACCTGGACCTACCTCGCACTCGATCACCCCATTTCGTGGACCGGCGACCTCATTCTTGGGGCAGGCCCAATCCGTGATCTATACGTGCACTCGGGGTTCTTGCCCGTCTGGCACTACGAGCGGGTTATCGCTGTCGATCTTGAGAACGGCGTGGTGCAGTCCACTGAGGATCGAAGCGAACAGGTGGCACAGTTTCGTGCCGAGAAGACCGGCACCGAAGCGCCCGTCGAAGATGATGAGAACGTCTTTGAGCGATTCCTATCTTCGCTAAAGATTCGCCTCGGTCTCGACGAGGTCTGAGTCGAGGCTCGGCTACTGGTCGAGAACGTTGAGAACCGTGACCTGACTAATGATTGGGTCTTCCTGCGATGGGTCTGGGCCGAGCGCTGGTGGGATGACGATGCGAGCTACGTCACCGACGTTGAGCCCGACGATGCCTTCGCTCCAGCCGAGGAAGATCTCGGCGGGGTCGGTGCCGACGAGGAACGTTGCCGTGCTGCCATCACTCCACGATGATTGGACCACTTCGCCAGCGCTGACAGGAGCGAGACTGTAAAGCACCTCAACAGCATCTCCCGCTGCAACCTCAGGACCATCACCTTCTTCGATAACGGTGACCTCAAGTGTCTCGCTTTCTCCACCGATGAGTTCGACTTCGTGAGGTGAGTATGCGCCGAGGAGGTCCACGACGAACACGAGCGTGCTGCCGTTTGGGATATCTGGACTTGGGCTGTTGTCGCCATACGCCTGCGCTGGGGGGATGGTGAGCTGTCGACGGCTGCCTTCGGTCATACCGACGATGCCCTCGTCCCAGCCTTGGATGACAGAACCCTCGCCCAAGACAAAGCTGAAGGTTTGGCCTCGATCCCAGCTGGCATCGAACTGGCTGCCATCTTCGTGGAGGACACCGACGTAGTGCATCACGAGGAGGTCGCCGCTTTCAGCAGTGTTTCCCTCGCCGGTGATGAAGTCTTCGATGAGCAGGTTGGTGGGTTCATCTCCACCAAAGCCGGTGACCTCGGGCTTGCCGCCATTGATCTCATTTGCATCGTCGACCGCGGTTTCGACTTGGTCGGTCGAGCCATCATCGGTAGAAGAGACGTCGTCCTCGGTCTCTTCGGTCTCAGTCAATTCGGTGGTGGCTTCTTCACCGACTGGTGAAGCGCTATCGGAGGAGGATCCGCACGCTGCCGCGATCAGGGAGAGCGCGAGAAGAAAGGCGAGAAGTTTTTTGGGGGAGGCCATCTATCTAGGATACTCCTCGAACCTCGTCTCAAGTGGTCACGTCAGGTGCAGCTAGGGTCACCCTCGTGACCTCTCGAACCATGGGCCTAGATGTTGCACGCCGAACGTTTCTCGGTGCCCAAGGCTTCGCCGATGCGGCACCGAGTGGAAGCGTGACGACTCGCCATATGTTGCGTGTGATGGGACGTCTGGGGGTCATTCAACTCGATTCGGTCCCGGTGGTCATTCGTACTCAATACCTCCCGTTTCACGCTCGGCTCGGACCCTTCGATCCTGCTTTGCTCGATAAGGTTGCGTACCCAAAAGGCAGTAAGAAGAGCGTCTGGTACGAAGCGTGGTCGCACGAGGCCTCGCTGCTCCCCGTCGAGGTCGAGCCGCATTTTCGGTGGATGCGTGAGCGAGCGAGTCGGGGGGCGACGTGGAAAGGCCTTTACGAGGTGGCCCAACGGGAACCCGCCTATGTGCAATCCGTCCTCGACGAAGCGCGAGAGCGCGGAGCGGTCACCGGTGGGACGCTTAGTGATCCTCGACCTGTCGAGCGCGACGGTTCGGGTTGGTGGCATCGCTCGCTCGGCGTCCTCGCCCTCGATTGGTTGTTTCGAATTGGAGAGCTGGGTATCCGGCGGCAAGGCAATTTCGAGAAGGTGTTCAGCCCGCTCGACGACATCGTCCCAGCCAAAGTCCTTACGTCGAAGACTCCAAGCGAAGACGAGGCTATTTCGCACCTGATCGCCATATCGGTGAAGTCGCTCGGTGTCGGTACCGCCGAAGATGTTGCTGACTACTTTCGCTTGCCGATTCGCGACGTTCGTCGTTTGCTGCCAGACGTCGTCGAGTCGGGTCGGATTCACACCGTGTCGGTCGAGGGGTGGAGTAAGCCGGCGTTCGTCGATCCTGCGGCGAAAACGCCGAGATCGATCAAGGGAGCCACCGTGCTCTCACCATTCGATCCAATCGTCTGGAAGCGTGATCGAGCGGAGCGCTTCTGGAACTTCGAATACAGAATTGAGATTTATGTCCCGGAGAAGAAACGACGTTGGGGATACTACGTGTTGCCGATCATGGTCGACGGGCAACTCGTTGCTCGGCTCGACGTAAAGACCGATCGTCAGGACGGAGTGTTGCGAATCAAGGCCGCACACCTCGAAGAGGGTCAGGAATCAGCCGAGATCGCCGAGCGATGTTCTTCAGCGATAGACGACCTCAGACGGCTGGTAGGTGTCGACGACGTGCATATCGCCCGCAAAGGGAACCTCGCTCCCGATCTCCAGGCTGCAATTAAGAAGACATGAATAATTGTTGCCTTCAGACCTAACGTAGTCGGCGGTCGTATGCTCGGCGGATGAGTGATTCCCTGAAGAGCCCACCTGCGTGGGTCAAAGACGCCGTCTTCTACCAGATCTTCCCCGACCGCTTTCGACGCTCGGGAAAGGTCGATACGGGGGCAAGGATCGAGAAGTGGGATGCGA
This sequence comes from uncultured Acidimicrobiales bacterium, assembly GCA_964494395.1. GTDB lineage: Bacteria > Actinomycetota > Acidimicrobiia > Acidimicrobiales > SHLQ01 > SHLQ01. The sequence goes on along the minus strand of CAZBTI010000094.1, from coordinate 2,073 downwards.
GCCCGTCCGTCCATGGCTACAAGGGCGGCGATCTGTGGGGGGTCATCGAGAAGCTCGACTACCTCGGCGATCTTGGCATAAACGCGATTTGGTTTAACCCGATCTTCCAAAGTCCTTCCAACCACCGCTACCACACCCACGACTACTGGTCTGTCGACCCCATGCTCGGCGGAAATAAAGCGTTCGACGCGCTGATCGAAGCTGCTCACGACCGAAACATTCGGGTCATCCTCGACGGGGTCTTCAACCACGCCAGCCGCGGGTTCTTTCAGTTCAGCGACATCGCCGAGCAACAGGAGAAATCGGGATACGTCGACTGGTTCACGGTGAATCAATTTCCGATCAAGCCGTACGACGAGGACATCCCAGCGACGTACAACGCCTGGTGGGGTCTCCATGCCTTGCCGCAGTTCAACACCGAGAATGAAGCAGTCCGGGAGTTCCTCTGGAGCGTAGGAACTCACTGGATCGAGCGGGGCGCCGATGGTTGGCGCCTCGATGTACCAAATGAGCTCCGGGCCGAAGGCTTTTGGGACGAGTTCCGCAGCCGAGTGCGCTCGGTCAACCCGGAGGCATACATCACGGGCGAAATCTGGCACGAGGCCACCGACTGGGTTGGCCCGAATGGTCCGTTCGATGGGGTGATGAACTATCCGCTCACGAACGCCGTGATTCCCTTTGGCATCGGCAACCGGATTAACCATGACGCCATCGTCGAGAACAACGACTACCACGTCACTCCTGGTATCAATGCTGGTGAATTCGCCGACCGCATCGATCGCCTTTTCGAGATTTACGGACCCGAACAACGGACCGCAATGTTGAACCTGCTCGATAGCCATGACACCGGCCGGCTGACGTCGTTGGCGAACGGCGACGAAGAACTCATCATCTTGAGTCTCGCGCTGCTGATGACCATGCCCGGTGCGCCGTGTATCTACTACGGCACCGAGGTCGGCTTGGAAGGCGGCCCCGATCCGGACAGCCGCCGGGGTTTCCCGTGGGACGCCATGGAGAACACCCCGACGCTTACCAAGGGAGTCAAAGAACTGATCGCACTCCGCCACGCCCAGCCCGGGCTGCGCTCATCGGACTTCGAGCGCATCGGCCCACTTCCGGGCCCCGACTACGGTCGCTCCTACATCTACGCACGTGGCACCGGTGAAGACCGCGTGGTGATCGCCATCAACCACGCCGACGAGGACGATGAAGTGCCGATCGCGGCCGACGTTCTGTCTCCAAGCGCTAAATGCCTCTTCTTCGTCAATGAGGTGAGCTGTGCGAAGGGTGCACTCGAGATGGCTCCCCGTTCGTTCGGCGTATGGGCGGACCCGAAGAGCTCCTAGACGCATATGACTGATGCAGACGACGCACAACCGAAGAGCGTGCAACGAGTCCTCGACGCTGCGACCGCTGCCGGGCACTCGCTGAACCTCGTCGAGTACCCCGACGGCACTCGCACCGCAGTCGACGCTGCCGCTGCAGTTGGCTGCGATGTTGGCCAGATCGTGAAGTCCCTCATCTTCGCCGTCGACGGCGAACTCGTACTCGCCCTCACCAGTGGAGCCAACCAGGTCGACACCGATGCGCTCACCGAGGCCGCTGGTGGCAGCGAGTGCGGCCGAGCAAATGCCGACCAAGTCCGTGAGACCACCGGCTTCGCCATCGGGGGAGTGGCTCCATTCGGCCACGTCAACACGATCCGTTCATTCTTCGACCCAGCGTTGCTCAACTACGACGAGGTCTGGGCCGCGGCAGGCACGCCGCGTCACGTCTTCCCAATGGCCCCACAAGCGCTGCTCGACCTCACCGGCGCAACACCAGCCGACTTCACCGCGTGAGTTCGAAAAGCCCTCTAGCTGGACTGCCTCAATCGGGGAGGCGAGTCTTCTGGCTCGTACTGGCGCTTGGGTACGTTGTTCTTCTCGTCTTTCGGGTCGCAACTGCTGACGTTTCGACGTTGGTCAAGGGCCTCGACGTTGTGCTCGGCACCGTGATCGTGGTCATCCTGGTTTCAAAGTCCAGAAGATAGAGCACCGACTCAACCTGGTCGGTCGTCTGCGGAGAAAGACC
>CAZBTI010000093.1:4426-14962 GCA_964494395.1 uncultured Acidimicrobiales bacterium | reverse complement strand
TCGGCGTCAGGGTCAGGTCCTTCACCGTCGCCGAAGAGTTCTGCTTCTGCGTCAAGCTGGTCGTCCAAAGCATCTTGATCAGCTTGGGTTTCCGCCGCTGCTGCTTCGTCGGCTACCCGAGCTTCTTCGGCTGCGAGCGCTGCTGCGTTCTCATCGGCGATGTCGTCGAGGGCGGAACCGAAGTCCGCTCCTTCGCCTTCGTCTTCTCCGTCGTCTGATTCTTCTGAGTCTTCTGATTCTTCGGTCTCGCCGAGAACCTCCGGGGTGACATCGGAGTCGTCAATGGACTCGATGGCTGCCTCAGGTTGTTCAGCAACAGCGTTCTCTGTTGCATCGGCACCGCATGCGGCCACAATAAGGGCGAGGGCCAGGATGCCAGCGAGGGCGGTTGGGCGTTTGTTTGGGGTAGACACGGTTATTGCTCCTAAAGGAAGTGACGGTCACCTATCGGACATAGGTCAGGGGAACTAAGCCGTTTGACCTAATTGTGTGTGTGACGCTGGTTACGTCGGGCTTGGGGGTTCGGCCTAGCTTTGGGCGATGGTCGCAATCAACGCTCCGCTCACCGGCACGCTCGTGAAGGTGGCCGCGGTCGGAACGGTTGTCTCAGCGAAGGGAATGGTTGCGGTCATCGAGTCCATGAAGATGGAGTACGTCGTCAGCACCGAGACGGACATCGTGGTCGATGAGGTGCACGTCGTCGCTGGCGAACCAGTCGATGCGGGGGTGCACTTGGTGACAGGTTCGCTCACCGACGCAGTGGTCCAAGAGACATTGCAGGCCGCCGAAGCCGATAGGCATTCTCTGATCGAGGTTCGCAAGCGGCACGACCTCGGCCACGATGATGCAAGGCCAGAGGCCGTCAAGAAGCGGCATGGTCGCGGTCGGCGCACCGCCCGAGAGAACCTCGACGATCTGGTCGATGCCGACAGCTTCATCGAGTACGGGCCGCTGGCCATCGCAGCCCAACGCAGTCGGCGCGACGTTGCTGAGTTGATCGAGCGCACGCCGGCCGACGGTCTGGTGGGTGGTGTTGGCGAGGTCGACGGTGCGCGATGTGTCGTTGCGAGCTACGACTACATGGTGCTGGCCGGGACACAGGGCATGGTCAACCACCGAAAGAAGGACCGCCTGTTCGAATTGGCCGAGCGCATGTCGCTCCCCGTGGTGCTCTTCACCGAGGGCGGCGGCGGTCGACCGGGCGATGTCGATGCGCCGGGCGTGAGCGGGCTCGACTGTTTAGCCTTTGCGTTGTTCGGTTCTCTTGCGGGGAAGGTTCCAACCATCGGCGTCAACGCTGGTTACTGCTTTGCTGGCAACGCAGCACTGCTCGGTTCGTGTGATGTGGTGATCGCAACCGAGGACTCGAACATCGGTATGGCGGGTCCGGCAATGATCTCCGGGGGAGGGCTTGGAGATTTCGCACCGACCGAGATCGGCCCTGCCTACGTTCACGCAAGCAACGGTGTGGTCGACGTAATGGTCGCCGACGAGGCCGAGGCCACCGATGTGGCCAAGCAGGTTCTCGGCTTCAGTCACGGCATGGTCGTGCCCGGTGATGCTCCAGCGCAAGAGTTGCTGGCGTCGGTCGTTCCCGAGAACCGGCGCGAGGCCTACGACATGCGAAGCGTGATCGATGCGCTCGTCGATGCGGGTAGCAGCGTCGAGTTCCGCCGCGACTGGAACCCAGCAATGATCACCGCAATGGCCCGCATCGACGGTCGGCCGCTGGCGATCGTGGCGAACAACTCGATGCACCTCGCCGGTGCGATCGACCACGGGGCGGCCACCAAGGCCGCCGACTTCATGGAGCTAGCCGAAAGCTGGCGACTTCCCATCCTCTTTCTCTGTGACACACCCGGCTTCATGGTCGGCCCCGATTCCGACGCCGAAGGCCTGCCGCGCAGCGCAGGGCGGCTGTTCCGACTGGGAGCCAATCTGACGGTTCCGTTCGGAACCGTCATCACACGTCGGGGTTATGGCCTCGGCGCTCAAGCAATGGCAGGCGGCGGGTTCAAAGAACCGCTGTTTGTTGTGTCGTGGCCAACGGGTGAATTCGGACCGATGGGTCTCGAGGGTGCGGTGCGGTTGGGCTTCAGTAAGGAGCTTGCCGATGCAACTGCAGGCCCCGAGCGGGAGCGGCTCTTTGCCGGCCTGCTCGACTCGATGATCGAACGGGGCAGAGCAGCAAATGTGGCTTCGCACTTCGAAATCGACGATGCCATCGACCCCGCCGACACCCGCCGGTGGGTCAGTCTGCTCTTCGACTCGTAACTCCTCCGGTGTCCGGCAGTACTGTCGAAGCAATGGCCGACTTGGACGAGTGGACGAAGCGGGCGCAAGAACAGCAGCACTATTCGGTGTTGCTCGCCGTGCCGGCGACCGCCAATCCAATGCACGAGAGCGGCTTTATTGAGGCTGGCGGAGCTCTTGCGAACTTTGGCAGCGTGGGATTGGTTCTCGGAACAATGCTGGGTGGTATCGGCCTGGCGGTCGACAGGGCGCGCCGGTTGAAAAACCGCAAAGATCCGGTTGGTGAGAAGAACGCACACGAGAAGGTGACGCTGCTTTTCTACGAGAAGCGAGTCGATGTGCATCGGCGGCGCATGACATCGAAGAAGATCGGCGATCTGCAAGGTTCCTACTCACGCGACCTTTTCGTCCTGTACCCCGAACACAACGCAATGGTCTTTGGCGACACGGTGTGGAAGATCTCGACGAAACATATGAAGGGCATCCAAAAGACGTTGCATCGGGCTGGCATCCGCCCCGGACGCGCCGTATGACCAGCTTGTGGGACGAACTCGACGGTGACGACTCGCCGATCTGTGGGTCATGTGGGGTGAGCGCGCTACCGCCTGAGCAGCCTGGCGAACCCTCGGTATGTGAGAACGCCGACTGCGACGCGTTTGGCGAGCCGATCTAGAACTTCTCGACCGTGGCGGTCTGTCAGCCTGTACAAATCATGTAGATGGCTTCGGCTCGTTCCTTGATGCCGCGTAGCTGCTTCTGAACCATTACGCCATCGCCGAAGAGCATTGCCTTCTCTATGGCCGGGCCGGTGGGTCCATCGATTGCGATTCGGACCCGGGTGGTGACGCGCGTCGAAGGTCCTGCTGGGTCCTCGTCGAGTTTGTAGGCGAGGGTGAAGTCCATGGAATGACCGAGTGCCGAGCTGTGCGGTACTTGAAGCACGTATGCGGTAGGGCGTTCGACGACAGCGGCGACGAAGGCGACCGGACCACCGGGCACATTTTCGCCTGCGGTATCGACGAGCCACTCGGGGTGAATGGTGTCGGCGCTGCGACGACAGAGGTTGTCGAGCAGGTCGTAGCTGTACCAACCCGCTCGGCCAAAGCCCATCTGTGAGATGAAGTCGAAGATGGTCGCGGATCGAGCGTTGATCGTGATCGATCGGGTGCCTTCCGCTGCACTGCCAGCAATGATGTCGTCGCCCGGCATCGGGGCATCGATCTCTTCGGTGGTCGATCCCCAATGCTGAAGCGGAAGGAGGCGGGTCATGGTTGAACGCTAGCCCCCAGGGTCGTTTGTCCTCAACGGAAGTGGTTGGCGGGTCGATCTGCTCATAACTGCGATCAAAGGTGTTGCTACTCTTGGCGTTCATGGCCGCGATCGAGAACACCCAACCAAGAGTCATCTCGCGACTCTTGGTCGCGCTTGTGGCCGCGGTCGTCGCCGTCTTTTGGATCGTGTTCTTGTTTGGCAACCCGTTTGCATCGGCTGACGCCGGAGTGATCGTGGATCAGCCGATCGTCGTCGAGGTCGTCGACGCTCCCGCAAGCGAGAACATCGGCAACGAAGAGATACAGCGACTGCAGGCTGAGGCTGGTGCCAGCCACGACGCCGAAGCGTTGATCCACACCGAACCGACTCCTGACCAAGGCCAGGAAGCCGGCTAGCGGGTCCGAGTCGTTCTAGACGCCCACCATTTCGGCGAGTGAGATCTCGTGTTCCATCGCGATGATTTCGGCAGCCTTCTCGCCGATCATGATCGCTGCTGCGTTGGTGTTGCCGCTCACGATGTTCGGCATGACGCTCGCATCGGCGACCCGAAGTCCGTCGACCCCGAACACCTTCAGGCTCTCGTCGACAACGTCGCCCATCCGACATGTCGACACCAGGTGGTAGACGGTCAGGGCGTAGTGGCGGGCCATGTCTTCGAGCAGTTCATTACTCGGTCCGACTGCGGCGTCGTAGCCGTGCTTCTCGGCGAGTAAGGGCGGAACCATCAGTTCGCCTAGGCCTTCTCCGGGCCAAGAGTTCGCAATCTCGAGGACCTTCTTCAGAGCAGCGACCATGACCTCGATGTCGTGAGGATCGTCGAGGTAGTTGAAGTCGATGATCGGCTTGTCGTTCGGGTCGGCACTCGCGAGGCTGATCGACCCTTCCGAATGTGGCTGGACCGGGTTTGCGAGCAGGACGACGCCGCCCTTGGTCGGGTCGAGTTGCTCTGCGGGGTTGGCGAAGTAATTGTCGTCGTAGCGGAAGACGCTCTTCCACATGTCGGGTGTGTAGGCGCAAGCGAGGAAGCCCACCTGAATGTCGTGGGTGTGGTCGTCGCCGAGGCCACTCGATAGGAACGCCACCGCGTCGTAGAGCGACGACGATGGGATTCCCTTGCCTGTCGTCGCCCATTCGCCGAGTTGCCGATCGGCCTCTTCCTTCACGGCAGCGAGTTCTGGTGGCATGTGCACATCGTCTGCTGGGTCGGCGGGCAGCGGACCTGCCGGAGCGCGCAATGCGTCGGCCCCGAGCGCCATGGCAACGGTCGCCATTGGTTCACCAACACCTTCGGCTTGGTAGTGAAGCGCACAGTGGATGTGGTCCTTCATGTGCTTGCCTACAGCCGGCAGTTCGTGGACCGTTTCGACGCCAACGCCGGACAGCTCGACCGGGTCGCCGATGCCCGAAACCATCAGGAGCTGTGGAGAGCCGACCGCTCCTGCGCTCACGATCACCTCTTTGTTGACGGTGAGGGTTCGCAGATCGCCCTCATCGTTGAGGTACTCGATTCCAGTGGCACGCAGTGATTCTCCCTCACCTTCGAACGTGAGACGCTGAGCCATTGCGTGGGGAACGATCGTGAGGTTGTCACGATCGAGGTTTGGTTCGAGGAACGCTTGGTAGGTCGACGAGCGCATGCCGTTCTTGGTGGTTGTCTGGAACAGGGAAGCGACGCCCTCAGGGCCGCCGCGGTCTCGACCGTTGTAGTCGCCTTGCGGGATGCCGGCTGCTCCGGCAGCTTCGACGAACTGTTGGGCGCTGCTGAGGACGGGGCCTCGAACCGAAACGCCGAGTGGCCCGTCGGTCGAGTGCGCATCTGCGTCGACGACGATGTCACCGCTCGGCGACAGGCCTTCGGACTTCTTGAAGTACTCGAGCACGTTCTCATATGCCCATCCTTCGCCGGCACCACTGCTGGCCCACGAGTCGAAGTCGCCGGGGTGACCACGCACGTATGCCATGTAGTTGAGGCCTGACGATCCGCCGAGCATCTTGCCTCGGGGAACCATCATCTGGCCGCCTTCAATGCCTTTGCCAATGCCACCGGGGTCGCCGTTGAACATCCAATCGGTCTCGGGATTGTTCTGTAATGACGCCACGGCTGCGGGCATGGCTCCCGCCGCTGGGGGTGGCCCGCCGGCCTCGAGAAGGCAAACGGATACGTTTGGATCCTCGCTCAGTCGGCCAGCGATTACCGCTCCTGCCGATCCGGCTCCGACAACGACAAAGTCATAGCTACTTGCGCTCATTTCAAATCCCCCGATTACGTGAATGTTTCCCCCAACGCCCGCGCGCTTCGCAGACACCGTCTTTCAAAGCTAGTCGCAAGCGCAACGGCCGTGCGCCGAAAAATGGAACGCCGTCCAACCTCCCATCAGCATTTGTGAAGGATTCGATGCCTTACAGGCAGATTTTCCTTCACAACTCACAGGGCGTTAGACGTCGGGCCAGAGTTGGGTGGTGGGGTAGAACTGCGACCACGCAAACCAGAAGGCTTGGTGGGCCACGATCTCGTTGCCGTCGGCATCGAGAGCGACCACTCCGTCGCCGGAGCTGACAACTTGGACGCCTTCGACTTCGACGATTTCACCTCGGCTGAGCGCGGAGGCTGCGGAGTTCACGTGGATGGCGAGTGGCCGTCCGTTTTCGAGGAGCACGCCGAGGACGTCTTCTTGGATTGCAAGGCGAGGGTCGACGTTGCCGATCGGGAAGATTGGTCCGTCGGCATCGCGGTTGTTGCGGAAGTCCGGGTTGCGACCGAGGGAGAGGTCCTCGGTGAGGATGGTCGTATCGGGGTGCTCTTCTTTCCATGCGCCCCAGGTCGAGGTGACGACGGTGTGGCCGGTGAGGGCGATGCCTTCTTCGTGAAGAGGACCGCTGTCGGCGGTGCCGCGGAACGTGTCGAAGATCGAGCCCGTGTTGAGGTCGTACATGACCTTGTTCGAGCGGGAGAGCATCCCAGATGTTCGCAAGATGGGGCGTTCCATGCCGTCGGGCATCTCATCGGTGAACCACACCTGCGCTGCGCCGCAAAGGGTGCAGTAGGGCATACCGAAATCGCGCCCGCCCAGAGTGTCGTTGACCATCTCGCGGACTTCCATGATCTGTCGCGGATAGGCGCGAGCCTCACCGTTGACGACCACACCAAAGACGATGTCTCCGTCGGGTAGCCAGGTGCCTTCTTCAGCGGAGAGCAGCGTTGGGTTATCGATTGCGGGGATGCAGTTGCACGGGTCGTCGGTGGTGTCGTACGGACGGTCGTCGATCAGAACACCGCCCCAGGAGACAACGCGCCAGTCGAGCGAGGAGTTGTCGGTCATGAGCGCTTCCCAGGCCGGCTCGATCGCGGTGTAGATGTTGCGCTTTCCGGCGAGGTAGTCGGGGGGTTCGGGAACGTCCCACGCGATCAGCGTGTTCGTGAGCGGGTTCCATGAGCGGAATTCGGGGAACTCCATGCCTACGAGGTTCGCGGCCGCGCCTTCGAGGCGTTCGTTTAGGGCGAAGAACTCTTCCTGGGAGGAGCCCTCGAACTGCGCAAGGTTGATCGCCACGCGAATGTGATCGCTCAGGAGCCAGCCCAATCGGACATCGCCGGAGTTGCCGATCATGTCGAGGGCATCGAGTTGCACGTCGTTTAGCGTCCCGGTGAGTCGCTCGCCGTAGAGCACGGCGACGGCGGCGGCGAGTTCGTTACTCAGTGGGCCCTCGGGGATCTCTGGCGGCTCACCGAAGTCGATGACTTCGCCTCGGGGGATAGTGGCGGGGTCGATCACTGCGGGTTGTCCAGCGGTAGGGCTATCAGACGGGGCTCCCGAGTCGGTTGAAGATTCGGTATCGGTCCCCAGCGCTCCGTTGACGGTGTCCGATGATGCGCAGGCTGCGGTGACGAGCGCTGCTCCGGCGACTGCGGAGGAGCGAGCGAGAAGCCTGCGGCGGCTCATACGACGGATCAGTTCCATTTGGTGCCTTTCTTTACGGCGTTACCCCCGTGCGTATTCAAAGGGTAAGGACAGTCCCGTCATTCCGGCGTTTGCGACTTCTTACCAATCATTGGTGTTGGGAGCGATTGATATTGCCGCCTCGCAGGCGCTTCGCGCTCAGCGTCTACGTTTTGGTGGTGTCGTCGACCGTGGGTGAACGAATCCAATACGAGGCCGAGCCGTCGAAGGGTTCGCGTTTCATCGCCACCGTCGCTCCAGCGGCGAATGAGGATTCGGCAAAGGAACACTTGGCCCGGGTGCGCGCGGAGATGCCCGATGCAGGGCACCACTGTTGGGCCTGGCGCATTGCCCAACCGGTGATCGACCGGGCGAGCGACGATGGCGAGCCGAGTGGTTCGGCCGGCAAGCCGATCCTCGCTCAGTTGACCGGCCGCGATCTCGTCAACACGGCGGTGATCGTGTCGCGCTACTGGGGCGGCACGAAGCTCGGAGTGGGGGGTCTTGTTCGGGCCTACGGGGGCGCCGCCGCCGAAGCGTTGGATCGGGCAACTCTCCTTCCGTGGGTTGCCATGTTTCGTGCAACCGTGCGCCACGAACACGGCGACACCGACGCGGTCATCAGGGCATTGGCAAAGGCAGGTGCGGTCGATATCGACGCCGACTACGGCACCGCCGTGACCCGCATCATCGAGCTACCGGTCGATGCAGCCGACCAAGTGCAGGTCGCACTCGCCGACGCAACCGCAGGGCGCGCGGTCATTGAGGCAGAGACCCCATAGGAAGTTGGCTAGGCCGATAGGTCGTCGACTGCGGTGACCTTGGTTGGGGTGAGACGGACGATCAGTTCGCCGGGCACGCCGTTGCGTTCGCCAAATTCTTGCGCTCGGTCTTGACCCATGTAGCGGCCACCGATCTCGGTGGCCACGGCCCGCACTCGATCAAGGTCGTCTTCGAAGCTCACCGTGGCGTCGATCTTCACGAAGGCATACGGCGGTTCTTCGAGATCGACCAGGAGACATGCTCGACCTTCGCGCTTGAGGGCTTTGGCCTTGCCGCTGTCTTGATGGGTATTGAAGATGATGTCATCGCCGTCGAGCGTGAACCAGATGGGCGCCACGTGCGGGGCGCCGTCTTGTGACACCCAACCGACCTTGCCGGTCCGTGTGCCAGAAAGCAGAAAGGCGGTCGTTTCTTCGGGGGTCATCGGGCGCATGACGAGACTCTATCGACCACTCGCGCAGTGAGACAGGGTTGACGATCATCGGTAGTGGAAGATAATTGAGATGAAATTGCTAGATCGGAGGGTTTAGATTGTGAGTACGTAAGAAAGCACTGTGGAGGAACGCACATGCTGAAGAAACAGAACAAAAAAGACGGTGGCGTAAAGGTCACTTTTGTGCTGCCCATGAGTGATTGCCCGGGCTCGACTTCGGTCGTGGGCAGCTTCAATGACTGGGATGCAATGAGTCACCCGTTGAAGAAGCGCAGCAACGGAACTCGGAGCGTATCGGTCGACTTGGCGGCGGGAGACTTCGTCGAGTTTCGATACCTCAATGACACAGGCGATTGGTTCAACGACGCCGACGCTGAAACAAACGAGGCCGGGAACAGCACTATCTCGCTCTAGTCGAACGGGTAACCACCGGTCGGGCAAAGCCGTTGCGGTTAACGTCAGAGCCGCTTTCAAACTCGAGCTCAATGACTTGGCCGGTTCCGGTCGCCTGCACCCATGAGGTCAGGGTAAGTGCGGGCGCGGGCCCTGCCAAGTGGTCAACAGCGACCTAACCACTTGCCCAATACGACGAGCCGCAGAGTTGGTTGTGGAATCCTCTCGTCGCGTGGTTTTCACTCCACCTAGGCAGCGCAATCCGTGGTGGTGAATAATCTGTTTGGGCGAGCGAGAAGAGGCGGAAATGGACGTAGCCGGTTACGAAGGATTGACCTTCGTTGGCTCCGGTGGCAACGCTCACGTTTACCGGGCAACCAATCAAGAAACCGGCGACATCGTCGCCATCAAAGTTCTCCGCGGCGCCGGCGACGAAGCGGTCACGCGCCGTTTTGAGCGTGAGAGCCACATGATGTCCGAGCTCGAGAAGTTCTCGAACGTTGTGCCCGTTCACGAATCAGGTTTCAACAATGCGGGTGACCCGTATTTGGTGATGCCTCTCTATCTGGGTGGCTCGTTGCAGCAACGCGTCGACGACGGGCCGATGGAGTGGCGCGAAGCGGTCGAGCACGTGCACAAGGTTGCTGGCGCCATCGCGCTCGCTCATGCCAAGCGAATACTTCACCTCGATCTGAAGCCAGCGAACATTTTGCTCGACGACGACGGTGAGCCGTGGCTGGCTGACTTCGGCATCTCTCAGATGATGGGCAGCACCGGTTCGATGTCGTCCAAGATGCTGACGCCGTCGTACACCCCTCCGGAGCGTCTCGATGGAGAGGACGCGACCGAGACCACCGATATCTATGGGCTCGGGGCCACGCTGTTTGCGCTGCTCGCGGGCAAGGCGCCGTACGTCAACATCAAACGGATGAGCCCGGTGGCGATCATGATGGCGGTTGTCAACGATCCAATTCCGGTGCATGAGCTTCCCGGAGACGTGCCGGGCGCGTTGCGCAACTTGTTGTTGGGTTCGATGGCGAAGAGAGTTGAGGATCGCCCGTCGAGTGCGATCGAATTCGTTTCGCTTCTCGAAGAGGCGTTGGCGGGGAACCCCATCGATGCGCCCACTGCTTCGAGGCGTGCGGGTGATGTAAAGACGCCGTTGGCGGCTGCAGCTGCAGCCGCAAAGGAAGCGTCGCTGTCGATTCCCCGTGACGCGATGTTCCCTGCGGAGCCAACCGCCGAGAAGGCTTTCCCCTCCGCCGATGACGATCAGCCGGTTGCCGTCCCGCCGGCGCTGATCGAAGAAGAGAGGCCGATCAGAATGCCGCTCTTGTTGGCAGCAGCGGCTGTGGTCTTTCTCCTTCTCGCTGGAACCGGGGCCTTTGTGCTGTCGTCGGGAGGCGACGACGAGGTAGCCACGTCTGCAGATGCTGTTGAACTCGACGCAACAGAAGCACCGAA
>CAZBTI010000093.1:0-4326 GCA_964494395.1 uncultured Acidimicrobiales bacterium | reverse complement strand
GACGATGATGCCGTGCCGTCCGCGGACGTCGCAGCCGACCCGGAGTCTGCGGTTGCCGGCGTGTCTGTGGTCGATGAACCCGAAGAGGCCGCTGCCCAGCCAGACGCAGTGACGCCGGCACCAGCGGAGCCCGCCGCGGAGAGCGACGCTGCTCCGACGACCACTGTGCCGGCGACCACGGAGGCCGATACCGGAACCACCGAAGCACCTCGATCCACGATCCCAGAATCGACAACGCCACCCACCACCACTACGCCCACGACCACGCCACCCACAACGACGACTGCAGCGCCCACCACTACTGCGCCAGCTGTGCCGCTCGTTGCGAGCTTCATTGGGTCGCCCGGTCCCGCAGGCGATGAGCAGACCTGGACGTTCCGCAACACAACTTCGGGTGATCCGCTGGCCTACCAGTGGGACTTTGGCGATGGCGAAACGAGTCCGGCGATCTCGCCTTTCCATACCTATGAGACCCCCGGTGTCTACACGGTCACGTTGGTTTCTTTCGGTCCTGAAGGTCAACGTGACGAGACCACCCGCACGGTCAGCGTCACTGAAAACTCTTCGGCCGCCCCGACCACTACCACCACCACGCCGTCGGAATCGACGCAGGTTTCGGCGGGCTTTATCGCTGCGGCCGGCCCGGTCGGAAGCGAGCAGACCCTGTCGTTCCAGAACACTTCGTCTGATAATGCGGTGGCGTTCGAGTGGGACTTCGGCGACGGCGAATCGAGCACGGCGTTTGCGCCTTCACACGCTTACGAGACTCCTGGCAACTACAGCGTGACCGTCACGGCGATCGCCGCCGATGGTTCTCAGAGTTCGGCGACGAACCCCGTGCGGGTCGACCCGAATACACCAACGGACGCCCCATCATCGCTGGCCCCAGCCACCGAGGCGCCGGCAACATCGACCGCATCGGCAGCATCGGTCGTTCCGCTCGAGGCCGGGTTCATCGCCATGGCTGGTCCAACCGAAAACGAGCAAACGCTATCGTTCCAAAACATCACGAAAGGCGACGCCGTGTCGTACGTGTGGGACTTCGGCGACGGTGGAACCAGCACGGCCCCTACGCCATCGCACACCTACGACAGCGCCGGGAGATATTACGTGACGGTCACCGCAACGGCAGCCGACGGCACCACCAACTCGGCAACTCATCCGGTGCGGGTGTCCTCGAATACCTAGGGCGAGCAGCTGGGTGCAGGGCACAGAAACGCGAGGGGACATCGGCAATGAGTGAATCTGCAGACCTGGTTATCGATATCGAGGGGGAAGAGCTCGCCACTGTCCCTGCTGGTGGTGAGACGACCTTGGGTCGTGTTGCCGATGTCGTGATCGACGAGAACCAATACATGCACCGCCAGGTCGCTCGGGTCTACGACGCTGGCGAACGGTGGTGGATCGGCAACACGGGTTCGAAGATCGTCCTCACCCTCTACGACCGCGACAGCGGATCGAGGGCGACGGTTGCTCCGGGCGGTTCGGCTCCGCTTCCGGGGAACGACACGGTGTTGAGCTTTCAGGCGGGCATTGGCAACTACGAGATCAACCTTCGTTCGGGCCGAGCTCTTCACGAGGCCAAGATCGCCGTGGGTTTGGACACCGTCGTACAAGATGTGGAGTTGACGCTCTCGCAGAAGCAGTTGATCGTCGCACTTGCCGAGCAGATGCTGCGCGAGCCTCAGGCAAAGCCGGTCATCCCTCCGACCAAGGATGCGGCAAAGCGATTGGGATGGGCCATTACGCGCTTTAACGGCAAGCTCGACAACGTGTGCGAGAAGTATCACAAGGTCGGGGTCCGTGGTGTGAAGTCGACCGTTGGTAACAAGGCCAAGGATCGTAAACGAGCCCTCGTCGAACACTGCGTGCGCATGCGAATCGTCACCGCCGACGATTTGCCAATCCTCGACATTCGCGACGAGAACGACGCCGACGAGTAATACCCGCACGCGCGATGGATACGTCTACCGTTTCAATCCAAACCGTTCACGCCATGGCAACGCCGGAGAACTGCTGACCGTTCGGGAGCTCCGTCAGCTGCGAGACCAGAGCGGGAAGTAGGTTCTAACGTTTCGCCATGAGAGTCTCTGATGGCACGAAAAGTGTCAAGGCGTGATTTCGCCCATGTGGAGCGCTCCCCATTGAGTGATTGCAGATTTGCGTTGACGATGTAGTCAACAGCCAAGTCACCTAGGGGGAATGAAATGAAGGTTCACTGCAGGAAGTGTCAGATCACGAGCATCGGGCAGGTCGATCAGACCAAGTTCGAGGTTCGAAGCCGCACGGGCTCGATCTTTAAGTGCTTGCAATGCCATGGCGGCATTCGCGTTTGCGGACTATTCCTTCGTTCAAAACCAATTCCCGCCGACGAGTGGGAATGGCTGCAGCTCACCTGGGAACAAGACTTCGGCCCCGTACTCGAGGCTGTCTAAGTCATTCGCGATCTGGGTGACCAACCGATCGTCGGTGGCGGAACCGACGACGACGTCATCCAATGCGGCGGGGGCAACGCGGGTTCGTTGGTGGAAACGACCCAAGCGTTGTCCTCGTCGGACACTCTCGGGGCATTGTTGCTGACCATTTTTGGAAAGCGCTAGTCGATGACGACGGGGAAGGTTCCGGTGTTGTTCGTCTCGTCGATCTCAATGATGTTGTCGAGGGGGTCGACGGTAATTTCGACGGTGTATTCGCCGGCTTCGACGCCGGTGATGTCGATCCATTGGTCTTCGAGAAGCGCGTGGTAGTGATCGCCAAAGCCTGCGTTGATGATCTGCTGTTGCCCTTCGCAATCGCCGTCATCGAATTGCGCTTGGAACCCCTCGCGTTCGGGGACGACGAGTACCGAGTCACGCAGGCAGAACGACACCTTCTCGGAAGAGGCGATGACCGTGCCTTCGGCATCGAGCAATCGATATCGCTCGAAAGCGTCGAAGTGGATGTGGTCGTGATCGTCGTGGAAGATGAACTCGCCTGAGGGGAGATCGTCGAAGTGGAACTCGTCTGTCCAGATGCGCTGCCAGGTTGGGGCGTTGTCCCCGTCGTCTGGCGCGGCGATGATGTCGAGTGGGCCGTCTCCGATATTTGCGGCGACGGTGGCGAAGCGGAGGAGTCGTTGGCCATCGGTCTCTTCGACGAACCACGTCTCTTCAGGAAGTAGGCCCGCCGCCGGTGGACCTTCGGTTGAGGGGAGCAGTCTTTCAACGACCTCTGGGTCGAGGTCGTTCCAGCCAATGATTGGCTGAAGGTCGGGTAGCAGGGGAGTGCCGCAGTCGACGAGCCCTTCGCAGAACGTTGGCTCGGGAATTTCGAGTCCTTGCGCTGAAGCTGGGTCGTAATCCGAGCGGTAGTCGATGCGTCCCACTGCGGGGCTGGTGGGAGAGGGGACATCGACCGTCACCTGAACGCCGATCTCGTTGGGTGCATTGTTTAGTTCGGGGGCGACTTCGAATTCGAATTCTCCATCGTCGGTGGTGGTCGTCGAAGCCACGTTGGGGTTGGGCGCAGCGAGTGTCAGCGCGTTGCCAACGAGGGGTGTTACCTGCGCGCCGGTGACGGCGTCGCCTGAATCAGCGAAACGGATTGTGGGTAGATCAGTGGCGGTCTCTGAGCCGGAGCAGGCGCCAGTGACGAGCACGATTGCCGCAACTCGAAGGAGGCGCCAGAGCTGAGCGGTATCCACGAAGCTCACGATAGGAGATTTTCTGTCAAGCCCTAAACAATACCAACCCTGCACCGATGATGCGACTAGTCGCACAAAAAGACTAGGTAAATAAAGACCTTCTACTGTCACCGGCGGCTGGTGACTAATCGCAAGAAAAGGGACATTTCATATGCGCAGTATTCTCCCCAACTCGGTTCGACGTCGATTTGGTGCCTCACTTGCCGTAACGGCGTTGGTGAGCACCACGATCGTCGTTGGCTCGAGCCCGGCTTCGGCTCTGACCGCTCCGTCCAATACGTATGTGGCGGCGACGGTAACCGATGGCGTTCCAACACCGGTGACGCCGTTGTCCCCTGATGATTGTGCACTCGTCATCCAGATGACAGGCACCATGGCCGACGGCTTGGGCACCTACGAGGTGCTAAATCCTGCGTCGACCCCTCCGGCTCGCACCTACTCGGACACCGAAGCTGTCCAGTACGTGGTGCTCCCCGGTGGTTGCGATCAATCAATAGAAGTCGACTCGACGTACACACCCGAGCCATGGGACCCAGCAACCGGCACCGGAGGTGTGGTCTTCCTCGGCGGCACGACCCTCACGCTGAACGCTGACATCAACGCGTCATCGGCCGGTTTTGCGTCGGGACACTCAGTGGGAGCCG
>CAZBTI010000092.1:0-15006 GCA_964494395.1 uncultured Acidimicrobiales bacterium | reverse complement strand
CTGTGAGGATCGAGCAAAATCTCGGCGGAGCCGAGGCTCGATCAGAACAGCGGCATCATCCAGGTCGATGAGACGAAGAAGGCGCCGACGAAGAGGATTACGGCGAGCACTGCGCTGAAAGCGAGTTGGGCCTTGTCGCCCTTGATGATGGGCTTGCTGCCTTGGTTTAGTCCGTAGAAGAGGGCGCCGAGGAGAAAGCCAATGAAAAGTCCGCCGCCGTGTCCGCCGAGGCTGACGCCGCCTCGGAAGCTGAGGAACACGTTGATGACGATCAGGAAGCCGAGGCCCGTATCGAAGAGGCCAATGCCTCTGCTTCGCAGCAAGAACACCATGTAGCCAATGAGGCCGAACACCGCACCGGAAGCGCCGACAACGCGGATTGCTGGGTCGAGGAGGATGGCGCCGAACGAACCGCCGAGCAAGGAGACGAAGTAGACCGCAGCGAACTTCACCTCGCCAGAGACTCGTTCGATTTGCTTGCCGAGTTGCCACAACAGGTACATGTTGAAGCCAATGTGCAGGACGTTGGCGTGGAGGAACCCGCCGGTCACGATCCGCCAGACTTCATTGTCTTCCCAGATTGGTGGGCCCCATGTCGCGAAGTCGGTGGTGAAACTGCCGCCGCTGCTTCCGTCGACCGTGACGGTTATGAGGTACACGAGAACGTTGATCGCCACGAGAACTTTGGTGACGATGAAGTTCGAACCGGGAAGGTTTTGGGTGTTGTAGATCTTCTGGGTTCCAGCGGCCTTTGTGCACTCTGGGCAGTGAACGCCGACCGATGCTTGATGTCGGCAGTCGACGCAGACGTGACGGTCGCACCGCTGGCAGCGGATGCCCGTCTCGCGATCGGGGTGGCGGTAGCACACCTCTTCCCCGACGGCGGGGGCGTCTTGTGGTTCGAAAGCGCTCATAGTTGTACTAGCGAAGACAATAGCCGTTTCATTCCATCTTTATGGCGTAGGTACGTAGCGTTCATATCTACCGACTAGCTTCATATCCAATGTCTGAGACCACAACGCCTCCCACACCTGCCGATCTTCCAGACGAACTCGTCGCGCGACTCACTGAACTCGCGCAGACTCCCCAGCTTCTGGTAGCGACCGACTACGACGGCACGATTGCACCGATCGTCAGCGATCCAATGCGCGCCGTTCCCGATCGGGAGGTTGCAGTCGCACTTCGCTCGCTAGCGCTGCTCGATCAAACCGCAGTTGGCATCATCTCGTCTCGGTCGCTTCGCGACCTTGCTGCCTTGAGTCGTCTGCCGGCCGAGATCCATCTCGTCGGTAGTCACGGGAGCGAGTTCGATGTCGACTTTGCGCTGCAGATGGACGCTGACACACAAGATCGGCGCGATGCGCTCGGCGAAGAACTGGTCAAGGTCTGCAAGCGCTACACCGGTACTTCGCTCGAACAAAAACCGGCGTCGGTTGCCTTCCACACCCGCAATGCTTCGCCTGAAGACACCGCCGCTGCGATTGCTGAAGTTGAAGCGTTGGTCGCAGCCGACGACACGCTCGTATATCGGACGGGCAAAGAGGTTGCCGAGATAGGAGTGATGGCCGCCGACAAGGGCAAGGCCCTCGAAACGTTACGCGCGAATGTCAGCGCAAGCGCTGTGCTCTACGTCGGTGACGATAACGCAGACGAGTTCGCATTTGAGTGTCTCTCGGGACCCGACGTTGGGGTCAAGGTCGGCGATGGCGATTCGGTCGCTGTGCACCGCATTGGCGACACGAGTGATGTCGCTCTCATGTTGAGCACCTTGTGTTCGTTGCGAAGCGAATGGCTCGTAGGCGCTGGGCTGGTACCGATCGAACAACACAGCCTTCTGTCAGATCAGCGAACCGCAGCGATCGTGACACCCGACGCTCGTGTCACCTGGTTCTGCGCCCCCCGACTCGACGACCCGGCAATATTCGCCGAGCTGCTCGGAGGGCCGACGGCCGGTTACTTCTCGGTCGCAGCAGCTTCTGGAGATGTCCCGAGCCTCCAGCGCTATGTCGGCAACACAATGATGCTCGAGACGGTATGGCCCGACGTCACCGTGACCGATTACCTCGATGTATCCGATGGACGCCCTACCCTTCTCGCCGGACGAAGCGATGTCATTCGACACCTGAACGGCTCGGGCACCGCAATCGTCGAGTTCGCTCCCCGATTAGATTTCGGACGCTTCCCAACAAAGATCGAGCAACGCACCGATGGCCTCGAAGTCATCGGCGCTCGCGACCTCATCGTCCTTCGCTCCCCCGGCGTCGAGTGGTCGATCGAGTCGGTCGGGCAGCACCAAACAGCCACCGCAACCATCGATCTTTCGCAGGGCCCAGTAACCCTCGAATTGCGGGTTGGCACGGCCAGTCTGCGCAAAGAATCCGACGAGGCCCGCAAGCGCGACCACACCCGCCGTTTCTGGGCTGACTGGGCCGACAAGCTCGAAGTACCGACCGAAGCTGCCCCCTACGTCCGGCGATCGGCACTTGTCTTGAAGGCGCTCGTCTACGGCCCGAGCGGTGGCATTGCCGCAGCGCCGACGACGAGCCTTCCTGAGTACATCGGTGGTGTTCGAAACTGGGACTACCGCTATTGCTGGCTCCGTGATGCTGCATTGTCAGCAGCTGCACTGGTTCGGCTCGGAAGCCACGAAGAGGCAATGGACTACCTCGACTGGGTTCTCGGCGTGTTGGATGCTGGCGATGGCCAACCCGAGCGTTTGAACCCGCTGTATTCACTCGACGGCGGCAAGCTCCCTCCAGAAGCCGACATCACCGAACTCGCTGGCTACGGAGGTTCCCGGCCGGTCCGCGTAGGTAACGCTGCGGACAATCAGGTGCAGCTCGACGTCTTTGGCCCCATTGTCGATCTCGTCCATCTGTTGGGCGAACGCGGCGCTCCGCTTTCGGCCCGCCACTGGCGACTCGTCGAGGCAATGGTCGCTGCGGTCGAAATGCGCTGGATCGAACCCGACCATGGCATCTGGGAGATTCGCTCAGCGCCTCGTCATCACGTCTACTCGAAGGTCATGGGTTGGGTGACTGTCGATCGTGCGATCCGGATCGCCACTGATGTCTTCGAACGTGAGCGCCCTGAGTGGGAGGCACTCCGAGACACCATCGCCGCCGACATCTTCGACAACGGCTGGAACGAGAGTGTCGGATCCTTCACCGCTGCCTACGACGGCGTCGACCTCGACGCGTCGGTTCTGAGCGTTGGCTTGTGGGGCCTGATCGAACCAGACGATCAGCGCTTCGAAGGGACTGTTCGCGGCGTCGAGGCTCAGCTCCGTGAGGGCCCGACCGTGTACCGCTATCACAGCGACGATGGGCTTCCCGGCGCCGAGGGTGGCTTCCACCTCATGACATCGTGGCTGATCGACGCCTACTTTCTGCTGGGCGAGACCGAAGAAGCGCACAGCCTCTTTCGCAAGCTCCTAGCGACCGCTGGTGATACGGGTCTGCTATCAGAGGAGTACGACCCGGTTGCGTGCCGTTCGCTCGGCAATCACCCACAGGCCTACAGCCACATCGGCGTGATCAACAACGCACTCCGGCTCAGCGAATCACCCGCCTAAAAAGAAATCTCTAAGATAATTTGACGCAAGTCGCACGTAGACGGCATTGTGACATTGGTCGCACGAGCTGCGGCTACGTTGAATCAGACGAGTTCATCCCCAGCGTTCTCTCATAACCAGGCAGACAGAGGCCCTCAGGGCCAGTTGAGCCATCGGGAACGAGCCGGAAAAAGCACGTTGAGATTCTCACTAGAGGGGCCGCCCAAAGGGCGGTCCCTCGTCCAATTTTGCGGTCCCTCGTCCAATTTTATTGTCGTTACGCTGCCACCTGTCGATACTTCCGATCGACATCCGCGGGAGCTTCGTTGACTCAGAGTGTTTTCGCAGAAGGGTTGAAAACAGGCGTTACCAGTATTCCTCGAAGTGGATGTTGCCTGGTTGATTGCGCTTATTGACGGTGAAGCCGCGTTCGACGAGCAACTCGATCACGCCGGTGGTCTCCGGGAAGGACACCACGGTGTTTCCATCGTCGTCGATTTCTTCTTCGGGAAGGCCAATCATTGCCGGGTTGCCGCAGAGAAACGCATGAGTATTGCCCGGGTCGAGCGGCGCGCCGAGGGCCTCCTCGATGTCGCCGTCTCGGATGAGGTCCTGCAGATAGCGCTTAGGCACGTCTGCCTCACGGGTTGGCATTGGCAAGTAGTGGTAGTTCGGGAACCGGGCCTCGAGCGCACGGTGCGCCTCGATGTAACCCAAGTCTTTCCAGTTCCGAACGGTCACCGTCGAAACGATCGGGCCGGTGTGCCCCTTTCGGAGCAACTCGACAGCCATCGAGTTGTGCGGGGCCTCACCGGTGCCGGTGGCGAAGAACACCACTGCGGTGTCGGGATTGTCCACAGCGCTCAGCGTGTAACGGCCAGCGACCTTTGGGCCGAGATAGATGCGGTCGCCCACCTGCTTTGTGGCAAGCCGTGGGGTGAGCGCCGACACGTGTTCGTCATCGGCGGGAACGAGCACGATATAGAACTCGAGTTCTTCGGTGTCCGGCGGTGCAAAGTAACCGGACTCTTCGAACATCGCGTGCGAGATCGAGTACGAGCGTCGAATGAGCTTGTGCCATCGATCGTCGATGTCCGGGTCGACATGACTATCGATGCGGTCCTCCCAGAAGCCGAGGCCGAGCGATGCGTATTGCCCCGGGATATGTGAGGTGTCGCCATGGTCGGGGCGCACTCGCAGGACCCACAGGTCGGAGTGCCGCTGTTCGAAGCGAGTAATGGTTGCGTTGTAATGCTCATCACGAAGCTCGGCGATCGCTGATTCGTGACGCACACGACGCTGCACCACAGATGGCGGTTCGGGAAGTTCGAGCTCGAGGAAACACGCGGCGGAGAGGCGCCGTCCAATCTCCCACGCGTGCGCGTGAGGAACGTCGACGCCGGGGGCAGGCTCACCGAGCAGCCACAGTTGGTTGCTCTGCAGCGCAGCTTCGGTAACACCGAGTTCGGCGAGAGGTACTGGCGAACGAGTAGAAGCAAAGACGATGTGATCGAACTCCAGATCTGGTGTGCGTCGATCGTTGAAGTACGCAATCGGAAACTCACCTTTGTCTCCAATGCCGTCGGGAACCGACCGGTACAGGATCGTCGCACGCCGTTCGTGCTCGAGCCTACGAAGCATCGAGTCGGCTACCGGAGCAAGCTGTGCCGGATCCATTCCGCCAGCAGCGAGGACGACACCAGCGCCAGCGGCGGCGGCCTGACCCACCAGTTCGACTGCATGATTGGTGCGCCCCACGACCAAGATGTCGCTGTCGCTCAGGTGCTCTGGGAGCTTGTCGACGCACACGTTCTCCGACAACGAAACCGGAATCGGCAACTCAAAGTCCGGGCTGCGATGCCGCTCGGCTATCAGACAACCGCGGGCGGCGTAGGTGCGTTGTTCGGTGGTGACGATGATCTTCGAACCGTCATGGTCGATGCTGACGAGCTTCTCGCCGTACCCGACCTCGAGTTGGTGTTCGGGAACGAGTTCGGGAAACGCGATAGCGCTCCCCTGTTCGATGACTCGTACACGTTGCAAGCCCGCTGTTTGGGTCGAGATGGCGACCGACAGGCCGCCTACGGTTCCACCGACCACGATCAAGTCGTATTCGGCCCGATCGTTGGTCTCTTGTGCTGCGTCTTCAGACACTCTTGCCCCTTCCGTCTTCTGAAACCCTACTGCCGGTGACTCGCTTCTCGGAAAAACTGGTCCATCTCGCCAGTGAGCTCCGTAGGGGTCTTATTCGCGTCAAGACGAAGGTCCGCGACCTCCTCGAACATCGGACGACGACGTGCAGCGAGCGCTTCTAGATCGACCCGGCTCATCGGGCGCCGGTGGTCGCCCTTTCCTTGGCGTCGATGCGTTTCATCGAGGTCGCCTTCAAGCCAGACGGTCGTCGCAGTAATTTTGAGCGCTTCACGAACGCTCGGCTTTTCCACGATGGACGCTGCGGCGGTGACGACCGTAGGTGTTGTCGACGCCAGTGCGCCGAGCAGCACGCCGGCCTCTATCTCGTGCAGCGCCTCGATCCCCCAACGATCGGCCACCTCGCCTCCGTTGGCATCGAAGAGTCGCTCGATGTCATCGTCAGAATCGGCGTAGGCGAGCCCGTGGGCGTCGGCATAGGCCTTTCCGAGCGTCGACTTCCCAACGCCCATGAGGCCCACGATTACCAGGTGCGGCTTACTAGACAACTGAAAACCTCTCTTCAACAACACCGATCATCCATCAAAACCGTGGGGATTAACGGATCGGCAGAGAGCCATTTTTGGCGCATCACCGGTTCAGAGATCAACGAACAGCGAAGCCCAGCAGTGCTGTAAGCCCGAAGTAATGATTGCCGCAGGAATCTTCGAAGCCCGACCTTTGTTCGTATGCTTAGAACGATGAAGGAATCGCCGGTCGCCGCTGTTGCCTCCACTGGAGATGCCGCGCCCGCAAACGCCGACGTCGCAGCGATTGAGGCAGAGGTGGCAAAAGTCATTGCTGCGGTGCGTCCGGCGGTGCAGGCCGACAAGGGCGATATCGAACTCGTTTCGGTCGACACGGAAACCGGGATCGTCGAGGTCGAACTCAAAGGCGCCTGCGTGAGCTGCCCGGCCTCTTCGCAAACACTCAAAGCCGGTGTCGAGCGCATAATGAAAGATCGCGTCCCTTCGATCACCGAGGTCGTGAACATCGGCCAGGTCTTCTACTCCGACGGCACCGCCGTCACCCTGTAGCGATGTTCCTGCTCGCGCATCAAGGTGGCTGGGATGAGATTCTGCTCGTCGTTGGCCCCATCGCCATACTCGGTGGACTGCTCTGGCTCGCCAACAAGCGCGCCGACCGCCTGGCTGAGGAATCTCCAGAAACCGTCGACCACTAGCCAAACTCAAAGATTTGTACAGGCTGACCGACCGTGACGGTCTGTGGGCCTGTACAAATCTTTAGGTCTGAGCTGGGCGCTCGACGATGTTGGCACCGAGCGAGCGAAGATCGCCGGCGAGGTCGGGGTATCCACGACACACGTGGCCATCATCGGAGATGATCGTTTGCCCGTCAGCGCCGAGAGCAGCCACGATGAGGGCCGCACCGGCCCGAATGTCATGGCTGACGACCTTGGCTCCTCGAAGCCGTTCGACACCCTTGATCACGGCATGGTTTCCGTCGGTACGCACCTCGGCGCCGAGACGCACGAGTTCGTTGACGTACTTGAACCGCCCCGCGAACAGATTCTCGGTCACAATGCTGGTGCCATCAGCAACGCAGAGCATCGATGCCAAGAACGGCTTGTAGTCGGTGGCGACGCCCGGGTACGGGAGAGTCGAGAGGTCGACAGCGTTTAGACGATTGTTCGCCATGGCCCAAATGCCATCTCGATCGGGAGACGTGCGCAAGCCCATCTCCCCAATCTTCTGAATCACCATGTCCATGTGGTCATACCGAGCGTCGCGAAGGAGGATCTCTCCGCCGGTTACACCGAGCGCCGCAAGGAACGTGGCGGCTTGGATTCGGTCCGGGATACACCGATGGCTGACCGCTTCGAGTGTTTCGACACCGGTGATGGTGATTCGCGAGGTACCTGCGCCGATGATTCCCGCTCCCATCTTGTTGAGCATCGACGCGAGGTCGGCAATCTCAGGCTCTCGAGCGGCGTTGTCGATGGTGGTGACACCGTCGGCCAAAGCGGCGGCCATCATGATGTTCTCGGTCGCCCCAACACTCGGGAAACCAAGGCTGATCTCTCCCCCGCTGAGCCTGTCCGCTGTGCCGACGACGCCCTCGGGAGCCACGTCGAACTTCGCTCCGAGCTTCTCGAGACCGGTGAGATGCATATCGATCGGCCGACCACCAAAGTCGTCGCCGCCGGGGATGCCGAGTTCGGCTCGCCCGTAGCGCGCGAGAAGCGGCCCGAGAATCGCCGTCGAGGCTCGCATCTGCTCCACGAGTTCAAAGGGCGCCACGGGATCGATCTTGTCGATAGCAATCTCGACAACGCCCTCACGACGAAGCGTCTTGGCGCCCATCGATTCGAGCAACTGGCACATAATGCCGACATCGAAAATGTCGGGAACGTTGTAGATGGTGTGGGTGCCCTCAGCCATGACGGTTGCTGCCATGAGCTTCAGGACGGAGTTCTTTGCTCCGCTGATCGTGACCTCTCCAGAAAGTGGAGGGCCAGGTTCAATCACAAATTCGGTGGTGGACTGTGCGGACATCGCTGCCAGTATTACCCGAGTGACAACGCAACGCAGGGCACTCGTCGTGAATGACGAAGAACTCGAAACTCTGCGCGCCCCGATCGATGGCATTGTGCTGGAGCAGCGAGGCAGTAAACCGGACGAACTCACACTCGCTGAAGGACCATTTTCTGTATACGAACGCACGCTCTCGGTCACCCCCGGAGAGCATCCAGGAACCCATTCGGTTACCGAAGATGTCGAATGGAAGCTCTCTGTTCCGATCTTTGGAGTGTTGTTCTGGTTTCCGTTCTGGCTACACGTCCGGAGCGGCCAAAAGAACCCCAGCCCTTGGTGGGCGCCTGCCGGAAGGCTCGACACCCGGGCCGGGCGAGCGATTGGCTTGCTCGGGGTGATCGCCGTCGTCAACGGCTTCCTCGGCACCGTCATTGGACAGACGCTCACCTTTGCCGCAGATGATTTTTGCAACGAGTTCAGCACAACCGCTGATGGACTTCGGACATGTGTCGATGCAGCGCACGACACCTCGGCGCGCGCCAACGTGTTCACGATCGTTCGAATCTCGATCGTGCTCTCGCTCGGCCTGACCGTCGCCGCCGACCGTTTTGGTCGAAAGCGCGCCCTCACTGTCGCCGTCACGATCTCGTGCCTTGCGACCGCCGCCGGGGCGTTAGCGCCCAACCTCGCCGTACTTACCGCCACGCAGATCGTCTCCCGAGGTTTCGCCACAGGAATCACCATCGTGCTGCTCGTCTTCGCCAGCGAAGAGCTTCCCCCGAAGAGCCGCGCCTACGGCGTTTCGATGCTGATCTTGTTGGCCGGCCTTGGCGCAGGCATGGTGATCTGGATTCTCCCTCTCGCAGATGTGGCCGTCTGGGGGTGGCGCCTCGTGTACGCCGCCGCGCTGCTGTTCGTCCCGTTAGCGCTCTGGGCGGGAAGCAAACTCCCAACAACACGACGGTTTGCCCTCCACGAGCGGCGAGGAGCCAAACAATCACTCGCCGAACTGTGGAACAACCCAAAGCTTCGCCGCCGGCTCATGCTCCTCGGAACGGGAGCACTACTCGCTACCATTTTTGCCTCTCCGGCCAGCCAATTCGACAATCAATTTCTCCGTGACGAACTCGGTTTCTCGGCCAGCCGAATCGCGTTCTTCACGCTCGTGACGAGCACGCCAATCGGCATTGGCGTGTTGGCCGGCGGCATCTTGTCCGACCGGATTGGGCGACGACCCATCGGGGCATTTGGCACGGCGGTCGGGGTCACCATGTCGGTGGTGTCGTTCTTCTCTGGGTCGTTGTTGATCTTCCCCGTGCGAGCCATCGGCACCATCCTCGGATCAGGGTTCGCAGTGGCCGGACTTGCGGTCTACGGACCCGAACTCTTTCCGACACGTTTGCGGGGCACCGCGAACGGCGTGATTACCGCCTTTGGCGTAATTGGGAGCGTCATTGGATTGCAGTTGGTCGGCAGGCTCGCCGAAGAATTCGATGCGTTCGGGCCCGCCCTCGCCGTAGCTGCGGTCGGTCCTGCGACGCTGATCCTGCTCATCCTGCTTCGCTATCCAGAAACCGCGAACCTCACGCTCGAAGAATTGAATGACGAAGACCCGCTCGACACTTCACCAGCGGTTAGTGAGTAAATCCTAAGTCCACAAGACGCCACTTGAGAAGAGCCCCTTTCGAGCGTTACTCTCGTGATGTGGAATCGGAGTCGCGCAGGCGTCTACTGCAGGGCCTTGGAGTAACCGGCTTGGCCGGGCTTGCTGGCTGCAGCGCGGCCGGAGCTCAACGGCCTTCTCTGATAAGCGCCACCCCACCGACGAGCGCTCCCCAATTCGGCCGGCAAATCGTTTCCGCCCAGCAAATCTCGACCGTTGAGGCACAGGCCGCCGAGCAGGACCCCAACCCTCTCCGTTCGATCACCGCAACCGCATTGGTCCCACAAATTGAAGTCTTCGCATCTCCCGACGAGGACGCAGAAGTCACCCACGTGATGGACAACCCAACGGCCACAAACGGACCTCTCGTCTTCCTCACCACATTCAATGCGGTCGACTGGAACGAAGTCCTCTTGCCCGTGCGTCCGAACGGCTCGAAAGGTTGGGTACGCAGCAGCGACCTGATCCTCGCGTCTCACATGTATCGAATCCAAGTGGATCTGCAAGATTTCCGCATGCGGGTATTCGAAGCAGGCCAAACCGTTTTCGATGCGGTCGCAGGAGTTGCGTCGAACAACACTCCTACGCCCGGTGGCGTGTACTACATCACCGAACTCATCGATCCAATAGTGCCGAACAGCGCCTACGGAGCCTTTGCCTACGGCCTATCTGGATTCTCCGAGGTCTTTGAAACCTTCAACGGCGGCCCCGGCCAACTCGGCATCCATGGAACGAACGATCCCGACACCCTGGGCACTGCAGTGAGTGCTGGATGCATCCGATTGCACAACGACGATGTCAGCAGGCTTGCGACGTTCCTTCCGTTGGGTGTTCCCGTCACCGTCACCTCGTAGCGATCCGCTTCTACGACAGCGCCGATACGACGAGGTCGACAACCGCTTCCTCTTGCTTGCCTTTCGGGGAGTGGCCTCCCCCAACCCATGCCATCTCGGTCGGCCCAGGAATCGCGCCAACGTGGGCGTCGAACTCGGCGGGCGTGCCGAACGGATCCTTCTCGCCGGAGATGAACAAGGTGGGTACCGAGATGTCGGGAAAGTGATCGACGCGCAGCTTTTCAGGCTTGCCGGGTGGGTGCAGCGGGTACGACATGAGCAGTAGGCCGCCAACAGCGAGACCCTCTGCTGCGGCGACCGAGCAAGACCTCCCGCCAAAGCTTCGGCCACCGATGACGATCTCGGTGGCGTCGACCCCCAGCTCTTTTGCGAACTCCTCGGTGGCTTCGGTGATCTTGTCGACCGCTCGAGGGACGCTCGTGGTTCCTAGCGTGAGCCGAAGCACTGGAAGCTCGTCCGCGTCGCTGAGCGCAGCCTCGATGGCCACCAACGTCGAATGGTCCCGGTCGGCGCCTGCGCCCGGGGTGAGGACGAGACCAGCGGGAAGCTTAGGGAGCACCATGTCGAGGACCCTACGCTGCTGATCGACGTCGGTTCTATTGGAGAAGAATCTCTCGCGCCTTGCTCAACTCCGCGATCCGTTCTGCCGCCTCATCCTCGCCGGCACCGTGATCTGGATGAGCGCTGCGGAGCAGCCGCCGGTAGCTGCGCTGGATCTCTTTCGGCGCCGGCGTATCGCCAGCCTCAAGTTCGAGTACGCCCATTGCCCAAACGAGCGGGCTCGAAGCGGTAGCGAACGCTCCGGAGCGCATCCGCATGCCGATCTCCGCGCCAACCAAATAATCGATCACACCCGGGCCGATCGGGCCCACCCATTCAAGGCCTCGCCGAAGGACAGCCATAACTTCTGCTCGACGTTCGAGCGGTATCTCTCCCACGGCGTACACCGCAGCGAGGGCGCTCTGCGCCGGAAGCCCCTTCGCGGTCTCGAGCTCGAACCGAAGGCCATTCTCACCGCTCACCAATCGGTGCTCGCTTCGGCTCAAACCAACAATGTCGGACTGCAGTCGATGGCGAAGCCGAGGCTGGCCGATCTTCTGGCCACGCTCAACCTCGTCCATAAGCGAGGTCATCTGGTCGTAAAGGTCTCCGTCGAGGTCGGCTGCGAAACGGGCGAGAACCGCACCCAGTAGGAGACCTCCGGGACCTGGCGCCGGGTCGGTCGGCAGGTTGAGCTCGCCGAGCGCAACGCGTCGCGTAGGGGCAATCGGGCGCGAGTGCCACACCTCGAGGGACGCAAGAATCATGATGCTTAAAGGGTAACGATCCAAAAGGCCAAGCACGAAGCCCAACAGGCCCAACTTCATCGTTGATGTAGTTGAGGTTTTTCTAGCGAGGAGTGCTTAAACCATGCCTTCCAAGATATCGAAGAGCGCTTGGGCGGTGTCGACAACCTCGTCTTCACCACGGTTCTCGCTCGTCAACACCTCGACCATGTCAGCGGAACTCAACCGAATCTTCGACCAACGACCACTATCGAAACCGAATGGCGTGCGGATGTCCGACAGTAAATCGGCCTGATTCACAATCTTGTTGGTGGCCTTTGCATCACCGGGGTTCTTACGCAACTTGTTGGCCAAGACACGAACCTCGCCGAGAAGGTCGTTCAGTTCCAGACCTTCCATGACCTCGTTCGCATCGCCAAGTTCATCTTCGATTGCGAGGCGTTCGCTGAGGTTCTCGATGATCTTGTCGACCAACGCCTCGTCGGCCTCGGCAATCACGAGTTCTCCATCCGAGTCGAATTCATGAGGAACGCCGTTAAGCCCGAGCGTCTCGACGAGGCTCTGCTGATTCTCCGCACTCCAGTCCTCCATGCTGTAGCCAATCTTCGGGGCGTCCTCAGCAATCGCTGGGCCATCGACGTGCTCGGCCTGTTCGACAAGCGCGTCGACACGATCCTCATCGGCCTCTCGGATGATCAGCACGGCACCCTGCCACCCATGAGCGATCTTCTGCGAAGTGACGAGCCCCTCGAGCATGCGACGAGCTTCAAAGGACCACTCGTATAGCTCGTAGGCGACCTGTGGTTCGTCCTTGTCTCCGACCTCCTCTGGCGGCGTTGGTTTCTCGTCGACCAATCCGACAGCACATTCAGCACATTCGGTGACTTCTTCGATGTATTCCCGGGCGCATTGGAAGCAATACTTAGTTGACATAGCTGTGAAAGCTACTCTCTTTCGGCGGGTTACGTTGAGGCGAGACCTGCCGATAGGAGAAGCGCGGCAATAGCCGTGCTACTTGCCCGTCAACGAGGACGGACTAGTACACCGAGGAGTTCCCATGTCCGAACGCACCAACCCAGATCGCAACCTGGCACTAGAGATGGTTCGAGTGACCGAAGTGGCCGCTATTGCTGCATCTCGGTTCATGGGCAGGGGCGACAAGGAAGCTGCAGACGGTGCTGCAGTCGATGCCATGCGTTCGCAGCTCGCGTTGGTTGCCATGGACGGCACCGTCATCATCGGCGAAGGCGAAAAGGACGAGGCTCCAATGCTCTTCAACGGCGAGCAAATCGGAAACGGCGAACCGCCGAAGGTCGATATTGCTGTAGATCCAATCGATGGAACAACGCTCACCGCCCTTGGGCGAGCAAACGCTCTGGCCGTCATCGCAGCGAGCGAAGGCGGCACGATGTTCGACCCCGGACCATGCGTGTATATGAACAAGATCGCCGTCGGCCCAGCAGCCGCTGGCGCAGTCGACATTCGCAAGACCGCGACCGAGAACCTCGAATCGATCGCCGACCGGATGAACAAGCGGCTATCGAACCTCACCGCAGTCATCCTCGACCGAGATCGCCATATCGACCTCATCAAGGAAGTTCGCTCAACCGGGGCACGTATTCGACTCATCTCCGACGGCGACGTCGCAGGCGCCATCTCGACCGCTTGGCCAGATACCGGCGTAGATGTGCTCATGGGTATCGGCGGCACACCCGAAGGCGTCATCTCCGCCGCCGCGCTAGCAGCGATGGGGGGCGACCAGCAGGGAATGCTCTGGCCCCGCAACGAAGAAGAGAAAGCCGCGGCACTCGAGGGCGGCTACGACCTCGAACAGGTCCTGTTTATCAAAGACATGGTCAATATCGATAACTGTTTCTTCGCCGCTACCGGCATCACCGATGGCGACCTGCTGCAAGGTGTCCACTTCGACCGGGGCGTCGCAAAGACCCAGTCGCTCGTGATGCGATCACGCTCCGGCACGGTTCGCCTCATCGAAGGCCAGCACCAACTCGAAAAGGTGTCGAGGGTCTAACCGGCACGGAGAACGCCATGGCTGCGACCGGGTTCGATCGACACCAAATCCGCCACTTTGAGCGCGACCCGAGGGGTGGTGGAGTCGCGTTGTTGAGCGGAAGTCGTCCGCGGACGGATCTTGCACACTTTTGGCGTTGAAGTGATCCTTTGAATATGGCTGCTGTGCGTCCGCGGACGCATTGAGAGCACTCAAATGGCGTGTCTCCGCGGCCGCGTAGACAGCAAAAGCGCGGTTTGAGGGCGCTTGACACGTCGTGTCTTCATGCGATTCTCAAAGCAACTAACGTGATCACATGATCGATCTGACCGCGACCTTGCACCACGCCGACTCCGGATTCGAGATCCACAAAGTCGTGGTGGGGCCCATTGATAACAACGTCTTCGTTCTGCGCTGCACCCAAACGGGAGAGAGCCTGCTCATCGACGCAGCGAACGAACACGAGCAACTCTTAGAACTCGCCGAGGCGCTCAACGTACGACGCATCGTCGAGACCCACGGCCACTGGGACCACATCGCAGCAATCCCCGCCATGCGAAACGCCGGCTACTCGGTCGGAGTCACCCAAGAAGACTCCTCAATGCTTCCGAGCTACGACGAGATCATCGAGGACGACACGATCATCGAGGTAGGCCGACTCAAGCTGCGAACCATCCTCGCCCCAGGGCACACACCAGGTTCGATGTCCTTCAAGCTCGAAGGCGCTCCCATCCTCTTCACCGGCGACACGCTCTTCCCCGGAGGTGCCGGCGCAACGCCGCGCCCCGAGAACTTCAAGCAAATCATGACCTCGATCGAGGACCGCTTCTACCGGGTACTTTCAGACGACCACCTCGTACTCCCCGGACACGGTAGCGACACCACCATCGGCGCCGAAAAGCCCCACTTCGACGAATGGGTCGCCAGGGGCTGGTAACAGTCGTTCGCTTCGCT
>CAZBTI010000091.1:0-15180 GCA_964494395.1 uncultured Acidimicrobiales bacterium | reverse complement strand
TGACACGAGCAAAACATCAAGGAGTCGCCACCATGCCTTACACCCACATCTCGCTCATGGAAGGCACGTCGGTCGAGTATCGCACTGCGTTGATGGAAGAGATCTACCTCTCGATGCGCGAGACGGTCAACATTCCAGAAGACGACCGATTTGCCACCATCTCTGAACACAAGCCGGAGAACATCAACAACAGTGGCAACTACATGGGCATCGACCGCTCCAGCGACGTCGTCTTCATCCAGATCACGCTCAACGCTGGCCGATCGACCGACCAGAAGAAGGCCCTCTACGCCAAGATCGCCGAACGGCTACGCGCCAACCCTGGTGTGCGCCCCGAAGACATCGTCATCAGCCTGAACGAGATCAACCCGCAGGACTGGTCTCTCGGCAACGGCGAAGCCCAATACGCCTGACGCTAAGCACGATCTATCGAGATGTAGTCGCATTCATGAACGAACGGGTCTTGGGCTGTTGTTCCCGAGACGAAGATGTGCTCGCCTACACGCACTGCTCGGGAGTAGCCGTAGGCATTCTCGAATGGGTCGCCCGAGGTGATGTTCATCCTCGGCGTCGGCAACGCGCTTATCCTTCTTGGTATGACAAGCAACCGTTCTGCGCCCAATGATTTCGTTTCGCGCTGGCAGGCACTCCGGACTCGATCCCGAGGCATCGGCGCAGACGCCGTCATCGTCGGCGGCGGGTCTGACCTGCAATACCTGACGGGCCACGATGGCCATTCCTATGAGCGACTTACCGCAGCGATTGCTTCCACAGGGCCAGATGCCGGTCCGGCCTTGTTGGTAACGCCCAAGCTCGAAGCCGAACGCATCGCCCCGAACCCTGAGGTCTTCGAGATCGGCCCGTGGGAAGACGCCGAAGACCCGATCGCCCTCGCCGTCAGCGCACTGCCCGAGGCGGGAGTGGTGCTCGTCTCCGACGACCTGAACGCAAACCACCTTCTCGCGATGCAGAACGCTCGCCCTGGTCTCTCGTTTCGAGCGCTCAACGAAGCACTCGGCGGAATGCGTGCGGTGAAGACTGCATCGGAGCGTAAGGCGCTTCAGGCTGTCGGCGCGTTGGCTGACAAGGTGCACCAAGCCATCAAAGATGGCGAGGTCCCACTCGTTGGACGCACAGAACTTCAGGTCAAGGCCGATATCCACGACCGGCTCTTGGCAGCCGGCCACGACCAGGTGGTCTTCGTCATCGTGGCGTCCGGACCCAACTCGGCGAGCCCGCATCATCACCCGGGTGATCGGGTGATCCAAGCGAACGAGATGGTCCTGTTCGATTTCGGCGGCACGGCCGGCGGCTTCAACAGCGACACCACCCGCTGCGCGTTCACCGGCCCAATTCCCGATGACGTTGCGGCTGCGTGGACAAGCCTCGTTGCCGCCCAAGAGGCAGCGTTCCAAGCAGCCCGCCCCGGTAACCGCCTTTGCGACGTCGATGGCGCTGCCCGCGACGCGCTTACCGAGGATGGCTACGGCGAAGAGTTCATCCATCGCACCGGGCATGGCATCGGCACCGAGGTTCACGAGCACCCATATGTGACCGGCTCGAACGAGACCCCCATCGTTGTTGGGAACGCTTTCAGTATCGAGCCCGGCATCTACCGGGTAGGCGAATGGGGAATGCGCCTCGAAGACATCGTCGTCATCGAGGCGGACGGCGCCGTTCGCTGCAACTCGACCGTTCGGGAAATCGCCTCGGTGTTGTAGTAGTAACGCTGCATCAGCTGAGTGGAGGATGCCTCTCGTTGTCCTCGGCAAGTGCTACAACGTGATCGATGACTGGCTTCTTTTCTCGCCTGCTTAAGAGTGCTTTCCCCGTGGATGAAGCGCGAGTCGCCGGCGCTCCCACGTCGTCGAATCGGGCGTCATCGTTTCACCTCAATTGGGAGATACAACGCACGCCATTGTCAGAAGTGCGAGCAACGATCGAAGTGATCGAACCGCCGACGGTCTCGATGCTCTATTTCTGGGCCTTGCAGGTGAGCTTCGTCGGCCCCGGCGGACGAATCGGAGGCGCGCACATTGGGCTCCAGCATCATCCGAGCTACCCCGATGCGTGCGCGGTCAACTGGGGTGGCTACCGAGATGGGCAAGGCGAGCTCGAGGGCTCGGTATCGGCCTTGCCTTCGGCGCTCAACAACATCAACACCCGCACCTGCCGCTGGTACCCGAACCGGCAGTACGTCCTTCGCGTCTACCGTTCGCCAGATCAGGGTTGGCGTGGATCGGTCACCGACACGTCCACCGGCGAAGAGACGGTCATCCGGGATCTCTGGGTTGACGCCGACCACCTCGCCAGCCCGGTTGTCTGGAGTGAGGTGTTCGCTCACTGCGATCACGCATCGGCGGCTGTGCGGTGGAGCGGCCTGACCGGCATTGGTCTAGATGGAACCACCCACGATGTGCGATCGGTCCGGCTCAACTACCAGACCCACCAAGACGGGGGCTGTGCAAACACCAACACCTCGGTCGATCAGGTGGGCTTCGTTCAGCGAACCGCAGTTGAGCGGCAAAGTCAGACGGGTCAGATACTGACGCTGCCCAACTAGTCGCCAAGTTCAGGTTCACGATGTTTGCCCAATGGACCCAAAAGAGCACCTCGCATGGTTTCTCGATTGCCGCAGTTCTGCAGCCCATCGGATCGGGTTGTTGTGGGCAGAATGCGCCCTCGGCAGGATTCGAACCTGCGACACACGGTTTAGGAAACCGATGCTCTATCCCCTGAGCTACGAGGGCGGGTGACGGGGTGACCCGTCTGCGGCTCAAAGTTTACCCGGTCTCCCGCTCTGGAGGCTCTAGTGGCACATCGGCGGTCTTTGGAGGCCAATACTGTTCATAATCTCACGCTGGGCGCCGATCGGGCTTCCATGAAGCGTGAGTGCGTGGTGTAGTGGTGTTATGACCGGCGCCGCCTTTTTCGATCTCGACCGGACGCTCATCCCTCACGCGTCCGGAACGATCATTGCTCGCCACCTCGAAGCGGCGGGGATGTCGAGCCGCGCATCGAGCATTCCTGGTGCGGAGTTGATGGTGGCGCTCTACGACCGCTTCGGCGAGACCAAGCTCAACGTGCAGGCAGCACGGCTCGCAGTGAAAGCAGCGAAAGGATGGCCGGTAGAGGCAGTGCAGACCGCCGCCCGGAACGCCGTGCCCGACCTTCTCGATGCTATCCCCAGCTACGCCAAGCTGTTGCTCGAGGATCATCGCGAGGCGGGCATACCTTTGGTGATTGCCAGCACCAGTCCATTGGTGCTGATGGAGCCTCTCGCCGATGCGTTGGGATTCCATGGCGTGATCGGCACCAAGTGGCGTGACGATGGGGACAGGTTCACCGGCGAGATCGATGGACCATTCGTGTGGGGACCGAAGAAACGCGACGCCGTCGTGGCTTGGGCTCATACCAATGATGTTTCGCTCGCCGAGAGCTTTGGCTATTCGGATAGCTACTACGACAGCCCGATGCTCGACGTTGTCGGCACCGCCGTTGCGGTCAACCCCGACGCTCGTCTCGCTGCTGTAGCGGCATTGCAGGGCTGGGAGATTCGACACTTCGACACCCCACCCGGTGTGTTGAAGTTCGCCGGCAAGGAACTACAAGAGTGGATGCGTCCCCTCATCCGCACCGAGTTCTACCCGAACGCCTCGTGGAAGTTCTCCGGGCTTAAGCACTTGCCCGCTTCGGGCCCCGCAATCCTCGCCTTCAACCACCGCAGCTATTTCGATGTCGTTGCATTGCAGCAGTTGATTGCGAAGAGCGGACGACCCTGCCGGTTCTTGGGCAAAGCTGAGTTGTTCGACGATCCAATCACCGGCCCAATAGCCCGTCTCGCCGGTGGAATTCGCGTCGACCGTGGCAGCGGTTCGGCCGAACCCCTAGACCAAGCCGTCGAGGCACTTCGTGCCGGAGAAATGGTTGCGATCGCCCCGCAAGGAACGATCCCGAGAGGGCACGCGTTCTTCGATCCGTTGCTGAAGGGCCGCAAGGGCGTTGCCCGTTTGGCGAAGTGGGCTGGCAATGCTCCTGTGTATCCGGTCGGGCTATGGGGTACGGAGAAGGTGTGGCCGAGGAGTAGCAAGGTGCCGAGCATCAAAGTGCTGGGCCGTCCAACGGTGAGCGTCTCGGTCGGCGAGCCCGTCGACCTGAAGTACCGCAGCGCCAAGGCCGACACCATCCGGATTATGGATGCAATCTCGGCCGAGTTGCCCGATGAGGCGAGCAAGCCTCACTCACCCTCGCTCTCTGAGCTGAAGAAGACGTTCCCACCCGGTTACACGATGACCGATCAGGACATTGCCGGACCGGTTGCATTGGACGAGGCGTCGTGAGCGAGCGAAAGATCCACCTGTCGAGCTACATGACCGAGACCGAAGCGCTCATGTGGGCTGCCGAGTCCGATCCATTCCTGTCATCGGGAATGGGCTCGCTCTTTCTGCTCGATGATGCCCCCGACTTCGAACGCTTCTCCTCAGCGATGCTCGATGCATCAATGACCCTGACTCGGCTGCGCGAGAGGGTCGACGAGGGATTCGCAATCGCGCCGCCGAGGTGGGTGATCGATGATGATTTCGACATTGCCGACCATGTCCGCCACGTGCAACTCCCAAAGCCTGGGGGACTAGGCGAACTCCTCGAACTGACCGCCCAGGTCTTCCAAGACCCATTCGATACAGCGCGCCCCCTTTGGGAGTTCATCGCCGTCTCCGGAGCGACCGGCGGGGGGAAGAAAAAGAAGAAGGGCAACGTCCGGGGCGCGATCATCATGAAGGTCCACCACTCGGTGAGCGATGGAATCGGTGCTGTTCGGCTCGCGGAGATGTACCTCGACCTCGAACGCAATCCAGAAGTCCCAGCTGCCCAAAAGGACATCGTCGAACCGGTTTCAGCACCCGAATCGAATAGCGGCCTGCTCGCCGACGTCGAGCATGTTGCTCGCAAACAATTCGCCGTAACCCGCAGGGTCGCCGCTGAGGTTGCAATGTGGGGTGCTGACTCCGACCGCCTCAAAGAAGCGGTTGGCAAAGCCGGCGAAGCAGCGGGGGTCATTGCCGGTCAGCTCCGACCGAGCACTGGTCGGTCGGGTTCTTCGGAGTGGGCAACACGCTCTCGTCAGCGTCACCTCGAAGTTTTCGATATTTCCCTGCCCGACCTCAAGGCCGCATCCAAGCGCCTCGGCGGGTCGCTCAACGATGCGTTCGTTGCGGGGTCGGTCCTCGGTGCGCAGCGCTATCACGAGGAGATCGGCGTGGAGATCCCGCTGTTCAATCTGAGCTTCGTCATGAGCACGCGTTCCGACGATTCTGCTGGTGGCAATGCGTTCGTTCCGGTACCGGTCAGCGTCCGCGGCGATCACCACACGATCGAAGAGCTCTTCGCAGCGACGAAGTTCGCAATGGGGGAGCGACGAGACGACATTGCCGATGCATCTCTCGATTCGCTCAACCTCGTTGCCGGGTTCGCATCACTTCTGCCGAGTTCGGTGCTCTCCAAAGCCGGCCGAGCCCGTGCCGCGTCGCAGGACTGGGCAACATCAAACCTTCGGGGCGCCCCGATTCCGATCTTCACTGCGGGGGCCGAAATCACCCACATGTACCCGATCGGGCCAGTCGCTGGCACAGCGTTCAACCTGACGGCGAT
The DNA here is from genome assembly GCA_964494395.1 of uncultured Acidimicrobiales bacterium. Lineage (GTDB taxonomy): Bacteria > Actinomycetota > Acidimicrobiia > Acidimicrobiales > SHLQ01 > SHLQ01. The sequence goes on along the minus strand of CAZBTI010000091.1, from coordinate 9,531 downwards.
GTCGTATTGCGACAAGTTGAGCTTCGGTTGCTTCCTCGATCCGAAGGCCGTGAAGCAACCCGTCCTCTTGCGAGCCTCGCTAGAACAGGCCTTCGGAGACATCTGCGACCGCTAGCGGCGTAATTGGGGTCCGGGCTGGTTCAGTCGGAAATTGCAAACTTTAGTACGCAGTTGCGTTGTATTCGAAGAGTTGCGTACTAAAGTACGCAGTAGCAAACCTCACAAAGGAAGTGAACCATGGCAGTTCTCGAACAGCTCACCGACGTATCCGACAAGTTTTTCGATGCAGCAGTGACCACCAATGACAAGGTCCACGACGTAGCCAAGAATCTCGTCACGAAGATCCAAGACGCCGACGTCAAGGTCCCGCTGGCGGACAGGTTCGCCGACGCTGAACTCCCTCTCGCCGACAAGATCGCAGACATAGACCTCCCCGAGCCTCTCGAAGCAGTCGATGCCTACTTCAACTTTGTGGGGAAGGGCATCGAAGCCAACCGCAGTCTCGCTACGAAGATGATCAACCTGATCGGCGAAGCCACCGACACGACCGGCGATGTCATCGACACCACGGCGAAGGAAGCGCCGGCGAAGAAGGCCGCTCCGAAGAAGACCACGGCGAAGAAGGCTCCAGCAGCCAAGAAACCTGCTGCAAAGAAGACCACGGCGAAGAAGGCTCCGGCAGCCAAGAAGACCGCTCCAAAGAAGGACTAAAGCAGATCGGGTTCTATTCTCGGACCCGGCCACAGTATTCATAGGCGGGTCCCGACCGCCGAAGGAGAACAATGGGAACGAACGACCGCAGTCACTTGCTCGACCTCGGCTCATTTATTCGTTCACAGCGTCGCTTAGCTCAGCTCTCACAACGAGAGCTCGCCAAGCTGACAGCGTTATCCGATCCGTACGTGAGTCAACTCGAACGAGGGCTCCACGAGCCATCGGTTCGGGTGCTTCGTGCCCTCGGCAAGGCCCTCAACGTTCCCGTCGAAACCATGCTCGGCATGCTCGGGGAGGAACTCGATGGCGACGTCGAGCAGGTCTCGACCGAAGCCGTCATCAAACGCGATACCGCCCTCAGCGACTCGCAGAAGGCAGCGATGCTCGAGATCTACAAGGGCTTCACCGGTGGTGCTGCGTGACAAAGATCGGACTCGTCCTCGGTGGCGGTGGCATTGCTGGCTTTGCCTACCTCACCACCACACTCTCGATGCTCCAACAGATCACTGGATGGGACGCTCGTGACGCATCGGTGATCGTCGGCACTTCCGCTGGTTCGAACCTCGGTGGATTTTTACGAGCTGGAACGCCGATCGGCGAGTCGCTCGACGACATCATGACGCTGCCCGCCAACCCCCGATCGATGGAGCGGCTCCGAGTACTTAGCGGACGCGAAGCCGACCGCACCGTGCGGCTGCTTCCCACATCGCTCAAGATGGCCGCCCGAGAAGTCGTGCGTGGACCATCGATGAGCCCCTCTCGCCTGGTCTCGGGTCTGCTGCCGAACGGCAATATTCGGACAGACACCATCGGCGATCGGATGATCGAACTACACGGCACCGAGTGGCCCGACGGTGAACTCCTCATCACAACGGTGCGTTTGCAGGACAGTAAACGTGTGGTGTTCGGACTCGACCGGACCGATGTCGACGTCGGTACAGCAGTCGAAGCCAGTTCGGCGATTCCCGGATACTTCAAGCCCGTCACGATCGACGGCTTTCGCTATGTCGATGGTGGAACGCACTCTCCAACGAACGCCGACCTTCTCTCCGACAGGGATCTCGACCTCATCGTGATCGTCGCCCCGATGTCGGTCGACAACATCGCAACCGGCTGGATGACAACCAACGGTGCCCTCCGCCTGTATTGGCGCAACCAAGTCCAACGAGAGGTCAGGGACCTCCGAAAAGCCGGGCATCGGGTTCTGCTCCTCGAACCATCGATCGAGGAGGCCCGCTCGATGGGACCGACAATGATGGATCCGACGCGAATCGTGAACGTCGTGCTTCAAACATCGTCAGCGGCTCGCTCGGCAATGACCGAAGCCAAGCTCGGTGAAGAACTCACAATCTTGCGAGATGCGAGTGGGTCTTCCGATGCCATGCGAGACAAGAGCGCCTGACCATGGAACGCATGACGCAGCAGGACTACGACATCTTTGCTCTCGAAGATGACATCGTTGCTGCCCATGGCCTGACCGTTGCAGTATTCGACGGTCCCGAACCCGCCTTCGACGACGTCCTCGATCTCGTTGCCGATCGGGTCCGTCTCGTTCCCCGCTACCGACAACGGCTCGTCGAAGTGCCGTTCTCGATCGAACGTCCGGTGTGGGTTGACGACCCGACCTTCAGCATCGACTTTCATGTTCGCCATACCGCGCTCCCGAAGCGAACCAGCCGTGATCCGCTCAACGCGTTCATCAGTCGTGCACTTTCCCAGCGTCTCGATCGTGGGAAACCTCTGTGGGAGCTATGGCTGGTGTCGGGGCTCCCCAAGAATCAATGGGCGCTCGTCTCAAAGGCGCACTACGCCATCATCGATGGAGTTTCGGGGACCGACATTCTCGGTCTTCTCGCCGACAATATTGAAGTTCCGCCAGGCATGGGCCAATCGATGTTGCGCCCGCTCCCGAACGATCGTCAATTGCTTCTCGATGCCGCAACCGACCTGCTCTTCGATCCAGTGGAGTCGTTCCGGGCTGTGCGTGGGATCACCTCGCACCCATTTCGCGTGGCCAAACGCCTGACCGCCGGGTTACGGACTCCGGTCGACCCCAACGGACTCGGTCGGGCAGTCGGACCGCATCGCAAGTGGCGGTCTGCCAAAGTTCCACTCGACGATCTTCGTGAGGTGCGGACGGCACACGACTGTTCAACGACCGACGCGATCCTCGCCAGCATCGGCACCGGTATCCGTCGCTACCTCGTCGAGACGGGAAAGCCCGTGCCCGCAACGATTAGCGTCGTCGTTCCGCTCTCGGTTGGCGCAGCTTCCGGAGGCCTGTCCGGGCAAGTGACTACCCTCACGGCGACGCTTCCCATTGGACTCACAAATGCGGCAGAACGGCTGCGGCGCATACACGAGCAGACGAGCACCGGCGCCCGTGAAACGGGTGCGCTGGCCGGTCGTATCCTTCGGCGTCAAGAGAACTTCGTCGCGCCGACCATCTTGGCCCAAGGCGTCCGCTCCACGATGCTCGATACGCGAACCCAACGGATGCCCGACACCGTGACCATCAATGTGCCAGGCCCTGCCGAGACGATCAGCGTGCTCGGGTACCCCATGGTCGAGACCTATCCGGTCATCCCGCTCCCCGGCGGCGTCCAGATCGCCGTCGCTGCGATGTCGTTGGAAAACACCGTCTACTTCGGCATCACGAGCGACTTCGACAGCACCAAGGGACTAGAACACCTCTCTGATGGCATCAGCAGGGCTGTTACCGAGTTGCTCACGTAGCGGCGAGGGCGTTGATTAACCGGGTGACGACCACCCGATCGGTGAGATAGCCGGTGATTCCGTGCCTGTTGATGGTGTCGTTCTTGACGCCGCCATAGTTCTCGATGGCCGGTTCGATGTTGAAGAACTTGTCATTGAGCGGGTGGAGGGCGACGGCATCTCGCTCGTCGAAGGCGTTGAACCAGCAGCCAACGCCTGGTGGGTGACCAATTGGATGGAGCGCCTCTCGTACTGCACGGATACCGAGGGGGGAACCGATCGTGATGAACGAGGTGACGTTTCGATCGGCGAGAAGTCCCCCGGCGGCGAGCATGCGGTAGGCGATGATCGATCCAAGAGAGTGGCCAACGACCACCAGTTCCTCGACCGGATCCTGATCGGCCACTGCTTGGGCAATGCCCGACTCGATGAAGTGCTGGATGTTCTCGTCCCTCACATACATCGAAACATCGGCGGCCGCCGCCGTAAGGCTGCGAGAACTGAACCGTGTTGAGAGGTTTTCGATGAAGCCGATACCCAACTGCACCAACTCGCTTTCGAGGGGGCCGGTATCTTGGGTCGGCGGTTCGGCGGGGCCGAGTCCCCGATCGAATCCCAAGGCCTCATCAAAGCACTCGTTAAGGACGCGGCATCGATATTCGAAGTCGTCGTGGTGGTCTCGGCCGAGAGACACCGGCGCGATGTCCTCCTCGTGCTCGTGATGTTCGGGGTGTTCCTCGACGGTGAGGTCGATGAGGGCATCGCCGAAGTACGGAAAGATGATGTCCTCATCGGAAATCGGGAGCTCAAGTCCGACGGCTTCGGCACCGGCGTGGAGCGAACTGACCCACTTGTGTCGAAGTACCGCAGGGTTTTTGTCCTCTTGAGACCTCCCGTGGATCAGCAACAACTTCACGCGACGGTAACCACATGAGGGGTAGATGTTGTTCCGATCACGCCAGCGTCGTTTCTGGCTGTTGTGGACGCTTCAAGAGGCCCCGATACACCTCTTCGGCCGTCCGGCCATCTTCAATCACTGCCCTGATTTCCTCAGTGATCGGCATTTCCACGCCATATTCGCGTCCCAACATGGCAACGACCGGGGCACTCTTGATCCCCTCGACGACCTGGTCCATCGACGCACAAATCTCGGCGACTGTGGCCCCTTTGCCAATCGCCTCGCCGGCGGTTCGGTTGCGACTCTGTGGGCTGATGCACGTTGCGATGAGGTCGCCGAGACCCGCTAAGCCAGCGAAAGTTTCTGCCCGCCCTCCCATTGCTACGCCCAGGCGTGTGAGTTCACTCAAACCTCTGGTTATCACCGCGGATCGTGTGTTGTCTCCCGCTCCCAGTCCGTCGGCCATGCCCGCGGCGATCGCAATGACGTTCTTCAGTGCTCCGCCGAGTTCGCAACCGATCAGATCGCTGTTTGTGTACACCCGGAATCGCTCGGTCGCGAAGACCGCCTGCAGTCGTTCCGCCACGGCGATGTCCTCGAATGCGATGACCGTGGCTGCGGCCTGCCCGCCGAGAATCTCTTTGGCAAGGTTCGGACCGGTCAACGTGCCAACGGGATTGCTCGCGAAGCGGTCGGTGATCAACTCGGTCATTCGTTGACCGGTCGTCTTGTCGAGACCCTTTGCGATCGACACGATTGGCACGTGCGGTTCGATGAGGGGTTCGAGCGCGTCGAGTGTGCTCGGGAATCCGGCTGATGCGACACCCATGATCACCACATCAGCGCCAGTTACGACCTCGGCCATATCGGTGGACGCTTGGAGAGTTGGGTGAAGTGAGTAACCCGCGAGATAACGAGCGTTCTCGCCAGTTTCGTTAATGCTGGCGACGACGTTGTCGCTGCGGGCCCAGAGAACAGTGTCGACGTTGTGCGCGCACAAGTGCGCGACGGTGGTTCCCCATGATCCGGCGCCGATCGCTGCAACCTTCATGAGTTCACCGCGTCGACCCGCCCTGGATCATCTGCCTTAGAGCTCGATTGGGACGCCGAGCGCCTCATGGATATCGGTGGCTTGCTCGTCGCTCAGTCCGAGGCCGACGCGGAGGTCGGCGAGGTAGTTCGTTTCGGCTGCGGTATCGACCTCGATCGGAAGAAGCGACAGGGTGTAGACCTCGGCCTCCATGCCACCGGGAACCGAATCGATGAACGCATCGAGATCGAGTGGGAGCGAGAGTTGTGCACGAACGAACGCTTCGCCCTCGTCGTCGAGGTCGCCAGCGCGGCCGATAATGGCGTCGATTTCCTGGGCATCGACTTCGCCGTCGGCCTTTGCAGCATTGGTCATGGCCTGGATGAGGACCATGGCCTCTTCCTCAGGAAGTTCAACCTCTTCAATCTCGTCGTCGCCATCGATCTTGTCCTTCAGGCCACCGAGGGCATCGCCGATACCACCGCCGGCGCCGCGAACACCTCGGGATCCAACCATGGACCCGACGAGGGAACCAACCATGCGTCCGGTGCGTCCACCGACTGCGCCGCCGAGAGCAGCACCTCCGAACGAGCCTGCGAGCGATCCAACCAGTCGTCCAATGTTCATCTGTCTCTCCTCAAGTCCGCCTAGCGGTAATCTCCGAGCGCTGTTGCGCCATCAATAGATGTCAGTCTACCCGGCCCGATTGTCTCGCTCGGCCCACGGGGGAGTGAAGCGCGGTGTGCGGGTGAGGGCGAAGGCTTCTCCCTCGAGCGTGAGGTTGGGCGAATAGGCGGGATCGTCGTGGAGAACATCTCGCCAACGCTCGATTGCAAAGTCGATCTCGCTGTTGAATCGGGCCACCTTGACCGGGTCATCTTCGGTGCCTCGGCTGACGCTCTCGTGGTGATACAGCACTGCGTCAGCAGCCCATAGAACTCGCTGGTTGGACCTATGGCGAACGCGAAGGCAGTAGTCGATGTCGTTGAACGCAATCGCGAGTTCCTCTTCGAGGCCACCCAATTCGTCCCAGGTGGAACGTCGAGTGAGCAAACACGCAGCCGTCACGGCGCCCACCTCGTGTGTGAGCACCAGTCGGTTGAAGTACCCGGTTGCATCCTTCGGTTCGTGAACTTGCCCATGCCCAGCAAAGCCGCGGAAACCGAGAACCACGCCGGCATGTTGAATGGTGTCATCGGGGTAGAGCAACTTTGCGCCGACCACCCCGACGTTCGGTTGCTGAATCCACCGCACCATCGTGGTAAGCCAGTCCGGATCGATCACTTCGGTGTCGTTGTTGAGCAAGAGGACGAGTTCGCCACGACCAGCTTGCACTCCGAGATTGTTGATCTTGGAGTAGTTGAAGGGCCCCGGAGCGGGGATCACCCGCCGATCGTCGCCGTTGTCGAAGTTTGCCAACCATTCCAGCGTTGCGGATTCGGCGGAGCCATTGTCGACGATGATTACCTCAAACTCGGGATAGCTCGTTCGTTCAAGGCTTTCGATGCACGTCGTCACCAAGTCGAGGCGGTCGCGAGTAGGAATCACGATCGTCACGAGCGGCTGGTCGGAAAGGGGAGGGATGGATCGATACGCAGTGGGTCCGCCTGCGAGTTCGACCGACCAATCGGGGCCGAGGTAGTCGGCAAGCGCTCGTATCGAGGCGTCCTCGGTGTAGTCCTTCTCACCGGCGGCCAGAGCCGTCGATCCCTCGATCGCTCGCCAGTGATAGGCCACAAGAGGAATGTGGCGAATACGTTCTGGAGTGGTCGTTGCTGTTGCCCGGAGTATGAGGTCGTGGTCTTGTGATCCATCGAATCCGGTCCGCAGGCCTCCAACCTCGTTGATGAGTGACCGTCTGATAGCGGTGAGGTGAGAGAGGTAGTTCTGGCCCAACAGCAATTCTGGATTCCACGGCGGTTTGAAGTGTGGGTCGTAATGCCGGCCGGTTGCATCGATCTTGTCTTCGTCGGTGTAGAGAATGTCGGCGTCAGCTGATTCCAAAGCAATCGCCGCAAGAGCGAACGGGGCGAGGGCGTCGTCGTGGTCCATAAAGGCAACGAAGTCACCAGTCGCCACATCGAGTCCGTCGTTTGTGGCCGCAGCGATGTGGCCGTTCTCTTCTCGGTGCACGACCACGATGCGATCATCCTCTGCGGCATGGAAGTCGAGGCGGGAAGCAACGGCGGGGTCGGTTGAAGCATCGTTTACCAGGCAGAGTTGCCACTTCTCGTACGTCTGCGACTTCACCGATTCGATCGCCTCGTCGAGCCACCGGATCTCTGGGTTGTAGACGGGTACGACAACGCTGATGGTCGGGCCGCCGTTCAAAAGCTCGTCGGAGCGTTCGCGCAGTCGCTGGGCATCGACCTCTGTGAGTGTGCCATTGCGAGCCCGCCAAGATGAGTAGTCGATACCATCCCCGGATCGCTGCTGCTGGAGATGCTCGTAGGTCGCTGCAACCTCTTCGAGCATGGCACGATTGCCCCGGTGAGTGCGCGCCGCTGACAATCGCTGGAGAAGTTCAGGCCGATCGGTGCTGCCTACTGCGGTCGACGCCGCAACGTCAGATGCCATAAGGAACGCGGCTGCTGCTTGTGAGAGCGGACGGAAGGTCACGTGAGTGACCTCGACAGCATCGAGCCATGGAGAGACTTCGAGGAAAACCCGCTCGGTACCGAGCGGAACATTCACCACTCGGGTCCGTTTACCCGCCACGACCGGGATGTGGCGTCGAGCGATCGTGGCCGAGCCTGTGGCGGAAAGAAACCGGAGGGTTACCGGAGGATCTTGCGACGATCCACTAGCGGCTGCGTAGGTGCTCGTGACATCGGTGTGGACGAGATACCAGCCAGGCTTCGGCGCAGATCCATCGCGGCTGTCCAAAGAAAAGAGCGGGCGCCCTCGTTCTGGAACCCACCGCTTGCCCCCTCCAGCTCGCGGTTCTGCAGCGGTGAGGTCACGCGATGGGGTTGGTTCGAATCGCACTCGGTCAGATTAGGTGATCCACCCCGACCAACTTCGTGACCACGCCAACTTGGGTGATTCACAGTCTTACTTAAGTCTGTAGTTCGTCGGGAACATATAGAAAGCTAAGACGGTTTTGTCATATGGATAAGGGACCTCTAGTTCGGTCCTTACCTCGTGTCACTTCACTGGTACCAATAACAACCGAAGGGCACTTACCCTCCAACCCTTTACGAAGGAAAATATGTGGAACGACCACAATCCTGAGACCAAAGAGACGAAAGAGACCTCCGAGGCCACAGAAATCCCCTCAACTACTGAAAACCAGACTCCACAGTCTGGCCCGATAACTCAACAACCGGTCTCCCCCCAACCGGCTCGGGCCAGTTTCTCGGCCATTGGCGCTCCAAAGGCCGAGAGCATCACACCAGCGACTGGGGCGATTCCCTCCCGCCCCGTCGCTGAAGTGAATCTCGCCGCGACCGCTCCTCCGGCTCCCCCGGCCTTCGGAGCTGCAGTTCCCCCACCGGCCTTGCGTCCCGAGCAACCGTCGGTCTTTGCCACCCAACGCATCGCTGCTGTCCCCCCGGCGAGCATCGCGCCGCCGGTTGAAACGAAGCGTCCCAAGCGCCGCGCTGGCTTGCTCGTTGCCTTGGCCTTGCTCACCGTTCTTGCATCAGGAGCAGTGAGCTACGGAGTTGCCACCTTCGTTGCGGACGACGCGGTCAGCAACGCCGCCCCTCAACCCCTCCCAACCGCAGCTTCGGCTCCTGCCCCTGCTCCTGACACCGACTCGTCAAGCGCAACGTCGGCGGTCGACGGTGCATCAGCAGCATCCCTAGCCGACGAGCCCTTCGCCGTCGCAGCAGAGATTATTCGTCCGTCGGTTGTTCAGCTCAACCTCAGCCAAGGCCTAGGAACCGGCGTTATCATCAACTCGAATGGCACGATCCTGACCGCGGCACACGTGCTCGGAAACGAATCTGACGTAGAGGTCACCTTCTTCGACGGTTCCCGCGCTCAGGGCACCGTTGTTGGCACCGACGAGGCAACCGACGTAGGCGTCGTTCAGATCGACCCTGAGGGTCGTGATCTCGTCGTTGCTCGCCTCGCCGATGGCGACGATGTCCGGGTTGGGCAGATCGCCGTAGCCGTTGGCTCACCATTCGGCTTCGACCAGACCGTGACCGCCGGAATCGTCAGCGCT
>CAZBTI010000090.1:0-15348 GCA_964494395.1 uncultured Acidimicrobiales bacterium | reverse complement strand
AGTGGGGGTTCTTCCAGTGGGAGCTGCGCATCGAAAGCAGCGTGCTCACCCAGTGGGGCTTCTTCGATCATCGGCGCTTCGTCGGTCGCGTCGTTCTGGTCGAAGGCTTCACCCTCGACAGCCATGTACTCGCCAGCGATGTATGCATCTGCGTCATCGTTCTCGATGACGACTTCGTCATCGAGTGCTGTCTGATCTTCTGCACCCTCGTCGGCGGATGGAGTCTCTTCGAACGTTGCTTCTTCGAGTGCTTGCTCGACTACTGGCTCGTTAACGACCAGGAGGCCGGCCCGCACCATGTCGAGCGCCTGAGTCGAGGCCTCGAGGATGCTGAGTCCAAGCAATCCAGAAAGTTGGGCGGTCGTCTGTCCCTGACCGACGACTTCGAGGGTCTTCCACCATTCAGGCTTGATGGTCACTGCGGCGGAAAGCGAACTGTTACGGGCGAGCGGATGGCTAATGCTCGGGATCTGATCCTCGACGAGCGACCACTGGTCTGAAATCAGCGATGTGCGGTGGAGAACTCCACCGATGTCTTCGCCCTCATCAGCGCCGGTGACGTCGAGCGGTTCGAAATGAAAGCTGCCATCTTCTTCAGCGAGCACGTAGTACGTGGCTTCAGCTGCGTCGGTTCCGGAGCCACGAGTGAACTCGTACTCGGACAGCCCGATCGAGCCGTTTACGAGGAGGTAGCTAGCGTTGCCCGATGCGGTCGTAACATCGAGTTGGCCGCTCGACGAGCGACCTGCGAGAAATTCCAGCGCGTCGGAAATTCCGAGCGTACTAAGAGTGCCTGAAAGCGACATTTTGTGACTCCGTAATAGTGCTTAGAGTCTTTAGATCGGCACCAACACCCGAGAGTTGAACGCTCAGGAAGCCTCGTCCGCAACGACGGCAAACATTGCTTCTAGGGGCGCTTCGACCCCAGTCCATGCGGAGAATTGCTCGGCGGCTTGCCCGACCAACATGGCAACGCCTGCAACTGTTGGAAGGCCTCGTTCACTCGCAGCGATCAGCAGCGGTGTGGCCCGCGGATTGTAGACAATGTCGACCACGACAGTTTCGGATCGGAGCAGGCCGACGTCGAGCGCGACCACGCCCTCGCCCTTGGTTCCCGCCATACCGAGAGGGGTTGCGTTCACGACGATGTCGCATTCCGAAAGGGCTTGACTCTCCGCGATCCGGCCACGATCGTGAGCCAGCGCCACTGCAGCAGTGGTGCGTTCGGGAGTCCGGCCGACCACGATCACCTCGGCGGCTCCGTGGCGATAGCTCGCGTCGATAATGGCTCTCGCCGCGCCGCCGGAACCGAGTATGCCAATGGTGTTCCCCGACATCGTCCGGTCACAGGCATTCTCTAGTCCCAGTATGAACCCGTCACCGTCGGTGTTGTTTCCGACCAAATGTCCATCGGTATTGGTGATGTGGTTCACCGCACCGAGGGCGGTGGCAGCCGGGGTGAGTTCGTCGAGACCGGAAATCACGGCTTCCTTGTGAGGCATGGTGACCGAGTAACCCCGGATGCCTGTCGCGCGCATGTCGTCGAGCGCAGCCATGACGTCACCGGGTTGAACCTCAATAGCGGTGTACTCGAGGTCCACGCCGGTAGCGCGAGCCGCGGCTGTATGAATCGCAGGCGACAGTGAGTGTTTCACCGGCCAGCCAATAACTCCGGCACGCATTCGCGAGCCGTTCACGTTTAGCAACCCAAGTCGAGATTACGGCAGACCTGAACTGCAGCAGAGAACTCACCCTCGGTGTTTGCAAAGGTGTGAGCACCGCTTGGGTCGGTCAGGACGTACCAGAGCCAATCGCCTGGCTCAGGGTTCAGTGCAGCACGGATCGACGCTGCACCCGGTGAAGCAATCGGCGTTGGAGGCAAACCAAAATTGCTGGTGTTACGTGTGTTCCACGGCGAATCGCTGTTGAGGTCGTCAATGGTGAGGTCTGCACAAGGCTTCGCAGCGGCATAACAGGACGTCGCGTCGATACCGAGAGAGAAGTTTCCGGCTGCAAGGCGGTTGTAGATCACCCGAGAAATTCGGCCACGGTCACCGTCGAGGCGGGCCTCTTCTTCGATCAGCGAAGCAACGGTAAGCACTTCATAGTCGGTGAGACCCAACTCTTGAACGATCGAAGCCCGGCCGACCTCAGCTTCAGCATTGGAGAACTCGATCTCCATTTGATCGGCCATACGGGCCAAGATGTCTCGAGTGTCGCCCTGATCTCGTTCGTCGATTTGGTACGTGGCCGGGAACAGCAGACCCTCTCGACCGGTGCCGGTCGGATCGGGACTGTTCTCAAGTGGCGTTGCGGGCACACCGTCGAGGTTGACGCTCACGATCGATGCATCCAGGTCGGCGAGGAGCGCTGCTCTACTGAACTGCGGATTCTCTGCGTTCAAGACATCGATGATTTCGGTGAGTCGCAGACCCTCCGGGATGGTGACCGAGAAGAACGTCGGAGCCACTGGGCCCTCGTTGATCAGACAATCACGAGCTTCTTCGAACGACATATTTTCTTGCAAGCAGTTGTATTGGCCTGCCTGAAAGTCGCCTTCCAAGTTGTCGCTCACCCAGTAACGGAACAACGTCGGGTTCGCAATCACATCTTGGGCGAACAGTTGCTGGGTGACCTCGTTAGACGTTGCGCCCGAAGCAATTTCGAAGTCGACAAACTCGCCCGGATCGCCGACGGGATCGAATTGATTGGAAACCCAAGTGTCGACGCGGTTGTAGACCGTGCCAATTGCAAGCACTGCAACGAAGCCAACGAGCAAGAACCGGAAGACCGGCCCAGTGCGTCGAGGCACACGAACCCAATCGCGACGGTCGATGACCTCGACCGGTCGTACGTCGGGAATGATCTCGAGGTCCTCGCCAGCAAAGATCGCGCCACCGTTCTCGGACGAGAACAGGCTTTCAGGAGGCGAATCAGGGTCGGTCCACGTTCCCGCTCCCGCAGGGACATCGTCAAAGACCGAATCGCCTGGGTTGTCGAACAATGGAGCTGGCAGATCGAGCGTTGCGGTCTTGTTGCTCGACCCCGCAAGCGACTCGGTGGCCGGGTCTTGCGGACTCGTGCTTTGTGCAGTCGCTCGGCCGGTCACGGCCTCGTCGGCACGGGGGCCTGGGGCCACACGGTCCTCGTTCTCTTGGACCGGCCCAAAACGGCTAAGGAACTTGTTGACGCCCTTCGCATCACCATTCGCACCATGTCGGTTCGGGCCTGGTTTGGGCATGTTATTCGACTTGTCACTCATCGAGTTTCTCCATCGATCCAGTTCTGCAGGATCACCTGTGCCGCCACCATGTCGACCATGTCGTTTCTCGACCTTCCCGACACGCCTTGTTCGTCGAGGATCGAGTGAGCCGTCACTGTGGTCAAGCGTTCATCGTAGGTCACAATCGGGTGTTGAAGGGTGGCACTGAGTCGTTGAATTGCCTTTCTTGTTCGATTCATAGATGGGCCATCGGACCCATCGAGCGAAAGTGGAGCTCCAACGACAGAAATCGTCACCTCCCACTCGTCCGCGATCTCGCCCAATCGCCGATCGAGGGCTACCCAATCGCGGCCTGGCACAACCTCGAGCGGAGTAGCGACTGTTCGGTCGCTGTTACTGATGGCAACACCGACGCGCACTGTTCCAAGGTCAAGGCCCATGGCCCGACCTGGGGCGTCCCCACCGTTCACGAGCTGGCGGCCTCGGCGCTCAGCAATTCGAGTGCAGCGTCGATCTGCTCGGGGTCGCGTCCACCCGCTACCGACAGATCTGGAGCCTTTTTGCCGCCACCGCCAACGAGCTTTGCGGCAGGAGCAAGCCAATCACCTGCGTGCAACGACGACTCCTCAGACACCGCACTTACAAGAGCAACGCCACCGCCATCGAGCGCTCCGGCGAGAGCGACGCTGTGAACACCCTTGTCTCGGATCGCTACAGCGAGATCACGAAGCGAGTCGCGATCGAGACCGTCCATACGGGAGACGAGAACTCCGTCGACTGCAGATGAGGCGAGGGCATCGGCTTGACCGACTGCGCTCTGGCGCTTCGCGGCTGCGAGTTCTTTCTTTAGACCTGCAAGCTCGGCCATTCGCCGCTCGACACCAGCAACGACGTCGTCGACGGGCACGCCGAGTGATTCTGCGATTTGCGACGTGGTCTGCTGTTCCTTGCGAAGGAGCGCAACTGTCGAATCGCCGGTCACGGCTTCGACACGTCGAATGTTCGAGCCGATCGAACTCTCCGACACGATCTTGAGCAGGCCAATGTCGCCGAGGGCAGACACGTGTGTACCACCACAAAGTTCGATCGAGTTCGGCCCAGCCTCAAGCACGCGAACAACGTCGCCGTACTTGTCTCCAAAGAACGCAATTGCGCCCTTGTCCTTCGCATCATCCATCGACATCTCAAGGTGGCTCGTCGTTTGATTCTCGAGCACATCAGCGTTCACGAGGTCTTCGATTTCTTGGACCTGCTCGGGGGTCAGCGACTCGAAATGACTGAAGTCGAAGCGAAGTCTTTCGGGTCCGACCATCGAACCTTGCTGTTGGACGTGGTCGCCGAGAACCGTGCGCAAGGCACTATGCAACAGGTGCGTACCGGTGTGGTTGCGACGGATTGCCGAACGTCGGTCCACGTCGATCGACGCAACGACCTCGTCACCAACAGACAGCGCTTCGGCTGCACCGTCGGCACGATGCAGGTGTACTCCTGGCACCGCGTACACGCAATCGGTTACCGGGAGAGCCCCCTTGGGGCCAGTGAGCGTTCCCGTATCGCCGATCTGTCCGCCCGACTCTGCATAAAACGGAGTGCGGTCGAGGATGACCCCATCGTCACCAACCCACAGGACCTTTGCCGATACATCGACTAGCTCGTCGCGACCAACAAATTCGGTCTCGCCGGATTCATCGCGCAGTGACACAAAGGCCGACACATCGGCGGTACCGCTTTTGGCCTTCTGATCGGCGCGAGCCCGTTCGCGCTGTTCTTCCATCGCAGCAGCGAAGCCCCCGTTGTCGACACTGCCGCCGCGCTCTTCGACAATTTCCTGGGTGAGTTCGAGCGGAAAGCCGAAGGTGTCGTGCAGCTTGAACGCCACATCCCCTGGAAGGGGCTGACCATCGTCGAGGTCGTCCATCTCGGTGTCGAGAAGGTTGAGCCCCGTTTCGATGGTCTGGCGGAAGCTGACCTCTTCGCGCTCGACCAAGGCCTTGATCTTGTCTTCGTTCTCACGAATCTCGGGATAGTCATCGCCCATGATCTCGACCACGGTCGAAACGAGTAACGACATCACTGGATCCTTCACGCCGAGCAGATAGGCGTGACGGATCGCTCGACGCATGATGCGTCGGAGCACAAACCCCCGGTCCTCGTTCGAGGGAAACACCCCATCGTTGATCATGAAGGTCGTCGAGCGAGCGTGGTCGGCGAGGATGCGAAGCGACACGTCCGACTTCTCATCGGCCCCATCGGCTACACCGGATAACTCGGTGGCGGCGGCGAGCAAGCGAACAAACTCATCGGTCTCCCACACCGAACCCACGCCCTGCAGCACCGTAAGGATACGTTCGAGGCCGGCTCCGGTATCGATCGAGGGCTTGGGCAGCGGGACCTGCGACCCGTCGGGCTGCTGGTCGAACTGCATGAAGACCAAGTTCCAGATCTCCACAAAGCGAGCGTCGGCCTCGGGGTTCTCGGGACCACCATCGGGTCCATATTCCGGGCCGAGGTCGTAGAAGATCTCCGAAGACGGACCGTTCGGCCCGGTGTCGGCCATACGCCACCAGTTGTCCTCGTCGAGCCGTTGGATGCGGTCGCGCTGAACGCCGACCTTCGTGGCCCAAATCTCTTCGGCCTCGTCGTCGGTCAGGTGAACCGTGACCCAGAGCTTGTCGGGGTCGAGACCCAATTCGTTCGTGAGCAAATCCCACGCAAACGGAATGGCTTCTTCCTTGAAATAGTCGCCGAAGCTGAAGTTGCCCATCATCTCAAAGAAGGTGAGATGGCGAGCAGTGCGACCTACCTCGTCAAGATCGTTGTGCTTACCACCGGCACGAACACACTTCTGGATCGTCGTCGCCCTGCCGTAGGGCGCCTTCTCGGTTCCCTGAAAGTACGGCTTGAACGGCACCATGCCCGAGTTCGTAAACAGCAACGTGTCGTCGTGCGGGATGATGCTCGCCGACGGAACCGCCTCATGGGCGCGCTCGGTAAAAAAGTCGGTGAACGTACGGCGGACTTGCTTTGCATCCATTCGGGTGAGTTTATCGCTCCATCAATTTTGTGGACCGAATGGAGTGACTACTTGTCGGGGCTTCCGCCCGACATCCGCGGAAGCGCTCATGGTCGCTCCGCGAGCTCCGCTCCCCTACAGCGGTTCCTCGTCGCGAGAGTTTTTCGCTCTAGGAGTGAAAGATTTGTACAGGCTGGCAGACCGTGACGGTCTGTGAGCCTGTACAAATCTCTAGTTGCGGAGGTTGCGGGCTTTTTCGCGGAGTTTGGCGAAGCCTGGCTGCGGTTCTTCCTCGACGATGATCTCGGGTTCTTGACGTGCCTCTAACCGTGCTTGTGCCCGGTCGGTGAGATCGATATCGGGGCGCACCTTTTGCACGGCCTTGTTGGCCGTCTGGGTGACGGGCGAGTTGATCGTGCGCTCGAGTGCACGATCGCCAACGGCGGACACGCGATCGCCAGCAGCGCTAACGCGGTTCGTGACCTCGTTGCGCACAGCTTGGGGAATGACCTTCTCGACCTCGCGCTTTACCCGTCGCTGGACAGCCCAGCTGGAGGCAGCTCCCGCTGCGTAACCAGTAGTCATCCAAAAAATTCGCTTAGGCATCGATCCTCACCCTAGTCGTTTCCGATCTCACGTTTCGCCTTCAGCCCCGAGCGATCTGCGCTCCAGCGCTCCCATCGGGCAGGCTCTGCGCCGTGCTGTGATGGAGTGTAGTAGGTCTCTCCAGCGACTTCGGGGGGACGATATTGCTGATCGACCCACCCCGCTTCGGCGTTGTGCGGGTACTGGTAGCCCTCGCCGTGGCCAAGACCTTTGGCGCTCTTGTAATGAGCATCTCGTAGATACATCGGCACCTCGCCAGTGCCAGCGCTCTGCGCCGCGACCTTCGCTGCTGCCCGAGCTTTTGTGAGCGAGTTCGACTTGGGTGCGGTCGCCAAATGCACAACTGCTTGGGTGAGGTTGAACTCGGCCTCGGGAAGCCCTACGAACTCGACTGCGGCCGCGGCCGCATTGGCGATGACGAGGCTCATTGGATCGGCCATGCCCACATCTTCTGACGCCAAGATGACCAAGCGACGGGCGATGAAACGAGCCGACTCTCCAGCGTCGAGCATCCGGTAGAGCCAATACAGACCCGCATCGGGGTCACTGCCCCGGATGCTCTTGATGAAGGCGCTGATGACGTCGTAGTGATCGTCGACGCCGTAGCGAATGGCTTTGGTCCCGAGCGCAGCCTCGATGTGCGCAACGTCGACCGAATCGGGTTTCGCTATCGCTGCCGCCACACCGAGCGCAGTGAGCACCTGACGGCCGTCGCCAGCGCTTCGATCGACCAACAACTGGATTGCGTCTTCACTTGCACCGACACCTTCGGCCTCGATTCCACGATCGACGAGAGCCTTGAGCGCGTCTTCGTCGAGCATGTTGAGGCGGAACAGCGTGGACCGGCTGCGAAGCGCGGCGTTTACTTCGAAGCTCGGGTTCTCGGTCGTTGCACCGATGAGGCTGATCAGGCCGCTCTCCACACCGGGGAGCAGCGCATCCTGCTGGCTCTTGTTGAAACGATGGACCTCGTCGAGGAACAGGATGGTTGCCTGACCGTGCTGGCCGAGCCGGTCCTGCGCTCGGGCCAAGACCTCGCGCACATCTTTCACCGAAGCACTTACCGCCGAAAGCGCTTCGAAGCTGCGCTCCGTCGTTCGGGCAATGACCTTGGCCAGCGTGGTCTTGCCCGTGCCCGGCGGACCCCAGAAGATGACCGACCCGAGCGTGTCGGCCTCGATCAGACCCCGCAGCGGACGACCCTTGCCCAACAGGTGATCCTGGCCAACGATGTCGTCGAGCCGAGTCGGGCGCAACCGGTCGGCCAGCGGGGCTCGTTTCGATTGGTGCTCTTCGGCTGCGGCGGCGAACAGATCGGTCACGCCCGCACCCTACCGGCGACCACCCGACCGGTTCTCACCAGCCGTTGTCGACCAAGAAGTCGATCATCAGTTGCGACGTTTCGGTGAATGCCGGTTCGTCGTTAAAGAACCCGTGGTCGCCTTCGTCGAACGCCACCAACTCGCAGTCGACGGCTGCGTTACAGAACTCCTCAACCGTCGAGAAGGACACGATCGTGTCCTCACGACTGTGAAACGCAATCGCCGGGGCCGACCCTGCAAAGCCCACGTCTTCGAGCGCTACCGCAGGGTTGAACAATACGAGTGCCCCAGAATTCGCCGATGCCTCTGTGGCGAGCGCTCCCCCAGCTGATGAGCCCGCCATAGCAACCCGTTCAGGGTCGATACCGAGTCGCTGGGCTCGGGCTAAGACAAAGGCGAGGGCGTCACGACCATCATCGATCGCGTCGGCCCTGCTCGCACCTTCGGCGCTCACCCGATACTCGACAACGATGCCCACGATCCCTGCGTCGGCCAGGAGTTGGGCTTGGCGTTCGAATTGCTCCACTCGGGTGTTCGCAAAGCCACCTCCGTGAAAGAACAGCACTGCCGACGTAGCGTCGGAACTTGGCTCCACCGGCTCGAAGATGTGCAGGTGCAAATCGCGTTCGTCAGTGCCCTTGTACACGACAGCTTCGACACCTAAGTCCACATCGGGATACCCAGCGACCGTGCCACCCCCTCCAACAGCGTTTCGCACGACGCTGCATCCAGAAAGCACCGCAGCGAGAGCCACGACCAAGGCCAAACAACGTCTTCGGTGTGTATTCATCTAGAACAGCTCCCTTGTAACGATCACGAGGGCCCAGCCTTCGGCGAGGCGTTCACGGACGAACCGCCACGGTGCCCGGCTGAGACGTTCGTTCGTCGCCGCGGCGGCGGTCACGACCACGGGGTCGAGACCAAAGGCTTCGCATAGCACGGCGGTTCGGTTTTTGTGCCGGAGTTGCGTTGCTATAGCGACCCGGCCGAAACCGGCCTCGGCGGCATTGCGACACGTGTCCGATGTGGACAGACCTTCGAGGTCGAGTACGACCTCGATACCTGGGAGGTTCTCGGCAATCACCTCAGGCTCTCCGGGGGCACCCGACGCGAACACGAGGTTCGACTGGCCGGAGACGACGATTGCTTCGGCGATCAGGATTCGGTCGAGCAAAGCGCCGCTCGGCCGCCCGCTCGAGAACACTCGTGCCCCAGGGACAATCACCGCGTCGACGGGGCCTCCCGGCAGATCGATCGTGTCCTCCGCTGCCACGATGTCTTCATTGGCAGCGAGGACCCACACCACAAACATGGGGAGCAGCAAGGCCGCCACACCCCAAAGGCACAGCTTCGCTGCGAGCTTTAGCAAGGAACGCATCGTCGACATCGGTACGCAACCGTAGTCGGCGAGCGGAGCATCTTCTGTGGGGTGATAACCCGAGTGAGTTAGCTCCGGGGGCCGTACTCCGCAAGGTATGCACGCATCTTTGACTCCATCTCATCGGAAAGGTCGGCGTGTTCGATGATTTCCTCGGTGGTCACGATGGCCTGGGTGGCCATCTCGAATTCTTCGCCGACCTGAGCGAGAGCCGCCTTGTCGCCGGTCCCCCGCTCCATGCGATCGACGCTCACGATGAGCCCGGCGAGTTCGACATCGGCGGCCGCCCGCAAGACCGGAACAGTCTCCCGGATGGAGGTGCCGGCAGTCGTGACGTCTTCGATGATCAGGACACGGTCTCCAGGCCCTGGAACGTGGCCGACCAGCACACCGCCTTCGCCATGATCCTTTGCTTCTTTGCGGTTGAACATGAACCCAACATCACGACCTCGGCTGGACAGGGCCGCTGCAGTCTCGACAGCGAGCGGAATGCCCTTGTAGGCAGGACCGAACAACACGTCGAAACCGTCGCCGAACTTCGCCTCAATCGCGTCGGCGTAGAACTCGCCGAGCCGTCGAATCTGGGCGCCGGTGCGATATTTGCCCGTCTGCACGAAGTAGGGCGTCGTACGGCCGCTCTTGGTCGTGAAATCGCCAAAGGTCAAGACATCTGCCTCGATCATAAAGTCGATGAAGTCCTGTTTGTATTGCTCCATGACCTCGACCCTAGGGACTGCACTATCACCATCGAAAGCTGGGCGGACCACAGCGAGCTCGTTGCCACCTTTATGAGCTGTCGGCCTATTTGGATGATCCGTCCGGTGTATACGCACGACCTCTCAGAGTGGCTAGTGTTTGGAAGTGGACAGCACGACGCAAACGTTTGAAACACACGTCCATGGCGCGGACTGCGACCATGAGCACGATGCCGACCACGAACATGGGCACGATCACGGCCACGACACAACCGAACGCCGCCGGGGTTATGGACCGTACGTGTTGCTCATCCCCGTCGTTGCCGCCCTGCTCATCCGCAATCGGGTCGATGCGTTCACCAACGAAGAAGTCCGACTCTGGTCAACGCTCTTTGTTTCGGTCACGATCCAAGCGCTGCCGTTCCTCGTGCTCGGTGTGGTCATTAGCGGCCTCATCGCCGCCTTTGTCTCCCCCGATCTCGTCGAGCGTTTCGTACCGAAGCGCAACTCACTCGCCGTTCCCGCCGCAGGCTTCGCTGGCCTTGCACTTCCAGGTTGTGAGTGCGGTTCGGTCCCGATCGCTGGCCGCCTTGTCGACGCTGGCACACCACCGGCCGCTGCACTGACCTTCCTCTTAGCCGCACCGGCCATCAACCCGGTCGTCATGGTCGCCACCGCAGTGGCCTTCCCCGGCAACATCGAACTCGTCGGCGCCCGCTTCTTTGCCTCCCTCGCAACAGCACTCCTGGTCGGCACGTGGTGGGCTCGCCGCAATGACGACTCACTGATCAAGCAGATGGTTGGCGAAGACGACCACGCACACACTGGTAAGCGCCTGCCTACCTTTGTCGATGTCGCGTCGAAAGACCTCGTTCACGCTGGCGGCTACCTCGTGGTCGGTTCCATTGCCGCTGCGACCTTGCAGCTCGTCATCCCCCGCTCGGTCATCAACCTCGTCGCCGAGAACGAATGGCAGTCCGTGCTGATCTTCGCCGGCCTCGCCGTGCTGCTCTCGATCTGTTCTGAAGCCGACGCCTTCGTCGCTGCGGGCCTCCCCCAGTTCTCACTCACCTCACGACTCGTCTTCTTGGTCGTCGGTCCGGTCATCGACCTGAAGCTCATCGCTCTCCACGCCGGAGTCTTCGGACGCCGCTTCATCATGATCTTTGCTCCGGTCACTTTGGTGGTGGCCACCATCAGCGCCGTCGTTGTCGGGAGGATCTTCTTATGACCCGTTTCGGCCGCTCCGCCATGATGCTGTTCCTCGCCGTGACGATGTCACGTTTGCTCTGGACTGGCTCCTTCGGCTTCTTCATCCAGCAGCGCATGCAGATTCCGCTCATACTGGCCACCATTGGACTCTTTGGTTTGGGTGGCTACGAAGCCGTTCGCGCATTCAAAGAAGAGAAGGTCGACCCAGAATCGGTCCGCACCTCGATCGCGCCACGCGTGGGCTGGCTCATGGTCTTGCCGCTTCTCGTACTTTTCTCGGTCGCCCCCACCGGCCTCGGTGCAGCTGCGGCAGAACGTGTCGAACCGTTCACTCCTGTCGAAGTCACTCGCGAGTTCGAAGCGCTCGACACGTCGGTTCAACCGGTTGAGATGCGGGTCTTCGACTTCGTCGACCGAGCCTTCTGGGACCCAGACCGCTCCACCGAAGATGTCACCGTTCGCCTCGAGGGCCTCGTGGTTAACGATGACGAGATAAACGACGGCTTCCGCCTCACCCGCTTCCTCGTCAGCTGTTGTGCAGCAGACGGTGTGCCGATTCAGGTCATCGTGCGCGGCGTCGACACCATCTACGAAGACGACACCTGGGTTGTCGCCGACGTCATCTTGCGGCCGCCACCAGCGCCATTCGCAGAACTGCCGGTCGACCAGCGCCTTATCCAGGCCGACGTGGTTGCCATCGAGGTCAACCCGAACCCGCCGACCGACGCATACGAATCTCCGTACTAGGCGCAGCGAACCAACAGGCTCCCTACTCCTCGCGGGGCAGGATTCGCAGGCCGAGTTCTTCCATGTGTGCTGGGTCGGCCGGGCTCGGCGCGTTGGTAAGGGGGTCTGACCCCTTTTGCGTCTTCGGGAAGGCAATGACTTCTCGAATGTTCTCCTCGCCGACGAGCAGTGCCGTCAGGCGATCGATGCCGAACGCGAAACCGCCGTGCGGTGGTGCGCCGTACTTGAAGGCGTTGAGCAAGAAGCCGAACTTGGCCTGCTGCTCTTCTTCGCCAATACCGAGAATTTCGAAGATCTGCGACTGCACGTCCCGCTCGAAGATTCGAATCGATCCAGAACCGAGTTCCCAGCCATTGAGGGTGAGGTCGTAAGCCTGCGAGCGAATGTCGAGCCACTCTTCGCCCTGTGCTGTCGTAAGCATGTCGACATCGTCTTTGTGCGGCATCGTGAATGGGTGATGCGCCGGAATTGGGTTTCCGTCGACGACGTCTTCAAAGAGTGGGAAGTCGGTGATCCACAGGAAGCTGAACTCGCCACTGTTAATTGGAGGCTTACCCAGTTCGAGGCGAAGCAGCCCAAGAACCTTGTTCGCAACGCGGCGCGTGTCGGCAATGAGGAAGACCATGTCGCCGGTCTTTGCATCGAGGCGTTCGACAACACCGGCGATCTCGGATTCGCTCATGAACTTGGTGAGGCCACCTTCGAGGCCCTCCTCTTTCATGCGGAACCAGGCAAGACCCTTAGCGCCCCACTGCTGTGCCTTATCGGTCAGCTCATCGATCTTGTTGCGGGCGAGTTCGTCGGCACCGCCGGGCATGCAGATGCCCTTAACCGAAGCGGTCTTAAACACGTTGGATTCGGTCTCGGTGAACAGATCGGTGAGTTCTTCGAGTTCCATGCCGAAGCGAACATCGGGCTTGTCTGAGCCATAGCGGTTCATCGCATCGGCATAGGTCATGCGAGGGAAGTCGGTCGGACGCTCGCCGGTGATGACCTCGGTAGCGTCGGCGACGGCCTCGGAGATGAAGGCGAAGACATCTTCTTGGTCGACGAAGCTGGCCTCGGCATCGAGTTGCATGAACTCGAACTGGCGATCGGCACGAAGGTCCTCGTCTCGCAAGCAACGAGCGATCTGGTAGTAGCGGTCGATACCGCCGACCATCGAGAGCTGCTTGAAGAGCTGCGGGCTCTGCGGCAGGGCATAGAAGTTGCCGGGGTGCAGGCGAGACGGCACGACGAAGTCACGGGCGCCTTCTGGAGTCGAGGCGATAAGCATCGGCGTTTCGATCTCGCAGAAGCCTTGACGCTCCATGGCGCCACGGATTGCACTGTTGATCTTGGCGCGAGCACGAAGGTTGCGCTGCATCTTCTCGCGTCGAAGGTCGACATAGCGGTGCTCGAGACGGAGCAACTCGTCGACGTCGGTGCGGTCGTGCATCGGGAACGGCGGTGGCTCAGCCTCGTTGAGGATCTGCACCTCGGTATCGCGGATCTCGATCTCGCCGCTGGCCAACTTGTCATTGACCATGTCGGCTGGGCGGGCTGCGACGGTGCCGGTGACGGCGACGACGTACTCGCTACGGACATCGACCTTCTGATCGACCACGACCTGCACGATGCCGGTGTGGTCACGCACATCGACAAAGGCGAGGTGCTCGGAGTGAACGCGGCGGGTGTCGACCCAGCCTGCGACCGTCACGGTTTGGCCGACGTGTTCGGCGTTGAGTTCGCCAGCGTAGTTGGTGCGAAGAGACATGGTTTCCTTCAGTATTCCGTTTGAGAAATTCGAGTAGTTCTAGGGGTGTCTGCCGGGTTATTGGACGAGCCGCTCGGCGAGCGTGGCGGCGACTTCGTCCCGACTGACGAGAGTTTGACCGCTCTCGCCGTGCATGTCGCGGAGCGTCACGTTTCCATCGGCGAGCTCGTCCTCGCCAACGATGATCGCCCACGGGGCATTTGACCGGTTGGCCACTTTCATCTGTGAGCGAAGGTTTCGACCATCGAAGCCACGATCGGCGGCGATGCCTTGGGCACGAAGCTGATCGGCGAGCACCGTTGCCTCGCCTCCCCCAACGAGGTCGACGATAAACACGTCGGGCGCAATGCTCGGCCCGGCAAACACGTCTTCTGCGTCACAAGCGAGAAGGATGCGATCGACACCCAGTGCAAAACCAATGCCCGGGGTGGGCTTACCACCGAGGCTCTCCGCCAGTCCGTCGTAACGACCGCCACCGCCGACAGCGTTCTGGGCATTCTCCAGAGCCGTCGAGGCGAACTCGAACGTCGTGCGGGTGTAGTAGTCGAGGCCGCGAACGAGACGCGGTGAAATCTCATAGCTAATTCCGAGCGAATCGAGACCAGCGCGCACCGCAGCGAAGTGCTCGGCGGTTTCGGTAGTGAGGTAATCGACCATGAGCGGAGCACCCGCCACGATGTCCTGATCTTCGCGACGCTTACTATCGAGTACGCGAAGGGGGTTCTTATCGAGCGTTTCAACCGACTTCTCGCTCAAGTTGGCCGCGTTGTCTCGAAAGTAGCTTTCGAGCGCTTCGAAATACGCTGGCCGACACGTTTGGTCGCCGAGCGAGTTCAGCAACAACGAGACCTGTTTCATGCCGAGGCTCTCGTAGAAGCGCCAGCCAAGAGCGATCACTTCGACATCGACAGCGGGGTCATCGCTACCGAGAACCTCAACACCGACCTGACTGAATTGGCGATAGCGGCCAGCCTGTGGCCGTTCGTGACGGAACTGCGGACCTTCGTACCAGACCTTCCACGGCAAGGCCGGCGGATTGTGTTGCACAAAGGCACGAACGACCGAAGCGGTCAGCTCTGGGCGCAGCGCAATGCGCTTGCCGTCCTTGTCTTCAAAGTCGTACATCTCCTTGGTGACCACATCGGTGGAATCACCCACGCGCAGGAACACCCCAAGGTCTTCAAATATCGGCGACATGATGTGGCCATAGCCGGCGAGGCGCGCCTGATCAGCGAAGCTGTCAACGAGCGCCCGATGCCGTTCGGAGTCGGGGGTCAGAATGTCTCGGGTACCCCGAAGCGCTTGAAATTTTCCAGAAGCCACGGCCTAGAGACTATCCGCATGTATTTACCGTGCCGCTCAGTCTCGCCATTCCGTCGGCAAGGCCTGTTTAGAG
>CAZBTI010000089.1:12723-15656 GCA_964494395.1 uncultured Acidimicrobiales bacterium | reverse complement strand
GCGCAGCTTTCAGTTCGGGGTCGAACTCCGCAATGTTCGCATCCCAAGGTTCCTCAAGATCAAGCTCGATCCCGAGCACTTCCTTCGCAAGGTCCCGATACGCCTGTGCGCCGCGGTTCGTTGGATCGAACACGGTAATTGGCTGACCATACGAAGGAGCCTCTGACAACCGCACGACACGAGGAATGATGACCTGGCACACGGTGTCGCCGAAGTGCGCTCGAACCTCGTCGACGACCTGCTTGGAGAGCTTGGTCCGAGCGTCGTACATGACCAGCACGATCGTGGAGATTTCCAGTGCAGGGTTCAGGCTCTTGCGCACAAGTTCCACATTGCGGACCAACTGACCAACACCCTCAAGGGCGTAGTACTCACACTGAATCGGTACAAGCACCTCTGTAGCAGCCACCAGCGCGTTGATCGTGAGCAACCCGAGCGATGGCGGGCAATCGATGAAGACGTAGTCGTAGTCATCGACAATTGGAGCAAGGGCGTCCAGCAGACGACGTTCCCGGTTAAAGCCGGGAACAAGTTCAATCTCGGCTCCGGCAAGGTCGAGGCTCGAGGGAGCCACAAAGAGGCCCTCGACGTCGGCTGCAGGTTCCAACGTATCTTCGAGCGGGGTGTCACCCAGAAGAACGTCGTACATGTTCTTCTCGATGGAGCGAGGGTTAATCCCCAGGCCCGTTGAGGCGTTTGCCTGCGGATCAAGGTCTATCAAGAGTACTCGTTGACCCTCGTCTGCGAGCGCGGCTCCAAGACTTACCGTCGTTGTGGTCTTGCCGACGCCACCCTTTTGGTTCGCAATCGCGATCACTCGAGTGGAGGACTCTGCTATCACCTGTGCTGAAGTCATACGCCAAAAGTACCTCACCACTTCGGAAGCCAACAAAACAGCAACACCAGAAACTTCGGACTCGCCTCCCCCATCAGCAACAGTGGTTACCTATATTCACGGCTTTCAAAGGGTGTTTCACGTGAAACCGGCGATCCGTGAGCTGACAGAGATTTCTTGACCGGTTTCACGTGGAACACTTAAAAGAGCAGCTTCTTGCGGCTTCCTCGGCGTGGGAGATCTTCTATCAGGGCGCCACCGCGTACGAAACGGGCGTATCTCCCAACCGTGGTCTCCCATTGATTAACCAACGATAGATCAACACGTTCAAGCCCCGGCTGTGGCCACCGTGTCTCGAGGTCGCCGTCAAAGGGTTCACTCGTGAGTAGGCATCCGCCTTCACGCAGAAATGGCGCTGCGCATTCTGCAGTGTCCCCTGGCGGGCCAAAGGATCTGGCAGTCACCCAATCACCACTCCCCCGCAGTGATGACCTCGCTGCCACGGTCACGTCTTCGCTACGAACGTCCACTCGATCGGTAAACCCGAGACGTTGGACTGCTCGTCGCAAGAGGTCGGTGCGACCCACACGTCGCTCGACCAATGTCCATGAGGTCTTGGGAAAGGCCTCGGCGAGGACGAGTGCCGGCAATCCAGCCCCGCTCCCGATGTCGATCACATGTCCGGTGAAATCGTTTTCGGGGTTGTCTGAAAATGCAACAAACCCCATGGCGTGATCGCCATGGGGTTTGCTTTCACCTCCGAACTGTCCGGCGGTGATTCCTTCACGGAGCAGTTCGTCAATCGGGCGCATGCGCCCTTGATGCTATACCGGGCGGATGACTACCCGGCGGCGAGGCTCTTCGCCCTCCGACCCGGTATCAACGCCCTCGATGTCGTTGATCGTGTCATGTACGACCTTGCGGTCCGCTGGCCCCATTGGCTCGAGCAGCTTCTCACTGCCTGACTCCAAGACATCGTTCGCAATCTTGGTAGCAAACTCCTGAAGCGCTGCGGTACGACGAGCCCTGTAGCCAGCAACATCGACCCGAAGACGATCGGTCTTTGCGCCATCAGCGTTGCGCTGAACAACCGTACGAGTGAGCTCCTGCAATGAGTTGAGCGTGATTCCCTTCTGACCAACGAGAAGGCCGAGTTCTTCACCCGTGACGGCGATTTCGATCGCTCCATCATCGGCTGGCTCTTCGGCGACTGCCACGCTGCCCGTCATATCGAAAGCGCCAAGGACGCCTTCGAGAAATTCCTGAGCAATACGCTCCTGGTCTTCCCTACTGATTTCGGTCTCCACTGCCTTCTCTTTCTTCGACGCTGCGACAGCCCCGGCTCCTGCCACTCCCGCTGCTCCTGCAGCTGCGGCTTTGCGCTTCCCACCGCGGTTGCGATTTCGGTTGTTATTCGACTTCTGCGAGGACTCATTCGTTCCGGCATTAGTGTTGTCTGACGCTGCGGCTCCCGTATTGGAGCCAGCGTCTGTGGACGCATTCGTTTGGGCATCGTTCGACTTTGCGCCGCCGCCCGTTTGATTGTTCTGCTGCCCACCCGACTGACGATTCGAGGAGTTGCCCTTGTTCGAGTTGTCGCTCCCGCTACGGCCCTTGTTGGAGTTGCTGCGGTTGCGGTTATTGCTCTTTGATCCCGAGTTGCGACGGCGAGAATTTCTCTCGTCCTTCTCTGGAATCTGCTTCGGCTTTACCCGAGCTCGAACACGAGCTTCGGTCTTCACTCGACCAAAGAAGTTCTTCTCGACATCGTTTACAACATCAAACTCCGCTTCGTCGGCAACGATCCCGAGTTGATCGAGTGCGTTGCTTTTTGCCTCGTGGAGCGTGCTGCCCGACGTGGTTATCCAATCCATGTACTACCTCTTCTTTTGCTTTCGTGCTTTTGGCTCGACTGCTGAGCGAGCGCTCGCGTCTCTGCCACTTGCGTTTCGTCCAGGAGCCTTTGCAGCTCCAGCAGTAGCTGGTGTCTTACGATGCCGGCCACTCTTACCGCCGTTTGCACCACTGCCGCCCTTGGAGTTTCCGTTCTTGCCATTGCCTTTCGAGCCGCTGCCTTTCGAGCCGCTGCCTTTCGAGC
>CAZBTI010000089.1:5855-12623 GCA_964494395.1 uncultured Acidimicrobiales bacterium | reverse complement strand
GGTCCGCCACCATTTCCGCCTTTGCCTTTGCCGTCACCGTCTTGCGGGCCACCCTGGCGGTTCTGGCGAATCTGGCCGCCGAGCGAGTCATCGCCGCTGTAGAAAGAGCGAGTGATGTAGGCCTGCTGACCAATGCGATAGAGGTTCGAAACTAAGAAGTAGAGCACGATTGCTGCTGGCAACGTGAACGAGAAGATCGGCAGGAAGAACGGGATGATCTTCATGATCTGCTCTTGGGTCGGGTTCGCTGCAGCACCGGTGTTACGGCTTCGAATCATGCGGTGCTGAATGAACCCGCTCGCGCCCACGACGGCGACCAAGATGAGATATGGCAGCGCCGGAACGATTCCGTCACCAAGTACCTGGCTTGCCGACCGGGCGAGATCGAAGCCAAAGCCCTCCATCACGTTTGTGTTCGAGAGATCTTGGAAGATTTGGGAGTCTTCGCTCACGTTTGCCGGATTGAAATCGAGCAATTCATCGGTTTCGATAAACACCGGCTCGACGCCAGCATTCAGACTGCCGACAACTTCACCAAACTCGATACCAGTCGGCGTAGCCCGGCGCGTAATTCCGAGAATCACCCGGTAAAGCACGAGGAACACAGGAATCTGGAACAACAACGGGACGCAGCCACCGACCGGGTTGATCTGGTTGTCCTTGTAGAACTCCATCATCTCGACGTTCATCTCTTCGCGCTCGTCTTTGCCGTACTTGTCCTGAATGGCTTTGAGCTCGGGCTGAAGTAGTTGCATTTTCAGCATCGACTTCGTGCCGGACAGCGTCAGCGGCGTAGCAATGACCAATACGATCAGGGTGAGCAGCATGATCGCGACGGGGTACGAGTTATTGATGTCGTAGAGGAACGCTAAAACGTTTGCAACCAGATCGAACATTAGTTCGCCTTTCGAGGAGGTACGGGATCATGTCCGTGTCCGCCCCAGGGGTGGCAGCGACAGATCCGCTTCACGCCAAGCCACGAACCAGGAACCAGGCCGTGTTCAGCGATTGCTTCATCGGTGTAGTGCGAGCAGGTGGGAAAGTAGCGACACGAGGGTGGACGCGTTGCTGACCACGCCTGGTAAAAGTGAATGAATCCGCGCGCCGCCGCCTTCATCGGGCCGATTCCGTTGATTTTTCAACCTTTTGCATCAACTTAGACACCTGCTCTTCTAGCTCAGCATAGGTGCAGTTGGCAGTCCCGGGGAGCGCGACCACCACCGCTGCGCTGAGCACTTCGGGTTGTTCGGCCAAGGCATTGGCGAACAGGGAACGAAGGCGCCGGCGAATGCGGTTACGAGTGACCGCATTCCCAACCTTGCGCGATATCGAAAAGGCTACCTGCGGACTCGATGACTCCTGCTGCTCTTCTGCCAAGGGCAAAAAACGCATCCGAATGTCACCGGTGCGAACGTGGTCGCCTCGAACTCGGATTTCTGAAAATGTCTGTCGATCCGAGATTCCCGATATCAAGCTGTCAGCTTGTGCCGACCCTTGCGACGACGGCTGTTTACGATTTCACGTCCAGCGCGTGTGGACATCCGTGAGCGGAACCCATGCTTCTTGGCCCGCTTGCGGACGTTTGGTTGATATGTGCGCTTCATTCATCTTCTCCGAATCATGTGAGCAACGGTCGATGCATGCCCGACGAATATGTAGGGTCGGGTGTCGAAGAAGGACGCACTCACCGTCGCGTGAGAGAACTCATCAAGACTACGACCGCGAACAGTCGCGAAACAACCTTTCGCGACCTCGACTTCACCGATTCTGGGTTTCCCACAGAAATTCGCACGTTTTCTTCGCGCGATTCGACAATCGCTCCAATTGCGCGCGAGTGTCGCGCGGTTAATTAGTTTCGAATGGCGGTTATCCACACAAGGCCCGCCGATAGATCGTTGAAATCGCGATACTCGTGCCGGCTTTCCACACCTGTGGAGAGCGCTGTGGATACTATTGGGGTACGTACGTTGCAGAATGCTAACTCGCTGTGGGAAACCTGCTCAGAGCTCATAAAAGTACAAGTTTCAGAGGTCATCTGGAACACAACGTTTCGCGAGCTCGAGGCAATCGATCTCACCGATGATGGACTCACCATCGCCGTACCATCGCGCCTGGTCAAAGATCGCATCGAATCTCGCTACCTCGGTATTGTGCGCGACGCGCTCATCGAGTCACATAACGGCCCGATCACCATGGAGTTTCAGGTTCGGGTCGACGAGCAAGCCCTTCTCGGTTTGAATTCGACCGTCGTCGACCTCACGGCCGAAACGCCTCGCATCTCGGTGCAATTGCCCGAAGCTTCGGCTGAACCGCTTCAGGTCACACCTTCGCCTGGAGCCCCTGAAACTGCAGCCACCCGCTACACCTTCGAGGACTTTGTTACTGGAACCGGAAACCGTTTCGCTCACGCAGCAGCTCTTGCGGTGGCTGAAACTCCGGCAAAGTCGTACAACCCGCTCTTTATCTACGGTGACGCGGGACTTGGTAAGACCCACCTTCTCCGCGCTATCGAGAGCTACGTACATACGCACTACCCACACTTCAGGGTTCGTTATGTCTCCACCGAAACGTTCTTGAACGAGTTCGTCGACGCCATTCGGCAGAACACCACGATCGAATTCAAGCGCACATACCGCGAAATCGACGTCCTCCTGGTCGACGACATCCAGTTCGTCGAGGGCAAAGAGGGTCTACAAGAAGAGTTCTTCCATACCTTCAACCAGCTTCATCAAGCGAACAGTCAAATCGTCCTGACCTCCGATCGGCCGCCAGACAGCATCCCCACTCTGGAAGACCGGCTTCGCAGCAGGTTCAAGATGGGTTTGATGACCGATATCCAGCCACCGGATATCGAAACTCGTATGGCAATCTTGCAGAAGAAGGCCGAGGCATCGAACGGAGAAATCCCTCACGACACCTTGATGTTCATCGCCGAGCGAGTCACCGACAACATTCGTGAACTCGAAGGCGCGCTGATTCGTGTGACCGCATACGCCAACCTCACCGGCGAAGAGATCAGCATCGACCTCTGTCAGCGAGTCCTCGGCGACCTGCTCACCTCAAATCAGCCGAGACAGATCACTCCATCGATCATCTTGAACGAGACCTCAGACATGTTCGGCTTTAGCGTCGACGACATCATCGGCGCCAGTCGTCGTCGTCCCCTCGTTACTGCACGCCAGGTGGCAATGTATGTCTTCCGAGAAGCAACCGACTTGTCCTATCCAGCAATCGCTCGTGAGTTCGGCGGCAGAGATCATACGACGGTGATCCACGCCGTCGACAAGATCACCAAACTCATGCCTGAACGCCGCGAGATTTACGACCAGGTCACCGAGTTGACCAACCGCATCAAGAGCAACAATCGGTGAGCGTGTTCGCGCGACCAGTGTTCACAGCTGGGGATAACTTGTGGAGAATGCGAATCTTGACTGGGAACGCGGGTGTGGAGTTTGACGCTCACCCTGTGAGTCGGCAAACCTCCATCCACCGCGCGAATGTTCGGTCCACCCGAACCTGTGGATTGCAGTGGATAACAACTGGACAGCGGATCGTTCAAAAATCAGACGCCAGCGGCTACTGTCCACAATCCACACGCCTACTCCTACCTATTACCGAATCCGATTCCGACCTATAAAGAGATGTGGAACGATGAAATTCCGATGTGAACGTGACGTCTTGCTCGAGGCACTCAGCACGACTGGACGAGCTGTGGGAGGACGGGCAGGCAATATTGCGCTGTCGGGACTACACCTTCAGCTCGCAGGGGATCAACTGACCGTCACTGGTTCGGATCTCGACCTCACGATTTCCCAGATCATTACCGTCGGCGGCGATACCGATGGTGTTGTCGTCATCCCGTCAAAGCTGATTGCAGATATTGTTCGTGCGCTCGGACCTGGAGCGGTCGACCTCGTTGTTGAGGGCGAAGAAGTCCAGATCACGGCGGGACGCTCCGAATTCTCGATGCGTACCATTCCCGCCGATGACTTTCCACGACTCGGCGAGCCCGAAGGTGAAGAGGTCACGCTTAACGCCGCAGATCTTTCCGCATCGCTGAAGCAGGTCGTCAAAGCTGCGTCGGCCGACGACTCGCGACCAATTCTCACCGGTGTGCTCATGGCTGCAGAAGGGGAGGGGCTTCGACTGGTTTCGACCGATTCGTATCGCCTCGCCGTGCGAGATTTGCCCGGCACGTCTGTGCTTTCGGGTGATCAAGCAGTGTTGGTTCCTTCTCGAGCTCTCGCCGAGCTCAGCCGAGTCTTTGGCGAGAACGACGAAGTGTCGCTTCGATTGGGCGAACGAGATGCTCGTTTTTCTGTCGGCGGAACCGAAGTGGTTACTCGCCTCATCGAGGGAGAGTTTCCGAACTACCGAGGACTCATTCCAGACTCCTACCCAAATGTCATGACCGTGAACCGCGCCGAGTTGCTCGATGCGGTTCGGCGTGTGCGCCTCATGGCCCAGGAAGCAACGCCCATCCGATTGAACATGAGTAACAACGGACTCGAACTGGTCGCCGTGACTCAAGATGTTGGTCAGGCCCAAGAAGTTCTTGATGCCAACTATGAAGGTGACGAACTCACCGTGGCGTTCAACCCCGACTATCTACTCGATGGCATCGATGTAACCCCGAGCGAAGAGATCACGCTGCAAACCGTTGACTCGGTAAAGCCGGCGATCATGCGCGGCAGCGACTCTGAGGACTTCCTGTACCTGTTGATGCCAGTTCGAGTCAGCTAGGCGAGTTCCGCTCAGCCTGATAGATCATCGACGCGGGCAGCGAGATCAAGATCAAGCTGTGTAATCCCTGAGTGGTCATGAGTAATCAGATCGATCGTGACTCGGTTATATACGTTGCTCCACTCGGGATGATGATCAATCTTTTCGGCCTCTAGCGCGATGGCGGTCATGAACGAGAACGCCTCGACGAAGTTCGCAAAGGTGAGCTCGCGATGAAGCTTGCCAGCGGAAAGATCCCAATCCGGATGAAGTGCCTTCATGGCTTCGGCGACTGCGGCGGTCTCGAGTGGCGAAGGTCGTGTCATATCGGAGAGCCTACGCGCCAACATGAACCTAAGCTGGCGGCATGGAAATGTCGCTTCAAAAACTCGACCCATCACTCGACCGAGAGGGTCCCCTTCTTCTCGTTATTGCCGACGGATTTGGGTGCGCCCCAGATGTGGGAAGCAATGCGATTGCCCAAGCCGATACCCCGGTGCTCGATGAACTTTTATCATCGGAGCTCTCAACAGAACTTCTCGCCCACGGTCTCGCCGTCGGTCTTCCAACCAACGGCGACATGGGCAACAGCGAAGTTGGACACAATGCGCTGGGTGCCGGCCGCATCTTTGCCCAGGGCGCAAAGTTGGTGAACAAGGCAATCGAGGATCGTTCGATCTATCAGTCTGCAGCCTGGCAGTCCGTGGTGGCGGCAGGCGAAGAGGCAACGGTGCACTTTCTGGGGCTGCACTCTGATGGCAACGTCCATTCCCACACCGATCATCTTTACGCACTGTTGAAAGAGGCCGCAGCGATCGGCATCAAAGACGTTGTTGTGCACATTCTTCACGATGGGCGTGACGTCGCTGTCCGCTCCGCCCTGGGGTACATCGAAGCCACCGAAACGGTGCTTTCTGAAATCAACGACACGCTCGACGGCGCGCACTACCGAATTGGCTCGGGCGGCGGCCGAATGTGGGTCACGATGGATCGCTACGGCGCGGACTGGCCCATGGTTGAGCGTGGGTACAACGCCCACACCCACGGTCAAGGTCGCCAATTCTCCTCGGCAAAAGAAGCGGTCGAGACCATGTATAGCGAATCCGACACAGGGGATCAGAACCTCGGCGAGTTCGTAGTCGTCGATGCTGATTCGAAACCCGTAGGCACAATGTCCGACGGCGATGCGGTCGTGCTATTCAATTTCCGAGGTGATCGTGCTATTGAGATCTCCCAAGCGTACGACGACGATGACTTCCCTTACTTCGATCGTGGCTCAAACCCAGATGTCAGCTTCGTGGGACTGCTTCAATACGACGGCGACGCATTTGTCCCGACGAATTACCTCGTTGAGCCGCCAGCGATCGATCGCACCATTAGCGAGTTCCTTTGTGCGGAGGGCTTGAGAAGTTTTGCAATTAGTGAGACCCAGAAATTCGGCCATGTCACATTCTTCTGGAACGGTAATAAGTCTGGTTTCGTCGACGAATCCCTCGAGACTTTTGTCGAGATACCATCGGACAACGTCGAGTTCAACAAGACACCGGCAATGAAGCTGATCGAGATCACCGACAAGACGATCGAAATGCTGCGCTCTGGCGATTTCGATTGGGGACGTTTGAACTTTCCTAACCCCGACATGGTTGGCCACACTGGCGACCTCAACGCCACGATCGAAGCAATTCGAGTACTCGAGACCTGCATGGAACGTTTGCTCGAAGTCATTTCTGAGCTTGGGGGAGTGCTGGTGTTCACTGCCGATCACGGCAATGCCGACATCATGTACACCGAGAAGGATGGTGTGAAGACGCCATTGACAAGTCATACGTTGTCACCTGTGCCCTTTGCGATCTACGACCCGACGAACGAAGAGACGCTCAACCTGGCCAACGTCGACAAGGCTGGATTGAGCAACGTCGCTGCCACACTGCTCAACCTGTTGGGATTTGTTGCTCCCGACGACTACGACATCTCGCTGCTCACCTTCTAATAAAACCGTTCTAACAATCTCCTCATTCAGCCTTCACTCGACGATCACTCAGCTAT
>CAZBTI010000089.1:0-5755 GCA_964494395.1 uncultured Acidimicrobiales bacterium | reverse complement strand
ATCACTCAGCTATGGATCTGCGCGCGTTTTGTCGACTATGCCCGCGCAGAAAGTGAGTTATCCACTGAATCCACAGGGCGCTGTGGATTTATGCCGGTGAGAGAATCCAATACATTTCAACAAATCAACTCCATCATTCTGAAATATTTTTTGCGCTGGGAATAGAACTCCTCAGAAGAAAGTTGAGTGCTACCGACTAAGGATTCACTCCGTCGACGAGCGAGTAGGTGACGGCCGGCCAAACAGGTCGTGCGTTGCCGATACGGCCTCCTAGACTTGAGCGCAGTCCACACAAGTCTTTTCTTCTCCCCAGCAGATATTCAGGAGTAATTACACATGTCCAAGGCAGTAGGTATCGACCTCGGAACGACCAACTCAGTGGTCAGCGTCCTCGAGGGTGGTGACCCCGTCGTCATTGCGAACTCAGAAGGTTCGCGTACGACTCCATCGGTCGTCGCATTTGCGAAAGACGGCGAGGTTCTCGTCGGCGAAGTCGCAAAGCGTCAGGCAATCACCAACCCCGATCGCACGATTCGCTCAGTAAAGCGCCATATGGGCACGAGCTGGAAGATCGACATCGACGATAAGAAGTACACGGCCCAGGAAATTTCGGCCCGTACTCTGATGAAGCTGAAGCGTGACGCGGAGGCGTACCTCGGTGAGTCGGTTACACAGGCCGTCATTACTGTTCCTGCGTACTTCGACGATGCACAGCGCACCGCTACCCAAGAGGCTGGCACGGTTGCTGGCCTTGAAGTACTGCGAATTATCAACGAACCAACCGCAGCAGCTCTGGCGTACGGCCTCGACAAGGGTGAAGACGACCAGACCATTTTGGTGTTCGATCTCGGCGGCGGCACCTTTGACGTTTCGGTCCTCGAGATCGGTGATGGTGTCTTCGAAGTGCGCTCGACCCATGGCGATACCAAGCTCGGTGGCGACGATTGGGACGAGGCTGTCATCGAATGGCTCGTAACCAGCTTCAAGAACGATCACGGCGTAGACCTTGCGGCTGACTCAATGGCTGGACAGCGACTCAAGGAAGCTGCCGAGAAGGCAAAGATCGAGCTCAGTCAGGTGCAGTCGACGCAGGTCAATCTGCCGTTCATCACCGCAACCGACGCTGGTCCGCTTCACCTCGACTACGCACTGAGCCGTTCGAAGTTTGAAGAGCTCACCTCCGACCTGCTCCAGCGGACTCGGACCCCATTCGAGCAAGCCATCAAGGATGCAGGTCTAACCAAGGGCGAGATCGACCACGTCATCCTCGTCGGTGGCTCAACCCGTATGCCAGCAGTCGCCGAACTCGTTCAAGAACTCACCGGCAACGAACCAAACAAGACCGTGAACCCCGATGAGGTCGTCGCCGTAGGCGCAGCTGTTCAGGCCGGTGTCCTTAAGGGCGAGGTCAAGGACGTGCTCCTCCTCGACGTCACACCGCTGTCGCTCGGTATCGAGACCAAGGGTGGCGTGATGACCAAGCTCATCGAACGCAACACCACCATCCCAACAAAGCGCACCGAGGTGTTCACGACTGCCGATGACAATCAGCCGTCGGTTGAAATCCATGTGCTCCAGGGAGAGCGCGACATGTCGGCGTACAACAAGACGCTCGGCAAGTTCCAGCTCGTCGATCTTCCACCCGCACCTCGCGGTGTGCCACAGATCGAGGTCACCTTCGACATCGATGCCAACGGCATCGTGCACGTGTCGGCAAAGGACCGAGCCACGAACAAAGAGCAGTCGATGACCATCACTGGTCAAAGCTCGCTCGACAATGACGTGATCGATCAGATGGTTCGCGACGCCGAAGCACACGCCGAGGAAGACTCTCGCCGTCGTGACGAGGCTGAGGTTCGCAACAACGCCGACTCGCTCGTGTATCAAACCGAGAAGCTCATGCGTGATCAGGGCGAGAAGTTCGAAGGTGACGAGAAGGCCGACGTTGAAGGCAAGCTCGTCGACCTGAAGACATCACTCGCTGGCGAAGACATCGAAGATATCAAGGATAAGACCGAGGCACTGATGACATCCTCTCAAGGATTCTCCCAGCGTCTCTACGAAGACGCTGCAGCGCAGAACGCCGATCCGGTCGATGGCGACGTAAGCGATGCAGTTCAGGACGATGTTGTCGACGCCGAGATTATCGAAGACGAGCCAGAGGCCGAGGACGAGAATGAGTGACGACGACCAGTCGGCAATCGACGCTCTAGTCGATGAAGCAGTAAGCGGACGAGAAGCCGCCGAGGCCGCAAAGGCCGGCGGCGCATCCGGTTCGCAGATTTACGATCACACTCTCGAAGATGACGAGTCTCAAGAACCCAAAGTCAACCTCGGCTATGCCGACAACACCGATTCCGCCCAAGCGGGATCAGCGGTTGATGGCGCTGAAGCTGAGGGTGATGTGGCTGCGCTTCGAGCGGAACGCGACTCTTATCTGGCCGACTCACAACGCCTTGCTGCAGACTTCGCGAACTTTCGCAAGCAATCCGAAAAGCGCGTGAGTGAGGCAGCTGCGTCGCAATCCGCTGGCTTGGTTCGAGATCTGATTCCTGTTCTTGATGCGTGCGATTCTGCGTTGGTGCAAGATCCAGAATCTGCAGCTGGGCCGATTCGAAGTGCCCTGATCACCGAGCTCGAGAAGAATGGACTCGAGCTGTTGGCTCCCGTCGACGGAGCTCCGTTCGATCCAGAGATGCACGAAGCGGTCATGCACGACCCAGGCAATGGAGAGACGGACGGACCGGTCGTGGCGGAGATTCTCCGCGCTGGTTATCTCTGGAAGGGTCGAGTTGTTCGACCTGCCATGGTCAAAGTTGTTGGCTGATCGGAAGAAACAGATTCGTAGTTTGATAGGAGGTGAGAAATGGACGGCCAACGTGAATGGATGGACAAGGACTATTACAAAGTCCTCGGAGTTTCCAAGACCGCATCCGCGAAAGACATAACGAAGGCATACCGAAATCTCGCCCGCAAATATCATCCCGACGCGAATGCAGGCGATGCCAAGGCCGAAGAGAAGTTCAAGGAGATCTCGTCGGCATACGACGTTGTCGGTGACGAGACCAACCGCAAGAAATACGATGACTTCCGTCGTCTCGGCGGAGGATTCTCCGGCGGGGGGTTCCCCGGTGGTGGCGGGGGAGGGTTCCCCGGTGGCGCTCGCGACGCTGGAGATCTTGGCGACCTTTCCGACCTGCTCGGTGGTCTCTTCGGCGGTGCCCGGGGAGGAGGCTCGAACCGCGGCGGATTTGGCGGCTTTGGTCCCATGCCCGGCACCGATCTTCAGGCTCGACTCACGTTGTCGTTCGACGAGGCGGTTCACGGGGTCACCAAGTCGGTGCGGATCAATTCCGAAGCGCTCGACAAGCCAATGGAAGTCAATGTTCGGATCCCACCTGGGGTCTCCGATGGCCAACGCATCCGCGTGGGAGGCAAAGGTGCTCGTTCACGCGAAGGTGGCGAACCCGGCGACCTTCTCGTCACGATCACCATCCAACCGCACGAACTCTTCGACCGCGATGGACTGAACCTGCTCATGGACGTGCCGATCACCTTTGCTGAGGCGACACTCGGAGCCAAGGTCAAGTTGCCGACCCTCAACGGCACGTCAGTGACCGTCAAAATTCCCGCTGGCACACAATCGGGCCGAGTCTTTCGGGTACGTGGCCGAGGAGTCCAAGGAAGCACAGGCTCGGGCGATCTCTTGGCGACGGTGAATGTCCACGTGCCAAAGAGCCCGAGTAGTGAAGAGCGAACCCTCATCGAGCAGTTGGCTGAAATTTCCGAGCCAGCTCCTAGGGGTAACTGATGGCCCGGCGCGCCACTGTCTATGTCATCTCGGTTGCAGCAGAGCTCTGCGGCATGCATCCACAGACGCTACGTATCTACGAACGCAAAGGGCTGGTACAACCCGCTCGCACCTCGGGTGGATCGCGCCGCTATTCCGACGAAGATATCGAGTTGTTGAAGCGGATCTCTGAACTCACCTCAGAGGGCATGAACTTGGCGGGCGTAAAGCGTGTGCTCGAACTCGAACAACGAGTTGCAAAGCTTGAAGCCGAACTCGATCAGCATCGGTCGTCTAGCCGAGCGGTCAACGAAGCAGTCAAGGAAACCGAGCGCAGCCACCGTCGGGACTTGGTCCCTCTGAGTCAGACCGTCAGAATCTACAAAGAGCGCTAGATCTCATCTCCTGGAGGGAAGATGGCAGATATCGAAATCGGCATCATCATGGGTAGTCAGTCCGACTGGCCCACCATGAAAGAGGCTGCCGATATTCTCGATCAACTCGAGCTGGCCTACGAGAAGAAGATCGTCTCAGCTCATCGCACGCCCGACCGTCTTTGGGAGTACGGCACGACAGCGGCTGAACGAGGACTCAAGGTGATTATCGCTGGCGCCGGTGGTGCAGCACATCTGCCAGGCATGATGGCCTCGAAGACAATTGTTCCGGTTATCGGCGTGCCGGTTCAGACAAAGGCTCTGTCGGGGATCGACAGCTTGTACTCGATCGTGCAAATGCCGAAGGGCTTCCCGGTCGCAACCATGGCCATCGGAAGTGCCGGTGCAGCCAATGCTGGTCTACTCGCTGCTGGAATCCTTGCTGCGTTTGATAGTGCTGTTGCTGCGCGCCTCACCGAGTGGCGTAACGCTCTGTCGGCTTCCATTCCAGATGCTCCAACAGATGGCTGACACCCTCGCTCCGGGTTCGGTCATTGGAATCTTGGGCGGCGGACAACTCGGCCGGATGCTTTCGGTTGCCGCCTCGCGCCTTGGTCTTCGCTGCCACATTTTCGAACCGGGTGCCGAGCCACCTGCGGGACATGTCGCTGAAACCGTCACGACCGCGCCGTACGACGGCGAAGCCGCCCTTCGAGCATTCGGTGAAGCGGTCGACGTCATCACCTACGAGTTTGAGAACGTCCCCACCTCGGCACTCGACCTGCTCGAATCGCTTGCACCGATCCGCCCGGGCCGCAACGCATTGGCCACCAGTCAAGACCGGCTCGACGAGAAGCAATTCCTCGAGTCGATCGGGCTACGGGTTGCGCCTTTCGCGGCGGTCGAGACACTCGGCGATCTCCAATCCGGAGCCGAACAAGTTGGACTACCCGCCATCCTCAAGACGCGACGCTTCGGGTACGACGGGAAGGGCCAGGCGCGCCTCAACTCGCCCGACGAACTCGAAGATGCATTCGATGCACTCCAGGGCGCGCCAGCGATTCTCGAAGGATTCGTCGATTTCGACCTCGAGATCTCGGTGATCGCTGCTCGCTCGACGAGCGGTGCAGTGAAGTGCTTCGACCCCGGACACAACGTCCACGTCGACGGCATCTTGCGAACCACCACTGTGCCGGCTCCGGTTGACGATGCCGTGGCCGCCGATGCTGTCGCCGTTGCGTCGACCATTCTGGATGCTCTCAACTACGTCGGTGTACTGGGTGTCGAACTTTTCGTCACCTCTGGTGGACTGGTCGTCAACGAGATCGCGCCGCGGGTTCATAATTCCGGGCACTGGACCCAAGACGGCTGTGTTGTCGATCAGTTCGAACAGCACATTCGAGCCGTTGCTGGTTGGTCGCTCGGTGATCCATCCCGTCAGAACGACGTCGTCATGGAGAACCTCATCGGCGATGAAATCGACACTATCGCCGCACGAGCTCAAGAACCCGGGGTTGCGGTCCACGCCTATGGCAAAGCCGAGACGAAACCGGGCCGCAAGATGGGCCACATCAACAGGGTCGTCTAGCTC
>CAZBTI010000088.1:14018-15753 GCA_964494395.1 uncultured Acidimicrobiales bacterium | reverse complement strand
CGTGATGGCGCTGATCCTCAGTGCATGCCAAATCGACGCCGTCGTTGACGTCGAAGTTCTCGAAGACGGATCGGGAACGGTCACTCTCACCGCTGAGTTCAACGAACAGGTCATCGCTGCTGCTCCAGAGCTGCTCACGGCCCTTCGCACCGAAGACCTGCCTTCGGCTGGTTGGGCTGTCGAGGAACTCGTCAACACGCCCGAGTCGCTAGTGGTTCAGGCAACGAAGGGCTTCGCAAACGGCAGTGACCTCGACGGTGTGCTCGCCGAAATCGCCGGTCCGAACACCCTGTTCTCCGACTTCACCGTTCTTCGCTCCCGGTCGTTTGCTCGCACGACCTATGAGGTGACGGGAATCGTCGATCCGAGGATCACGCTTTCCACCTTCGGCGATGACAACATCACCGGCCTCGTCGGCAATCCGCTCGGTCTTTCACTGGTAGAACTCGAAGAGGCCGCTGGGCGACCGCTCGAAGAAACCGTCACGCTCGAGTTCACCGTTGCCCTACCGAGCAACGTGACGGCGAATACCCCCGAAACAGACGGCCAGGTCGCATCATGGGCTCTCTCACCGCTAGACCCGCTGCCCACCGATATCGAAGTCAACTCGAGCATCGAGGACCAAGTCCCCAGAATCTGGGCAGCGGTAGCGCTCGTATCGCTCGGTCTGCTCGGAACCCTGATCATCTTCCGCATACTCGCCCGCTTCAGCGGTCGTCGTGTCGATGACCGCGGCGAAGAAGTCGTCCAGATGCGCCGTCCCGAGAAGGCAGAGGACACAACCCCCGTAACCGCTCCCCGCGAACGCCCACCACGGCTCGAACTCGTCGTCATCGATGCCCGCGGCGTGCTGTACGACGAGTCCAACGACGTTGGTGCACGACTCGTCCCCTTCGTTCGTGAGCGCGGCGGGAAGGCCTCGCTCCAAGAAATCAACGACGGGTTCCGCTCAGCGAGCCTCGGTCGGCTTTCCAGCGCCGAGTTGTGGGCACAGCTTGGACTCGCTGACGAGCCTGCAGAGCTCGATGCCGCCTACGCCGATCAGTTTCAGCTCCGCTCCGGGGTGATCGACTTCCTCGATCGCCTCAACGACCGAGGGTTGCGTGTCGCCGTGATTGCGAACAACGTGCTCGGCTGGTCGAGCATCCTCCGCAAGAAATATGAACTCGACGACCGCGTTGACTTCTTCGTCATCAGCGGCGAGATCGGTGCGCGTAAGCC
Source organism: uncultured Acidimicrobiales bacterium (assembly GCA_964494395.1). Classification (GTDB taxonomy): domain Bacteria; phylum Actinomycetota; class Acidimicrobiia; order Acidimicrobiales; family SHLQ01; genus SHLQ01. The sequence goes on along the minus strand of CAZBTI010000088.1, from coordinate 14,532 downwards.
CGACGCTGCGTTCTTTGAGGCTCTACGCCGCATGACGAAGGTCGAGTACTCCGACAGCCTCCTCATCGACGATCAACTCGACGACCTCGATATGGCTCGTTCACTCGGCATGTCGACCGCCATGTTCGTCGCACAAGAAAGCCAGATCCCCGCATCGTCACCGCACCCAGTCGTGCACGGCTTCGACTCCTTCTTCGGCCGGTCCTGACCGTGAAGAGTCTCCATCGATAGGGCTGCGCCCTGATTTTATCGATGTCGACTCTTCACCTATTTCCCGCTCTTGCGCCTTCGGCGCCGGCCCGCTCGGGGCTCCGATTCAATATTTCCCGCTCTTGCGCCTTCGGCGCCGGCCCGCTCGGGGCCGAGTCTCTTCCGATAGGGCTGCGCCCTGATTTTATCGATGTCGACTCTTCACCTATTTCCCGCTCTTGCGCCTTCGGCGCCGGCCCGCTCGGGGCCGAGTCTCCATCGATAGGGCTGCGCCCTGATTTTATCGATGTCGACTCTTCACCTA
>CAZBTI010000088.1:0-13918 GCA_964494395.1 uncultured Acidimicrobiales bacterium | reverse complement strand
TCGACTCTTCACCTATTTCCCGCTCTTGCGCCTTCGGCGCCGGCCCGCTCGGGGCCGAGTCTCTTCCGTCAGCCGATAAGGCTTCGCCCTAGACGTTTGGGACCCAGTTGGGGCGTTGTTCGTGAGCCGGTGCGCCTGGAGGAATGGGCGGGCCGGGGTGCGGGGATGCAAAGCTGAAGGTGCCCGCTGCTGGCTCAGTTGTCATGCTGGGCAGTCGACCAGCTTGCAGGATTGCTGCCGGATGGGCGTCGAGTGGAGCATCGAGCTTGAACCACAGCCCACTCACTCCAGACCGGTCGGTTTGAGTGAGCAGTTTGCCGGTGCCCACGTAGAAGACCCGGTTTGGTTGGGACCGTCCCTCGACAAAGATGTGCACCGTTCGCCGTCGCTTCGTCGAGTCGAGTGCGTGCAGGTCGAACAGTTGGCGCTTGCCAGACACGGTCTCCCACCGAAAGATTGACGCGGTTTCGATAGGCGTCTCGTCTTGGTCGTCGATGTCGACCACAAGGACGAGATGCGGACCTACCGCAAAGAGCTCATCGCAGATAGGTTCGATACGAGACGCGCTGGCATCGAAGTGCAGCGGTAGTTCGGCAGTGACGTAACTCGAACCACGAATGATCGTCGGCAACGTACCAGCGATCGGAGCTGCGGTCACCGAGGTGGGTTGTGGCGATGGTTCGTCGAGTAAGACGATGTCGTCCACGACGGGAGTGCCGTCAGCCCGGATCTCGTCGACCGTGAGATCGATGATCTCTCGATCGCTCGCAGGTGCTGGCTTTGGTTCCGCGACATTCGTTGTTTCGGGTGGGGCAGTGTCTGCAAAGACCGACTCGGCTTCAAATGCGGTGTCATCGTCAAGGAGCAACAGAATGTCGTCCTCTGGCGAACCGTCCTCGACGGTCGAGGCTTGCGCAGGTTCGTGATCGAGTTGCAACGTATGTGGCCCGGCATCTCTGGTTTTTTCGACGTGGGCGGCTTCAGAAGGCTTCGAGTTGGTTCGGCGAACAGCGATCGTGCCGTCACTAGCTTCGAGCGCTTCGAGCCAGAGCACGTCGACCCGGGAGAACGGGATACTGGCCCGGACAACCTCAGGATCGGGGTCGACGGCTGGATTGATCAACAGGACGCGCATGAACGACGCAAGGTTGAGCGGCGTCCGAGGGTTCAGCTCCCAGAGGCCGTCGATGAAGCGTCTCGGATTTCCCGAGAGCTCCCCGAGATCCCGCATATCCATCGGGGCAAGCCACTGCTCGAGCGTGCTGATGGCGCTGATCAGGTCGCCTTGATCGGCGAAGGAGTTGCCCATCATCACGACGACGAGTTCTCCAGCTGCATTGAGCGCAACCGATAGGGGACCGGTTCGGTCGTTCTCCCAGTGCGCAATGGGGAGCACCGTCTCGCCGACGGTCTTTGCGAGATCGTGCTGCAACGCCGAAATGACGGCGTCGCCAAGTTCGTCACGCGTGACGAACTGGTGCAGACGGTCGTTCTCGACCGCAAAGAAATCGCTCTGATCCATTGGGTTCAACGTAGTTCAGCCCGCGGCGCGTTCGGTCCACCGGGCAACCTTTATCGAGTCTTGTCCTCTGGGGGCTCGAACGTGTCGAAACGTACCGAGGTAAATACGGCGCGCGCAGTCGCCACGGTGGTCCCCTCATGGAGCGCCTTCGCGTCGATCGTGAAGGTGCGATCGTCCTTGTCGACGAGTTCGGCAATGAAGTGCACGACCTCATCGATAGGGAGTTTGGCACGGTAGGTGACGGTCAAGGTTCGCGTGTAACCGCTCAGGCCGGTGATTCTCTGCGTCGCGCCCATAATGTCGTCGAAAACTGCTGCCGTGAGTCCACCGTGGGCTCGTCCGGGCGCCCCTTCGAGCGCTGGTCCGACCAACACATCCGCGTGGACTTCGTCCCCGACTCTCCTGTAGGCCGCTGACGTTGGGCGCATTGGATTGTGCTTTCCCGAGTAGGGAGATTCAGTGAACGCCTCAAACTCAGCGCCGTCAGCAATGATTGGTGCGCCCAACGGAACGACCATCTGTGAGGCGAAGCGGATCAAGCGCTCCTCTTCGGTCCATAGCTTCCCGGTCGAGAGCAACTCGTTCGCCCTTGCGACCAACAAATGGGCCTCTGTCAACGTCTCCGGAGCAATCTCACGGGCGGACATATGGTCGGCCGCAGCATGAATTTCCTCGGCGAGTAGGGACTTTGGGTCACTCATCACTGCGACTCTTGACCAATATCTGGCGGTTTACAAGTTGGACCGAAATGCGATGCTGTGGATCCGCGCCTCACAGGCCGGGGCGGGCCATTATGGCAAGGATGACTTCACCGCAGTATCTGGAGACAATCGAGGCGGTCGAAGCAATTCGTGATCTCTGTGAAGCGAACGAATTGACGCCCGACCAGTTCGCCAATCAGATCACCGACGTCTTTTACGACTATCTGATCGACGAAGATCCCCGCGACGACATCTCGAGCCTCCTCGACTACTGCGTTCAGGTCGCCAACGAGGTGTGTCAGCTCTCGCTTTTTGCCGATCGCATCCTGCCACAACGACTCGACAATCAGCTTCGTTGGATCCTCGACCAACAAGGTGACGGATTCAATCTGGCTCATACCGCCCGTAGCCTCCGCGCCCGGCTCGAAGAGAACGACAGCGCAGCCAAGATCGAACTCGTCGAGCTGTGCCAGCACGGTTACGAGACGCACCAGGCAATGTTCTCCTCGGTCGATTCCGAACGCGACATCATCTCGCTCGCGCATGAGTTTGGCGTGGTGGCGGCGCTCGCTGCCGCCGTGCGTCCTACCTCACCCGGTCGCTTGGCGAGCGAGGATAAGAGCCGCGGTCTCGCGCTTCCTCGCACATTCGACTTCTTGGCCCACCTTGCGAACGACCCGGTCGATCCGTCTGGTCACAGTGCCCGGAGTGCCCTCGTCGAGCTGTGTAGCTACCCAGAAACCGCTGCGTTTGCGGCACTTCGCCTCCCGGTCCATCTCTTGACGAGCAACCAACGACAAGAGCTGCACGACATCTACGTCGAGCATGAGGAACGTCTCGGTCCTCAGGCGGTTCGGATCTTTATCACCGATGAGCAGCTTCGAGATCGAGAGATTCTCCGCAGTGCGCTTTGGCAGGCCAACGACGTGGCCCGCATGGTCAGCGCAAGCGATCACACCTCTGCTTCGTAATTCCAAGCTCTGGTAGATAATCTCTCGGGGTGGACCCGTGGATGATCGTTGCTCTCGTCATCGGAGCAGGCTTTGTGGTGCTGCTCATCGCCCCGACGATCCATCGCAACATTAATGAGAAATCTCGGAACTCCGCTGAGTCAGCTCGTGTTTCGCGGGCCAACGAACTCCGAAACTCCGCCACTGGCGCAACGCTGGTGTTCAACCGGGCTGGAGAAGCTGCGATGCTTCGTGACCGCCTGTTGTTGAAGGGTGTCCGCTCGGAACTGGTCGAAGAAGGCGGCAAGGCGCTTCTGATCTACGACAAGGCCGACGGCCAGGTCGTCAACGCGGCACAAGAAGACTTCGAGCACTAAATCTTTGTTCGTGAGTCAAGGTTGCCGAATTTGGTACCGATATCTGCGGGATGTCCCCAGAGCCACCGAATGAGGAAAAGGCGCGGCGTAGCGGGTTGCTCGCGGGCGGGCTGATACTCGGCCTCGGTACCGTTGCCTTGTCCGCTGGCCTATTCGGCGAGCAGGGAGAATGCCCACACGCCTTCCATATCGGTCTCGAGTGGAGCAGCCACGTCGCAAATCTGTCGGACAGCGGACTAGACCAGTTCGAACAAAGCCTGCGAGACGACAGGTGCTCACCTCCTGAATTTCTCCAGGAGATCGTCGACGACGAGTGGGAAAGTCGCCAGGGCGGCGAGACTACGCTCTAGCGCGATAGCGGCTCAGGCCACGCTTGATTGCGGAGCGAGCATCGACCACGACGGGGCCAGCATCGACCTCGTCCACGATCAGGCTTGGCTCATTGTCGATCTGCAGTGGAGTCATCGGTGGAATCACCGGCGCCTTCGACCAACTACCCGCAAGAAAGTCATCGCTAATGACCGGGGCGGTATTGCTCGTATCGGTTTCGACCGGCGCGGTGGTTTCCTCGGTCGCTCCGCCTGACCACACCGAGAGCAGCCGTCCGTTGGCCTCGATCTCCTCGGCAATACCGAGAATGCCTGCGAGACCGTGCGTGCAGATATCGCCGCCATCATCGCAGGTACACACCGACGTCACGTCCGAGGCCGCTGGCGCCTCACCCGCTGGCGCTGAAGCGTCCACAGTGACGGTGACGTCGTAGAGTTCGCCACTGGGGTCGGTAACCGTCGTCTCGGCAACGCCGGGACCAATGTCGACGGTGCCCACGTTGTTCCCGCGATGGATCCGTCGTGCTTTGGCCATACGGCCGGGGTCGCCGAGGTCGATGGCGAGGTTCGCGACCGCACGCGCTTCGTCTGAACGCAGTGGACGTCTCATGTGAGCACCGACTGCTTAGCTGAAGGATCGAGACGGAGAAGTTCTTTGAGCTCTTCGGTCGAGAGTTCGGTGAGCCACGACTCGTCGGTTCCTACCACTGCATCGGCGAGCGCTCGCTTCTCGGTGAGCATGGTGTCGATCCTCTCTTCGAGCGTACCTCGACAGACCAGCTTGTGTACGAACACTGTCTTGTCCTGGCCAATGCGCCAGGTGCGATCGGTGGCTTGATCTTCGACCGCTGGGTTCCACCAGCGATCGAAGTGAATGACTCGGCTAGCCGCGGTCAGGTTTAGGCCGGTGCCACCAGCGCGAAGTGAGATGAGTTGGACCCGAGGTCCTTCGTTGCTTTGGAAGTGGTCGACCATGCCCTGGCGCTTCTTCAAGGTCGTTCCACCGTGAAGGAACGGCGCTGGGTCGCCGTATTTTGCTTCGATGTGGCTGGAGAGCATCAAGCCCATCTCTCGGTATTGCGTGAAGATGAGGGTGCGTTCTTCCGCCTCGAAGATCGTCTCCAGGATCTCGTCGAGCCGCTGCAGCTTTCCAGACCGGTCCTCGTCGCCAACCTCGCCCTCGCGGAGGAAATGGGCGGGGTGGTTACAGACTTGTTTGAGCTTGGTGAGCGTTGATAGGACGAGCCCTCGACGCTCCATGCCTGTGGCCTCGGAAGCGCTCTTGACGAAGTCGTCGAGGACCGCTTGGTAGAGACCGGCCTGTTCGGGGGTAAGGGTGGACCATGCGACCTGTTCGATCTTGTCGGGAAGGTCGGGGACGAGTGAACGGTCGGCTTTGGTGCGGCGAAGGACAAAGGGTGCGGTCAGTCGGCGGAGTGAGTCGAGCGCCTCGGCACCCTCGCCACGCTCGATGGGGTTTGAGAACTGGTTGCGGAACCATGTAATGCCGCCGAGCATGCCCGGGTTGAGTGCGTCGAGGATCGACCAGAGTTCGGTGAGTCGGTTTTCGACCGGCGTACCCGTGAGGGCGACCCGTTGTTGGGATTCAAGTTCGCGGACAGCAAGAGCAGCGTTCGTGCGGTGATTTTTGATGGCTTGAGCTTCATCACAGATCACAACATCCCACGGGATGGCGGCGAGGTCGCTCGTCGTGCGGCTCGCCGTTCCATATGTAGTGATCACGATGTCGTGCTCGGCCGCTGCAGTTGCCAATGCTCGTCCTCGGGGGCGGTCGGCGCCGTGAGCGATCAAGACCGATAGTTCGGGGGTGAAGCGGGTGGCCTCGTTCTCCCAGTTCGTGACAACCGAAAGTGGGCAGATCACGAGATGGGGGAGCTTCGGAAGATCGTTGTGTAGACGCTGCAGTGTTCGTTCGAGGATGTGCGCAAGTGCGGTCGGTGTCTTTCCGAGACCCATGTCGTCTGCGAGAATGCCTCCCAAGCCGAGACGACCGAGGAACTGCAGCCAGCCGAGCGCTCGTCGCTGGTAGGGGCGAAGTTCGCCGGCGAAGCCCGCAGGTTCAATCGCTTCGCTCAACTCGTCGTCGGGTAGGCCGTCGAGAAGTTCGGCAATCCAACCCTCGGAACTGAAATCGGCGGCCGATCCAGCGCCCAGTTCGTTGATTGTCTCCCGGAGAAGTTCCGCTGGGCTGAGTTCGCTCGCCTCGCGGCGTTGCGTTTCGAGTCGGCGCAACGCCGCGCGCATCTGGCGCCGGTCGACCTGGACCCACTCGCCTCGGAGCGCCACGATGTCGGCGCTTGAACGAGCGAGTTCTTCGAGTTCTTCTTGTGTGAGCGACACATCACCCAGTGCAAGACCCCAGTCGACGCTGACCATCGCCTGGCTGAGACCTGTCGACCGTCCAAAGTTTGATTCGGTCTGGGCGCGTGCGGTGAGTCGTGCCGAGCGAGACAAAAGACCCTTCGGCGTCAGAATTGGCAAGCCCGCAAGGCGGCAGGTCTCGAGACCTTCGCTGAGAAGATCGGAAACCTCATCGATGCTGAGAAGTAGGACGTGGGGGTTCTCTTCTTCGGCCAGTATCGCCAACGCCGCCAATTGGCTCGACAGCCGATCGATCAGCTCGCGCATGCGCTGACGCAGCGGGACGAGGCCGTGGGCATCAGCGAGTTCGAGTGCCTCTGGGCTGCTTTCCCAAATGTCGTCAAAACCAAGGACCGTTCCGTCGGTGGCGACCACCTCGAGAAAGAGCTGCCAGGGTGCTGAACCGTCGAGGGTTTCGTCTTCGCGCTGTGGTGGCTCAAGCCGTCCCTGCAGGGAGACGTCGGGGGCACCGAGGACGTGGCTTGAGTACTCGGCCAATTGTGATGACCAGTCGGCGAATGCTGATTCGTGGGCGACCGAGTCGGCGAGGAAGATCGAGTCAGCGCCAGACCAAGCCGTCGTCACGCGTCGGAGGGCCACCACATTTGCCGCGCGCGTGCGAGGTAACGGCGGTCGCCAGTCTTGCTCTTGGAGGGCGAAACGGCTGACAGCATCGACGAGCGAATTGGTGATCTTGATGACCTGATCGAGGACAGATTCTTCGAGTGAAGACACCATGACCGGAGGAACGATGTCGGCGAGCTGTTTGACTGTTTCCTCCCACTCTGGGTCGGCAACCGCAGCCCACTCGGCACGCCAGCGCAAGCCCTCGGTGCGAAGGCTAGGAATGGAGCGGCCGCTGACCGCAATCTCGGTGGCCACGAGCGTCGCGTGGTGCAGCCAAGCAATCGAAGGTGACCACCGCTGGTTAGACGAACGCGGCAGCATCAATTCGGCGAGCGGTCGTACGTCGACCGGCAGGACCGATGCGGAGGTGATGGTAGGTGCGGAGCCCATTGTCTCGAGCAGCTCTACGTCGTCGAGGCGCTCCCCGATATTTGCTCGGAGATCCGGACCGAAGATACCGATAGCGGTGTTGGCAATATCTCGAGGTTGTACCTCGGGGCCATCGATCCACAAGCCGATTTGTTCGCCGAGCCAGGTCGCGTGCAACGCGCCGGCAGGAAATGTCGGTGATACCACCTATCCACGCTAGCGGGCTTGTAGACGACCTCCGACGACTTTGGGAACTATCCGGGCGGGCTTTCGGCACTCGCCTTTCGAAGCGCCCGTTGCAGCAATCGTTGATCTCCCAGCCGTCGCCGTAGTGCGTTCTCCAGACCCTTGATCGGATACAGGTTCTGCGGGGCACGGTCTTCCTTGTGGGGTTCGCTCGCATACCGGGGGAGCGTTGCCGACACGAGGTTGGCGAGGCTTGCAGCGTTTGCTGCACCGTCCTGATCAGAGGCGAGGCAGGGGGCTTCGCAGCGCACGATCCCCGCCCACCCGTGGGTTCTCGGACCGGGCAATCGGAGATACCAACTGAAGCGGGCAAAGCGGCCGGTCCCGATTGTAAAGAGCGGTGATCTCTCGCCAGCATCGAGGCTGGCAACGATGCGTTGCTCGTCGGCCTCGAGGTACTGCACGTGGTGCGTCTTGATGAGCCCCACCGTTCTGTTCGCGACCCGGCCCCGGAGTGGTCCATCGAAGACCACGAGATTCTTCGTTCCAGCCTCCGGAACGATTCGGGTCTCGAGGGCCGTCATCTGATCGTGGATGCCCAGGTAGAGGTCTTCGGGCGAACCGGTAGTGACCGGAACGTGCACGTATTCGCCGTATTCGGTGACGATGGAGGTCGCGCTCGGTGCCGGTGGAGTGAAGAACGCACGCCTGACAGCAACGTCGTGCACCATTGCAGCATCGGGTGTGCACCGAACCGACCCGGCCGCGACGGTTGCGCAGGTTCCTGGTAGGACGAGCCCATCGTCGGTGAGCCACACCCGGGCGTCGATACGTCGCACGCCGTCGACGAAGTAGATGTCGCCTGTTACGGCAACATCAGCAGATGCGATCGGCGTCCACTCGCCTGGCGCAACCTCGACATTGGCGTGCACGACGTCATTGGACGCGCTGAGCGAGTCGACGTCGCCGCCCGTCCCGTATTCGGGAGCCCACGCTTCAACCGAGAAGATCATCCTTGCGCCTCGATGAGCTCGGGACTTTGTGTGATCGTCGAACCGGTCGGGCCTTTCGACACCCGAACGTGCTGGGGCAACCGGTCGGCGAGGTCGGAGATATGGGTCACGATGCATACGAGCCTTCCAGCCGCGCCCAGTTCTTCGATCGCTGTCGCCACCACGTCGAGAGTTTCAGGGTCGAGCGTGCCGAAGCCCTCGTCGAGGAAGACCGACTCGGTTGGCGGAATCGCGGTCGAGGCCATGTCGGTGATGCTGTCAGCCAGTGCGAGCGCAAGGGAAAGCGAGGCGAGGAAGGTCTCTCCGCCTGACAGCGTTCGAGCACTGCGAACCTCGTCGGCGTTGCGATGGTCGAGGACAGAGAAGTCGGTGCCATCGGTCGTCAACGAATATGCACCCGAGGACAATACGTGGAGACGTTCGGTTGCGCGTTCGGCGAGGTCGATCATCACGTCTGACATGAGCCACTGTTCGAAGCCCTTTGCGTTCAGGAGTCGGCCGAGTTCTGTTGCGACGAGTGCCTCTTCTTCAAGTTCGGTGATTCGTGCGGCGTTGTCGGCGTCGCGCTTCTTCCGGAATGCAGCCTCATCTCTGGTCGCAACCATTTCGTTTCGTTGAGTGACGAGAGCGAGATGAACCTCTTCAGGTGCCGTGTCGACGTCGATCTCGAACGGTTTCGCGGTGGTGCGCAGTTGCTTCTCGAGGGCGGCAAGGGCTTTAGTGTCGGCCTTTGCCTTGGTCGTGAGTTCTTTTCTTTCGGCAGCGAGTTCTTTTTGCTTGGCGGCGCTCCACTCGGTGAGTTCGCTCCAATTCTCGACGACGTCTTCGCTACTCGGAACCGGCGGGTCGAGAGCGCCCACGCCATCACGGGCCTCGACAAAGTTTCGGCTCAGTTGCGCTGCCCGATTTCCGATAGCGGCTCGCTCGTTCATTACCTCGGCCAACGTGATTGTCGCGTTGGTCTCCGCCTCTGCTGCTTCGTCGAGTCTCGTCGTCGCGGTCTCGACCTTGGCCGCCAGCGCTAGCAACTGCTTGCGGGTCGGAAGTTCTGCCACTTGCTCGGTCAGCGCAGCGAGCGACTGACGTTCGTTTGCCGCTGTTGCCTCGGCCGCTCTCGCTTGACCATGTGCGTCGCTCGCAGCGTTTCGAGACGTTACGGCTGCTGCTTCGGCAGCTGACACAAGATCTTCGAGGCGTCCGACGTCGTGCACGTGTGTTTCGGGAAGTTCGTCGATCACCCGAGCGCACACCGGGCAGTCGTCGCCGATGGCGAGGGTTGCAGCGATCCCCGCTGCTCCCGCCGCTATCCGGGTACTTTCAAGCTCTTCTCGGGCGGCCGTCAACCGCTCCTCGATCGCCGTCACTTCCTCGTCAGCTTTTGCCGACGCCGTCGTAGCCTTCTTCACTTCTGCATCGAGTTCGCTGCACGACGTGACGAGTTCGTCGGAGCGATCGTGCAGCGCAATCGAGGTTTCCAACTCGCCTGCCGGGGTGAGCGTGTTGACCGCCTCGGCCGCGGCGACCCGCTGCTCTTCGGCCTTGCCGTGCAACGCCTGGGCGTCAGCGACAGCGTTGTCTGCAGCGGCGACATCGTTCTCGTAGGCCCTGGCGTCCTCGGGAACTTCGATCTGTTCGAGTTGCCCCATCGATTGGTCGATCTGGTTGAGCGCCTCGGTGGTGGCGGCCTGGACCTGGAGAGCGTCGAGGAGTTCGGCGTGGGTTTCACTCGCCGCAACGGTCGCTGCTTCGATCTTGTCGGCGGCCTTGGTCATGCGGGCGAGCGCAGCGTTCGTCACGATGTCGACCGTGCCGAGAGCCTGCTTGGTAGCTTCGGCCTCGATGCCGGCTTCCTTGGAACGGCGCCTCGCCTGGGCACCCATGGCCGCGTAAACATCGAGCCCCAGAAGGCGACGCAGCAGGGTTTGTCGGTCACCGGCCGTTTCGGTGAGGAAGCGAGCGAAATCGCCTTGGGGGAGAACGATGGTTTTGGTGAACTGGCCGAACGACAGGCCGAGCAGGTCTTCGACTTCAGCGGTCACCTCGGCAGCGGTGCCAGCGAGCACGATTACCTCATTGGCATCTTGCTTCTCGAGCCTTGCCTCTTTGGTGCTGGCTCCGCCCGTAGATGTTCTGCGGATCACGCGCACGGCGGTGTAGCGGTCATCCCCGATGCTGAAGTCGAGACGGACCCGAGCCTCGGCGGACTGACTGTTGATGATCGGGGCGATCAGCTTTTCGTTGCCGTAGCGGGCAACCGAGCCGAAGAGCGCGAAGGCAATGCCATCGATAATCGACGACTTGCCCGCTCCGGTCGGACCGGTGAATGCCAGCAGTTCATGGTTTTCGAAGTCGACCACGGTACGTTCGCGGAAAGCTGCGAAGCCGGTCATCTCGAGGAGGAGCGGCCGCATCAGGTATCACCCGCACCGGTGACGCCGCTGTGATGATCGGCGAGCAACTCGTTGAACGCCGTGATGAGCCGAGGGTCTTCGATGTTGAGATCGTCGAGGTATTCCTCGAAGAGCTGCTGGGGAGTCTTGCCCGTCCGAAGCCTCCGGCGTTCCTCAACTGGTTCGTCGGGGGCATCGATCAAAACATCGACGCAGCGAGGGCCAAGAAGTTCTCGAACGTGGTCGGCGAGATCAGGGCGACGCGCTTCGATGACTCGCACTCGCAACCAGTCGTTGCCGACATCGGCTTCCCGGAGGTCGTCGAGCGTCCCGGTAAGCGTCCGCAACCGGCGACCTTGCTCGAGTTTGATCTTCGTAGTCTTGGCTGGCGCACCCGCTTTGAGATCGACGAGGGTTACCGACTTCTGAGTATCTGGATCACCGAAGTCGAGTTGCAGCGGCGAACCCGAATAGTGGATCGCCGTCGCTCCAGGGATTTTCTGCGCCTTGTGGAGGTGGCCCAGCGCAACGTAGTTCGTTCCCGAGGAGAACAGTTGAGCGGGAAGCGCGTACTCATCGGCGAGGTGGGCGGGCCGTTCGCCACCGGCGGCGCCACCACCGAGAACGAAGCCGTGCGACATCACCACTTGGAGCGCCCCCTCCCGGCGGGCTTCGATGAGTACGCCGAGGAGGCGGCGAATGCGCTCGGCGTACACCCCCTGCAACTCGTAGGCATCAAGTTCCATCAAGGCATCGGCGCGCACGACGCCGCGCTTCGATACGAACGGCAGCGCCACTACGTCGAGCAGCTCGCCGTTCGGGAGGTCGATGTTGATCACACCTCCATCTTCTGGGCGATGGGGCTCTGCCACGAGGTGGACGTTGCCGAGGGCGAAGACTTCGGCGAGCGCATCGAGGCGGCGAGGGTTGTCATGGTTGCCGGCAATCACCACGACATGGGCCGCGGCTGACGCGAGTTCGAGCAGCGTCGACCACACGATGCGTTCTGCTTCGGGCCCCGGAGCTGCGGTCTCGAACAGGTCACCGGCAACCAACACGACGTCGACGTCGTTGCTCTTCGTGATCCCGACGATCTCATCGAAGACCGCTCGATGTTCATCGGCGCGGCTGATGCCCCGGATGGTCTTGCCGACGTGCCAGTCAGAGGTGTGGAGAAGTCTGACGGGCATCACAGGCCCTGGAAGGGGTCTCCACCATCGGTGCTCGAAGGCATGCTCGCTTCGGCACTTCTGGTCGCCCACGCAGGAAACGGGAACTCGATCAGCAGTGGGATCGGCAGACGGGGCTGGCTGAGATACATCGTGCCCGGTTTGAGAATTGTCGCCCGCTGACGCTGCACGCCCGGCAGGAATCCGTACTGGTCTCGGCCTGCTTCGGCGGTGTCGAGGCGACCCACCACCCGCACTGCGCTGTTCGCCACGATGCGGCGCTCGACCTCGCTCGCCGTCTGTTGAGCCCCGATAAGGATGATGCCCAACGAGCGGCCGCGTTCGGCCACATCGAGGAGAATTTCCTTGATCGGACTCGACGAATCTCGGGGCGCGTACTTGTTCAGCTCGTCGAGGACGATGAACTGCAGCGGCTTGGCCACACCCGACGCCTCCTTCTCATCGAAGGCCTGGCGCAATACCACGCCGACGATGAACCGCTTCGCCCGATCGTGCAGTTGGTGAATGTCGACCACGGTGAGCTGGTTGCTGTCGAGGTCGAGAGCGAAGTCTGGAGCGTTCGCAATATCGGCCCGGATGAGATGCTCGACGTGACGAATCGAGCTCGACAGTCGACGCACGAACGCATTGATGCTGCCACCGCTGACCGCACGACCTGTCCAGCGCTGATCGGGTCGGTCGTCGGGGTCGTCGGGGATGAGCTTGCGTTCGATCACATCGACCAAGTGGCTGAACGTGCGGATGGTCGTTCCCTCGATGCGTACCGCCCCATCGGGGGAGGGGTCGTTGCGCACCGCAGCAGCGAGCTGTGCGGTGACCGACTGCACCACGATCGTGTACTGCTGACGTTCGTCCTCGGCGTCGGCGAACAGGAACGGCAGCAAGTTCTGGCGACAGAACGTATCGAGCGTCCAGAAGAACGGCTTGACGCCAGTCGTGCGGCTGCCGACTGCAGGGGTTGCGGTGTTATCTCCCTTTCGAGGAGGGGCCACGATTCCAACGCTCGAGAACGCCTCGGGGGTCAGGTTCAGGTGTTGGTAGCGGGCGGCCTGATCGGGGGTTAAGTGCGCGTTCGGAGAGTCGAGGAACAACAGGTCCTCGCCCTTCACGTTGAAGATCAAGCCCTTTGTGTTGGCTGCGTCGTTACCCAGCACACCGCTGTTGAACAGCGAGTACAACAGGAACGTGGCGTAACTCGTTTTCGTCGCCACACCCGAGATACCGCTGATGTTGATGTGCGCGCCCTTGGTGCCATCGACGAAATCGAGATCGAGAAAGATCGGTTCGTTCTCCCGGCTTAACCCGGCGGGCAGTCGCCGGTCGACGCTGTCGAAATCGAGCGCCACATCTCGTTCCTCATCGGTGGCGACTCGTACCTCGGCCCCCGGCAACGGCGGCACGAATACCTCGGGAACGACCCGCGTGACCTGCACCATCGCCGCCTCAGAAACCTCGGCCGGCAACACACCCTCGGCGATCAGGAACACGTCGCTATCGAACGTCGCCCCCTCGTGACGGGCACGAACCTGATTGACGATCCCAAAGATCGAAATCCGCTCACCGGTCGGCAGAATACGATCGATCGCCACCACGTCATCGAGCTGCACAAGGCTGCCCTCAGCAATCGCCACCCAGAACTGCAGCGGCGTGGCATCGTCTGTCCCAAGCACACGTCCAATCACGAAGTGGACTCTAACTTGTCGAGACTTCCGCTCGACATCCGCGGAAACCGACGTGCTCCTCCGCTCCGCTCCGTTCGCCTCGGCCAGTTTTGCGATGTTTGGAGCCGCAGGCGAGAAACTCGGTTAGTGAACGAAGTGAACGGCGTCGACATCCGCGGAAACCGACGTGCTCCTCCGCTCCGCTCCGTTCGCCTCGGCCA
>CAZBTI010000087.1:9169-15877 GCA_964494395.1 uncultured Acidimicrobiales bacterium | reverse complement strand
CCGATGTCCGTGAGGTACAACCGTACGAGGTCTTCTTCGTCCCGCTCGACACGCTCTTTGGCCACGAGTTTCCAATCTTGTAGTTGCAACAACAGGAATGTTGCAGCTGCCTTGTTCTTTTCGATTCACTCTTCCAGCGAAGCGAAAGTATTCTTCGACCCAACCGCAGTCGACCTGAAGTCAAATTCTACAGAGTGAAATTGGTTGGCCCACCGCAATATTCAGTGAAAATGTGCCGCCTGTAACACGTATGAATAAAGTGTGACGTCCGTTTTTGACGCGAACAAGTGTCCGTTCTACCCATTTTTCACTAAAGGTCATGTAAAGCCGAGTAGAGCCATGCCCGGTTCTAGCGGTAGCCGTTGGTGATTGGCAGTCGACGATCCCGTCCGAATGCCTTCTTTGTGACTCTGGCTCCCAAAGGCGTCTGGCGGCGCTTGAATTCAGAGATATCGACCAATCTGGTGATCTTGGTGACCATCTCTTGGTCAAAGCCCATCTCGACCAGTTCGCTTTGGGTCTTGTCGCCCTCGATGTATGCCTCGAGGAGCGGATCGAGTTCTTCGTAGGACGGCAGACTTTGATCATCCCGCTGATCGGGTCGAAGCTCAGCCGAAGGCGGCTTTGAAATTATCGATTCGGGGATAATCGGACGCCCTGCACGTTCATTGAATCTGCGCGACAACGCGTAGACATCGAGTTTGTAGACGTCCTTGATGACCGCATAGGCACCGGCGGTGTCGCCGTACAGTGTCGAGTATCCAACCGCTGCCTCGCTCTTGTTGCCAGTTGTGAGGGCGAGCCATCCGAACTTGTTGGTCAGTCCCATAAGGATGACACCTCGAATACGGGACTGCAGGTTCTCTTCGGTGAGTCCTTCTTCTCGACCTTCGAACGAGGGGCGGAACATCTCGAGGAATGCAGCGTGGGCTCGCTCGATGCGAATCGTTCGATGCGACACGCCGAGGCGTTCAGCGAACTCTTCGGCGTCGATGACCGAGTGCTTGGACGAGAACCGGCTCGGCATGAGCACAGCGTGCACGTTCTCTGGACCGAGCGCATCGGCGGCGATCGCGGCGGTGAGCGTCGAATCGATGCCACCGGAGAGCCCGAGGCAGACATCGGTGAAGCCGTTCTTACGGACGTAGTCGCGAGTGGCGAGAACGAGCGCTTCATGGAGTAGATCGAGTTCGTTTCCAATTGAAGCAATTCGCGGTGAGACCGCGGACCCTTGGCGGCCGGTCGCTCCAGAGATGGGCACCACGGGGAACAGCGCTGCTGCCTCGACGGTGTTGTCGGTGGCTTCTACATCGACGACGAGAATTTCTTCGACACAATGTCCGGCGCGGGCAATGACTTCGCCGGCGGAATCGAGCACGAAGGACGATCCGTCGAAGACGATCTCATCTTGTCCGCCGACAAGATTGCCGTAGATGATCGGCAACCCACCGGCCTCTTCGACTCGAAGGCCCATTTCGGCCTCTCGGGTGTAGGTCTTCTTCCGGTAGAACGGCGACGCGTTCATGCTGACCAGAATTTGTGCTCCACCGGCCCCCATCTGCGCCATGGCGCCACCGGCGATCCAGCCGTCTTCACAGATCGACATGCCGATGCGGATGCCGGCGATTTCAAACAGGCGCATGGGTTCGTTGCCGGAAACGAATACTCGCTCTTCGTCGTAAACGGCGTAGTTCGGGAGCGCTCGCTTGTGATACGTGGCCTTGACCTCGCCATCGGCGACGATCGCAAGGGAGTTGAACGTGTGACCGCCTCCCTCACCGTCGGCAAAACCGATCGCCGCGGCGCAGTGTCCGGTGATTTTGCTCGCCACTTCGTTCAGCACGGCAACGTTGTCCGAAACAAAGCCGGGCTTCAGGAGCAGATCCTCGGGCGGATAGCCCGGGATGGTGAGTTCGGGAAAGAGCGCGAGATCGGCTCCTTCACGCTCGGCTTCGGCCATAGCGGCGAGGACCTTCTCGGCATTGCCGTGAAGGTCTCCCACCTTGGTGTTGATCTGACATATTGCAACGCGAAGTACAGGCACGTCTTTGAGACTACGGCGGCTGGTGTTCAATGTGGTCGCTCTCCTCTGTACCGTTTCTACTCATGAACAATCTCCGAGCACGCCTGGCGAACGGCGAGCGCATTCTTATCGACGGCGGAACCGGGTCCGAGGCCGAGCGTCAAGGCGCCACCATGATCACCGGCGCGTGGTCGGGCGCGACCGCGCTGACCTTCCCCGACATTGTTCGCAGCGTCCACGAACAGTTCATTCACGCGGGCGCTGAGGTCATCTTCGCCAACACCTACGCGAGTTCACGTCACGTGCTGGCTCAGGTCGGTCGAGAGCATCAGTTCGAGGAACTTAACCGGGCTGGTGTGCGTCTGGCGCTCGAAGCTCGGGAGAACGCGAACGCTCCGCACGTCGTGGTGAGCGGATCGATGTCGACGACCGAGCAGGGTGGAGAGTTTCCGCCGCACAAGGTCGCAGTGAGGAACTACATCGACCAAGCGAAGATCCAAGTCGAGTCGGGGGTCGACATGATCGCCCTGGAGATGATGCGCAATCTCGACACCACTCGCGCCATTCTCGAAGCAACCGCCGACATTGGAGTGCCGCTATGGGTTGGGATGAGCTGCGTGATGCGCAATGGCGTTCCGCACTTGTACTTCGACGACACGCTGCAATCTGCGATCGAAATCCTTGCCGACTACGACATCGAACTCCTGTCGATCATGCACACCGAAACGAACATCGTCGATGCCTGCCTCGACGTTGTCGATGAGTATTGGGATGGTCCTGTCGGTGTCTATGCCCAGGTTGGCGACTGGAACGGCACGAACTGGACCTACGACGACACGGTAACGCCCGAAGTCCATGCCGATCTCAACGCCGGCTGGGTAAAGCGGGGCGTGCAGGTCATCGGTGGATGCTGCGGCATTGGGCCGGGCCACATCGAGAAGATGAAGCCACTCGTTCTGCCGTCATAGCGCTCGAAGCAACGCCGTTGTTGCTGCCGCACCGAGCACGACAAGGACGAACGGCGCCTTTCGCCAGACCAAGACCGCCGCAACAACGACACCTGCAAGTCGTTCGTCGACGACGAGCGAGCGTCCGTTGGCGACCGTGAGTTGAACAATCACCGCCATCACCACTGCGGCCGGGATGAGGCCTGCGGCACGGGTGAAGGTGGGGCGACGGTCTAGCCAAGGACCGATCAAGAATCCACCGACGAGGCGCTGACCCCAGACCCCAATGGTGAGCGCGATGATCGAGAGCGTCGTCATTACTTCGCCCCTCCGACCTGCGGGCGTGATGCCATGGCGAGGGCAACGCCCACACCTCCCAGGCTCAGGATGATCGGCAACCCAGCGGGCACGAACGGGACAAGTACGAGGCACAAGAGCCCACCCGCAATGCCGGCGGTGAGACCGTCACGTGTTCGCAGCAGGTTGCCGATGATCGCCAAGAGCGCCGCTGGGAAGATGGCGTCGAGTCCGAAGCGCGACGTATCGCCCATGACATCACCGAGGAACGTCCCCACGAAGATCCCGGTAAACCAACCGAGCATCATGCCCGCGGTGGTTCGCCAGAATTCGCGCTCGACGGTCTCTGGGCTTTGCTGCTGCACAGCGATTGCGACGTTCGGGTCGAACGCATTCACCGCCGCAGCTACACGCCGGAACAACCCTTGGGGCAGTCTCGGGATCAAACTCACGGCGAGAATCCCGAACCGGGTAGCGACGATGAGCCCGGCGATGATCGCCGCCAACTCGCCTCCCCCGGCGTCGCGCACGGCGAGATAGGCGAACTGTGAGGTCGCCGAGAAAATCACCGACGATGCCACTAAGGCTCGGATAGGTGCCGTACCGGTATCGATCAGCACGACCTGCAACGTGATGCCGAGCGAGAAGAACGTGATCACGATCGTCGCAAAGTCCACCAACGAAAGCCGCGGCGCAGGGGCAACGCTGGGTGTTGATGACTCGGTGGACATGGCAAATACTGCCGCACGATGGCTTGGGTTGTCGCTTTGTTAAAGCCGCTATTTACTCGGTTTCGTCCTGAGGCTCCTCAACGCCAAAGGTAAGTCCACTGCTGCTGAACGACATCCCGAACGTGACGGCGAGGTTGGCAACTTGGGTCATTGCATCGACCACTTGGCTCACCTCGAGCTCGCGAAGCGGGTGGATGAATGCGCTCCACACGAATTCGCCATTGATCGCGTAACGAGCGTCCAGCGCCCGGTCGAAGTTGGCCGACATACAGGTGCGAAGTAGCTCCTCATCAAGCGCCTCAGCTTGAGCCACAGGGGTGATGATGCGCATTCGGTTGTTGAACTCGTCGGTGAGAACGATCAACGTACGACCAAAATAGTCGAACTGCCAACGGCCGAGGGTGTCGTTGTGGATCTGATCGGCATGTTCGCGAATGATCGAGTCCAGCTGTTGATTGTTCATGTCACCAGACCGGGTTGATAAGGCCGACAACCTTTGTCGGAGTCACCGTGATCGCACGCCGTTCTTCGCGCACCATTGCTTCGCGGAACTCGTCCCAATCGGGGTGCTCCTTCTTGGCGACGGCTCGGAACGCTCCAATGAGCGTGTCCATCGCCGGGCCGTGGGTCTCGGTCGGGATCGGGCTCACTTCGGCCATAGCATCGAAGCTGAGATAGCTGCCCTCGTGGGACACGTGATACACCACTCGGCCATCCCGTTCGATATTGGCCACCTTGGCTCGGTCGGGCCGTACGGAGAACACGATCGTTCCGTCGACGATGCCGTGGTGCACGTCGGAGGACTGAGGCCGACCGTCGCTGCGAATCGTAATTATCGTGCCGAGCTGAATACCAGCAGCAAAGTCGAGTCCGTTGGCCATCGTGATCGGTTTGAGATCCATGACCTGATCTTAGCTACCGACCAAATTGGGGCCAGACCCCAATTTGGTCGGTAGCCAAAGCTCGTTGCTCAGTTGCGTACACTGGCCCCGATGACGAGCTTCAAAAAAGAACACGACGTCGTTGTCGTTGGAGCGGGTGCAGGTGGGCTTACCGCGGCGGTTGCCTTGAACGGTGCTGGCGTGGATATCGCCGTACTCGAAGCCCGCGACCGAGTCGGCGGACGCTTGCTATCGATCGACGCCGAACCGGGGCGCATCGATCTCGGCGCGACCTGGTTCTGGGCGAATGAGGCCAAGATCAACGCCCTGATCGCCAACGGTGGGCTCGATGCCTTTGCGCAGCACACAGCGGGCGCCATGATGTTCCAAGTTCCCGAAGGCACTCAGCAGGTTCCCAATCAACTCTCCTCCCCTGCTGGCCGAATCGCCGGCGGCATGCAGTCCATCACCGAACTCCTCGCCTCTCAGCTGCCGCAAGAGACGATCAGACTCGAAACGGTCGTGACATCGATTACTCGCGTTGATGACGGTCTCGTCGTGAGCGCATCTGGCGACACGTGGTCGGCAAAGCACGTCGTACTCGCCATACCTCCCGCTCTCGCATTGCACACGATCGACTTTGACGGCGGCCTCTCCGATCACGTCGCAGCGGTCGCTCGGGCCACGCCGGTCTGGATGGGGTCAACAGTGAAGGTGGTCGCCACCTTCGACCGACCGTTCTGGCGAGAGGCCGGACTCGCAGGCGCTGGCTTCAGCTACACCGGGCCAATGCGAGAAATCCACGACATGAGCGGCCCCGGCGGCACACCGGCTGCCATTTTCGGATTCTGCGCTCTCGCTCCGGGAGCACCCGCCCCGACACAAGCTGAGGTCATCGAACAACTGGTTTCGCTGTTCGGCAATGAGGCCTCAACACCGCGTGAAGTCTCCGTGATGGACTGGCGAAGCGAACAACACACCTCTCCGCCGAACGTCGAGCAACTCGCCGATTATCAAACCTATGGGCATAGGGTCTTTCAAGACCCAGCCATGGACGGGCGACTCCACTGGGCGTCGACAGAGACCGCCACCATGACTCCCGGCCACATCGAAGGCGCCCTCGTTGCGGGTGAACGAGCCGTTCGTGCAATCCTTTCCTCCACCGAGAACTGACGGAGATTCATCATGACCCAGCCAACGCTCTCTGAGCTTCTCAACGAATACGAGACGGCACTTGCGTACACCGATGACCTGTGGCGTGATCTCTCCGTCGACGAAGTCCACTGGCGCCCGGTGCCCGACTCAAGCGCCATTGGTTGGCACCTCGGCCATCAAGCGGCCGTTGCCCACTACATGATTCGTAATCTGACCGCCGCAGAGCCCTCCCCCGACGGGGAACTCGACACGCTGATGGACGGAGCGACCGAAGAACGCCAACGCGGCGATTTGCCCGACCTCGCACGCATCGGCGATTACCGAACAGCGGTCGCCGAGCGAGTGCAGTTCCGCGTCGGAAACATCGAACGAGGCGAAGTAGGCGCACCGATCCAACTTCGCCGGATCGCGGAAAACATGATGATCGCGATCATCAACCACGAGTACCAGCATGCAAAGTGGGTCGGCGAGACCCGGAACGAACAGTTCGGCCACGCGCTCCCCGACCTACCAACCTCGGACCACCTCAGCGTCGTCGAGGGCTACGTGATGGTCGGCTAGCGAGCTACCAAAAAACGAACGTCCAAAACGAAAACAGGGAGCCCGCCGAAGCGGACTCCCTGAAGTTCGTTAGCGATCGCTGGCCTTACGCCAGAATCGCTGGCCTTACGCCA
>CAZBTI010000087.1:0-9069 GCA_964494395.1 uncultured Acidimicrobiales bacterium | reverse complement strand
GAACCGATGGTGTCGGTCATCAACGCAGCGACCGTGTACGGGTCGGCGTTTGCGTTCGGGCGACGATCCTCGATGTAGCCCTTCTGATCTTGCTCGACCTGCCATGGGATGCGGATCGAAGCGCCACGGTCAGAAACGCCGTAGCTGAACTCGTCAAAGCGCTGAGTCTCGTGGTCTCCCGTAAGACGCTCTTCGATACCGATGCCATAGCCCTTGAGATGCTTCTCTGGAATGCCAGGGGCACCCATAGCCTCAGCCGCGGCGATGATTGAGTCATAGTTCTCGCGCATTGCCTTGGTCGAGAAGTTCGTATGCATACCTGCACCGTTCCAATCGCCCTTCATTGGCTTGGCCTCGATCGAGACCTCAACGTTGAACTCTTCGCCAGCCCGATACAACAAGTAACGAGCAACCCAAAGATGGTCGCCTACCTCGGTAGTGCCGGCTGGGCCGATCTGGAATTCCCACTGGCCGGGCATGACCTCGGCGTTGGTGCCGGAGATCTTGAGACCAGCTTCGATGCACCAGTCGGTGTGCAGTTCGACCAAGTCGCGCCCGTGAATCTTGAGAGCGCCTACGCCGCAGTAGTACGGCCCCTGTGGTGCCGGGAAACCGTTTGGCGGGAAGCCCGCTGGCCAACCTGTGTTCGGATCGATCAGGGTGTATTCCTGCTCGAGGCCGAACCATGGCTCTTGGTCGCCGTACTTGTCCTCTGCCTCGCGTGCAGCTGCACGAGTGTTGGTCGGGATTGGAGATCCGTCGACGTGCATCGACTCGCACATCACAAGAATGTTGTCGCCACCACGGATTGGATCGTGGAACTGTGCGACGGGCTTGAGAACGATGTCGCTCTTGTCACCTGGCGCCTGGTTGGTACTGGAGCCGTCGTAGCCCCAGGTGCCTGGCTCTTCGCCGTCGGCGAGAACTTTGGTCTTGGATCGGACCTCTTTAGTCGGCTCGGTGCCGTCGATCCAAATGTATTCGGCTCGGTAAACCATCCGAGAACTCCTTGGTTGGGCCCTGTATTCGGGCGGGGACACGCTTTGCGCCTCGATATTCTCGGATCGGCGGCGATGGCGATCACGGAGAACCATCATGGACGCTATCCGCGACACGCCGAGTGATGACAATCGGACTGTTAACGGAGTGTGAAACCGCGCCAAAATCAACGCTTTCAGCCGGTTGTGAAGTAGCGGTTACTCCCAACACCTGCGACCATTACGTTATGCAACCGCAAGAAAACTATGTGCTTCGAAACATCGAAGAACGAGGCGTTCGTCTCGTTCGTCTGTGGTTCACCGACGTTCTCGGGCAACACAAGTCGGTTGCGATCTCTCCGGCCGAACTCCAGAAGGTGTTCGAAGAAGGGCTCCAGTTCGATGGGTCCTCGATCGACGGCTTCAGTCGCGTCCAAGAGAGCGATGTCTTAGCCCGACCCGATGCTCGCACATTCGAGCTACTCCCGTGGTCAGCTGACGAACCGTCAGCCATGGTCTTTTGCAACATCGAAACGCTCGACGGTGCACCGTTCGCTGGCGATCCACGACAGGTCCTTCGTAGGAACCTCAACAAGGCACACGATGCGGGCTACACCTTCTTCGTCGCCCCGGAGATCGAGTTCTTCTATTTCGACAGTGACGACCCAACCAACGTTCAACCGCTCGATAAGGCCTCTTACTTCGACCTGACCACCGCTGACGTTGCGAGTGGACTTCGCAAGACCACGCTGCACACGCTCGAGGCAATGTCGATCCCGGTCGAGTACAGCTTCCACGAAGACGCCCCCAGCCAGCACGAGATCGACCTGCAGTACACCGAGGCGCTGGCGATGGCCGACTCGATTATGACCTTTCGCCTGGTCGTCAAGAAGATCGCCCAAGAACAGGGCGTGCATGCGACGTTCATGCCGAAGCCCATCGACGGCGTGCAGGGGTCGGGTATGCACACGCATATGTCGCTCTGGCGTGACGGTGAGAATGCCTTCTACGACGGCGCAAATGAATACGGACTGAGCACAATCGCACGGCAATTCATCGCCGGAACGCTGCGTCATGCGCGAGAGATCACCGCCGTCACCAACCAGCTCATCAATAGTTACAAGAGACTCAACGATGGGCTTGAGGCGCCGAGGTACGTGTCTTGGGCTCGGAACAACCAAAGCACCCTCGTTCGAGTTCCGGTGACCAAGGCAGACAAACCCGATGCAACTCGTATCGAGTACCGCTCTCCCGATCCAGCGTCCAACCCGTACCTCGCCTACTCGCTCATTCTGGCCGCCGGAATGAAGGGCATTGAGGAGGGCTACGAACTCGAGGCCGAAACGAAGGTCAACCTGTTCGATCGCAAACAGGCGGCAGCCGCTGGAGTTCCGAACCTGCCTCGTTCGCTCGACGAAGCGCTCGACGAGATGGAAGGTTCAGAACTGGTCCGAGAGGCACTCGGCGAGCACATCTTCGAATGGTTCCTTCGCAACCGTCGCGCCGAATGGGCCGAGTACTCGCGCACCGTCAGCGCATTCGAACTCAACCGTTACCTGAGTCAGTGGTGATCTGAGAGTGTCCAAACCGCTATCTCAAACCATCCTCCTCTACCCCACTCCAATGGGTTCGGGGCTCACCAAAGTGCTCGATCAGCTCAAGATTGCTTGGAAAGCTGTAGGCGACACATCGAACGCGGAAACGTTGGAACCCGCCGGTGGTTGGGCGGGAGCGATCGTCACCGTCGACGGCAACCCCGACGAGGCCTTCCGCATCGCTGAATGGCTCAACGAGCGCTACGAGGACGGCACTGCAACCTTGATGCTCACGTCGGCCGAAGCACTGCCTGAGCTCGCCGATCGGACCGACCAATTCGACGACTTCTGCCTCACTCCATTCCACCCCGCTGAGCTAGAGGCTCGGTTGGAACACCTGCTGATGCGCAACGAGGTCGACGAGTCGATCATCAACTTCGGACCGCTGAGCCTAAACGTCGACACCTACCAGGCAATGGTCGACGGCCGTTCGCTCGACCTCACCTACATGGAGTACGAACTGCTTCGCTTTCTCGCAGCCAGTCCTGGAAAGGTCTTCAGTCGCGAGATTCTGTTGAGCGAAGTTTGGGGATACGACTACTACGGCGGCGCCCGTACGGTCGACGTACACATTCGACGGCTCCGCTCGAAGCTCGGCGAGGAGCACGCCAACCTGATCTCCACGATCCGGTCGGTGGGCTACCGCCTCGGCACCGCAGACTGGGCCGGAAGCTAAGACTCAAGAACGCTCGGCGTCGAATGCCTGGATCTGGGTCTTATTGGCGGTTAACCGAAACGAGTCTTCGACCAACTCGGCGACCTCACCCCAATCGATCGCACCCTTTTCATCTCCGCTGAGGTCGTATCCAAGCCACCCCGACGGGCCCCAGTACATCGGCGTGAAGATCAGTGGGTGTTGTTCGAGTGCGAGGCGTTCATCGTCGTCGACCTTAAAGACGAGCGATTGGTCGAAGTTCGTGGCGCTCTCGCCGTTTGTTGCACCCCCATAGATCGCGAAGACCTTTTTTGTGAAGAAGCACGGACGACCGTGCGACACCTTCTCATCGGCATCCGGGAACGCAAGGCAAATCTCGCGCAACTCCGCCAGCACCGGATCGTCGGGGTCGAAGTTCTGCGCGTGTGCCATGGTTAAAACCGTACCGCTACCCGAGATCGAGTAGCGAGAACTAGTCGGTCGACTCCGGCCCGTTGTACGGGTTGGCCTCAGAAATAGCGAGGTCTTCAGTACCTTCGTAGGCGTCATCGACGGACGATTTCATGATTCCCCCGAGCACCGATGACAACGCCGCGCCGCTCAGCATGATGTTGATCGGGAAGAACAACAGAAGCGCAATGAGGATGAGAATGACACCGACCATGGCAAGAGCGTATCGCGCTAGAGTGCTGCCATGACGAAGCCTGTTGGTCCCTACACACCCATCGTCCGCGCCGGTGACACGCTCTATGTCTCTGGACAGCTCGGATTGGTCGACGGTTCGCTCGTCGACGGAATCGACGCACAGGTCCGCCAAGCACTCGCCAACATGGCTGCGCTCCTCGAGGCAGAGGGTGCAACGCTCAGCAACGTCGTGAAGACCACCGTGCTCTTGGACTCCATCGACGACTACGCCGCGATGAACGTCGCCTACATCGAAAGCTTTGGCGACCACCGACCCGCTCGATCGGCGTTCGCTGTCGATGCGCTTCCCCGCGGTGGAATGGTCGAGATCGAAGCAATCGCCGTTCTCTAGCAAGACTTCGAATCCGTGGTTGCTGAGCCGCGAATGTGCAGTGGAGCGACCACAGATTCGTAGTTTCTTAAGGATGCGGCTCTGCTGGGTGGCTGGGCTTCATCACCGGTAGCTTTTGGCTATGACCATTTCGTTCGACCGACGAACCTTCCTCCTAGGTACTGCTGCTGCGGCAGCCCTCGCTGCATGTGGTGGCGGTGGTCCAAGCCCCGACCGGCTCGCTCTACGTTTCCCTGATGGTTTCCGAGCGCCGAGCACCGCTGTGACCGGCCACGGCCCTCAGCGCTTTCCCTTCGTCATCGTGGCCGACGACGGCTTTCCGATGCAGGCCAACACCCCCGATTCGATCGACATCGAGGTCTTGTTCCAAGGCGATACCCTCGACACGTACACGGTTCCAGCTGGCGGCGTGGGGCAGATTACCCCTTACTACGCGCTGACATTTAGCCCGCCGGCTGCCGGTAGTTATCTCGCCCGTACCGACTTCAGCGACTTCGACGTGGAGTTTGTCGTCGTTGAACGCGACGAGACGCCCCTCTGGCAAGTCGGCGAAACCCTGCCCGGTTTCGATACCCCCACCTTTGACGATGGGCGAGGTGTCGCCCAGATCTGTACCCGAGTCGGCGGGCCGTGCGATTTTCATGAGCTCACACTCAACGAAGCGCTGAGTAACGGACGGCCGACGGCACTACTCATTTCCACACCGGCCTTCTGCCAGACCGACGTGTGTGGACCATCGCTTGAGGACCTGATCGCCACCGCCTCAGGTCGCGATGACATCAATATCATTCATCATGAGGTCTTCGCCGACGTCGCACGCGACCAAGATCAAGGGCTCCTTCCGGTGCCCGCTCCGCTGCTCGTCGAATGGGAGTACGACTTCGAACCGTCCCTGTTCGTCATGGACGCCGATGCCACGATCGTGGGTGCGAGCCATTTCGCGTTCGACCGCAACGAGACCGAAGGCCTCGTCAACCTCATCTAGGTTCTGCGACGGAGTCGCTAGCGAACTTAGGAGAACGAGCTACCGCAGCCGCAGGTGCGCTGTGCGTTCGGGTTGTTGATCTTGAACCCGGTTTCTTGGATCGACTCGGTGTAGTCGAGCGTTGCGCCTTCAAGCATTTCGGCCGATGAAGAATCGCAGACGAGGCGGACGTCGCCGTACTCTTCGAGCTTGTCATCGTCGTTGACCTCGGAATCGAAGAACATCTCGTAGCTGAAGCCTGAGCATCCGCCGGGGCGCACGGCCACGCGTAGCGCAAGGCCGTCTTCGCCTTCTGCGGAGATGAGTTCGCCGACTTTGTTGCTGGCGGTATCGGTGAGAGTGATCATGAAAAGCTCCCGTATCTGCGGGTCGAGGTACCTTCAGTGTACAAGACCGAACGTTCGAGGCCGCACCGTACCGAGATCATTGATTTTGCTTGAAAACTCCGAAAGACCGGGCGCGTTGGGCCGATAGAATCAGGGCATGGCCGATCTACCCACGACCGAAGACCTCATGGGGGTACTCAAGGGTGTTATCGACCCTGAACTCGGTTCGAACATCGTCGAGCTCGGAATGGCAAAGTCCGCAAAGATGGACGACGACGGCATTGCGCGCATCACCATTGCGCTCACAACGTCGGGCTGCCCACTGCGCTCCCAGATCCAGAAAGATGTGAAGGCTCGCCTCCTCAGCCTGCCCGGCGTGGAGAAAGTCAAGATCAACTGGACCGAGTTGGACCAAGAAGAAAAGGCCGAGGTCATGAAGGTGGCCCGGTTCAATGTCAGCCAAAACGCTCCCGACACTTCGGTTCCTTCGACGACTCGCTGCGTCCTCATCGCGAGTGGCAAGGGCGGAGTTGGCAAGTCATCGGTGACAGCAAACCTCGCCGCCGCTGTAGCGATACAGGGATATCGAGTCGGGGTACTCGACGCCGATATTTGGGGCTACTCGATCCCACGCCTCCTCGGGGTCGAAGGCCGCCTAGAAGGATCGGTCGACTCCGGCAAGATCACACCACACGTCACCGGTATGGGAGCTGGCGAACTCGAGATCGTATCGATGGGTTTTTTGGTCGACGGCGAAGACACTGCGCTCATGTGGCGTGGCCTCATGCTCAATCGTGCAGTTCAGCACTTCCTCCAAGACGTCGAATGGGGCGAACTCGATTACCTATTCATCGATATGCCACCAGGAACTGGCGATGTACAGATGGGCCTGGCAAAGATGCTTCCCCATGCCGAGATGCTCGTGGTCACGACTCCATCGAAGCTCGCACAAACGGTCGCTGTTCGAGTCGCCAATATGGGTCGCAACAACTACCTCCGGGTCGCTGGTGTCATCGAGAACATGAGCGCATTCGTCGACGAAGATGGCAAGACCCACGAAGTATTTGGTGTCGGCGGCGGCGAAGACCTTGCTGCACAGATCGATTCGCCGCTCATCGGTCGAGTGCCCCTAGATCGCTCCGTGGTCGACGGTGGAGATACTGGAATCCCCGCAGTACTCGGCACGGGAGCTGCAGCAGATGCGCTCCGAAAGATCGCGAACGACGTCGTCACCGATCTGATTCCGCCGGTTGATATGGCGGGCTGCTCCACTCGAATCATCGATCAAGCGCTCGCCAACCTCGAAGAGATGGACGCCGCCGAAGCGGGCTAGTTCGACGAGTACTCGGGCGGAAGATCTGGTGCGAAGCTTTCACAGTTGACGCTGACCGCACCCAACCCGAGCGAGTTTCCGACCCCAACTTCGCCTTGCGAGTCGACGAACCGAAGCGCGCTTCCGCTGATGGTGCCGGACTGCACGAAGAGTTCGACCGGAGCTTCGAGGGCGAGTTCGAGGATTCGTTCACCCCCGACCACCACCGACACATAGGGCTGGTTTGAGAAGGCCTGTACAACCGCTTGGGTCGCAATCGCAGAACCGGGTTCTTCGCCAACGCCGAGAGCGAGCACTTGGCCTTCCTCCTCGGTGAAGCACTCGAAGGCAAAGTCGTATTGCGTCTCACCAATTGTGACCTGCCCCGATGAAGCAAGGTCGTCAGCGACCACTCGATCGACGGTCGTGGTGATCGTCGAGTCCGGCGTTATCGGAGCAGACGCGCCCTCACCTGACGACGAGCACGCAGCGAATAGCGCAGCACCTGTGAACAAAAAGATTGCCGCCGGTCTCGCTGTTTGCATAGCTTCTCGAAGCCTAGGCGCAACCTGCTGAGTACTTGCTAGCCGGAGGATCTCTCCTAGCAACGTGTGTCGACAGGTAGCCGAACAGCGGTAGTTACTCGGTGTCGAGTGGCGGAGGAGTGATGCGTTCGATCGACCAGTTTCCAAGATGGTCGATACGGCAGAAGAGGCCGTTGGCTGGCTCTTCGTCGGGAAAGTCGACGTCTTCAATCGGTGCGCTGCCCATGACCACTACGCCGGTCGAGCGCTCGCCGGTGTCACGAAGTCTCGATAGTACGAACCAGCCATCCATTCGGTCGAGGAACTGAGCGAGCACCGGGTCGGTGAGCACCTCGGTTGGAACACCTTCTTCTTCGTCGCTCCGTTTCGCGAGATCCCACTTGGTGAATGACGATGGCCGCAATCGCAGCCCGGCGGCGCGCATGCGACGGATCATGTCTCGACTGTCGCATCGAGTGGCCCCATTCGCGATCGCAACCTCGCGGGTGTCGACATCGATGTCGTAGTGATCGCCCTGGAAACTGACCCGACGCGCTCCTAATGAACCAGCGAATGCGTGCAGCTCAGCAAGGTTGTCGTCAGAAACGAGATGGCACCACTTGGTCCCGCGCCACGGCCATCGAGCAACATCTACGAGGATAGTCACGTCGATGAGTTCAAGGGGTCGCACGCTTTGGCCGTCCGTGCTGTCACACTCGTTGGGATGGACTTGGCGACCGAAGAGAGTTCTGAAACCAACGACGTCGATGTTATCTCCCTGACGGTGCCCGCTGCCATTCGGTTTGTTCGACTCGTCCGCATCGCTGTGGCGAGCATCGCACGACGGCGAGGACTGTCGATTCGTGCCATCGACGACCTACGCCTCGGTGTTGAAGAGGCTTTTTCGTTACTGCTCGGAGAGAACGACCAAGCTGGTTCGATCGACGTGACCTTCGAAGTTGACGGGCATGAGCTCGTCGTCGTCATGGTCGCACGGATTGCGAATGGCCCAGTGCCGGCTGACCCAGAAGCGCTCATGGCGTTCGAGGTCGTCATCACCGACCTCGTCGATCGGTTCGAAGCCGACCCTGAACGCGGCGTAGTGCAGTTCTCCAAAACCCTTACGAACTAGGGCTGGAAACGCCGGTCGAACCAAATCCGCCCTCGCCACGAACCGAATCGGCAGGGAGCTCTTCGACGTCGACAAAGTCTGCTTGCTCAACCTGCTGGATTACCAGCTGGGCAATGCGGTCGCCGCGGTTGATTTCGAAGGGTTCGGTCGGGTCGGTATTAACCAGCAATACCTTGAGTTCCCCTCGGTAGCCCGAGTCGATCAAGCCCGGGGTGTTGAGGCAGGTGACTCCGTGTCGGTAGGCGAGTCCGGAGCGCGGTTGCACGAATCCTGCGTATCCGAGCGGGATCGCAATAGCCATTCCCGTGGGGACCAACGCACGTCCACCACCGGGGGCCAGCGTCACCGGCTCGGCCGCCACGAGGTCAGCACCAGCGTCCCCCTCGGTTGCATAGGTAGGGGCCGCAAGTTCGGCATCGAGTCGTTTCAGTGGAATCTTGAGCACGGAGAAACCTTAGGTGGACTGTGGGTGAGTAACCTAGCCCGATGCTCGCATGGATGGACCTCGAAATGACCGGCCTCGACCC
>CAZBTI010000086.1:0-15947 GCA_964494395.1 uncultured Acidimicrobiales bacterium | reverse complement strand
TGAGCGGATTGATGATGTAGTTCGACGCCTGAGCCGGGTTCACGTGCATTGCGGGCTCGAGATGGTTGTTCGCATGAGCTTCGAGGCGCTCGAGCGCCTGAGCGAGGGGCTCACCATCGCCCATGAGTTGTGCCGCCGATGCATCGGCTTGGAACTCCCTGCTGCGGCTGATCGCTGCTCGAATGAGCCCTGCTGCCATCGGCGCCAAGATGATCAAGGCAATGGATGCCAACGGGTTTCCATCGCGACCGCTCCGTCGGCCGCCGTAGAGGCCTCCGTACATCGCCATACGGGCGAGCAGCGTGAGCGCCATGCTGATCGCCGCAGCGACCGAACCAATGAGAATGTCTCGGTTGCGAATGTGAGCGAGTTCGTGAGCTAACACGCCACGCACCTCGTCCCAATTCATCTTCTGAAGCAGACCGTGAGTCACGCAAACAGCGGCGTTCTTCGGGTTGCGACCCGTCGCGAACGCGTTCGGCTGCGGGTTTGGTGAGATGTACAGCTCAGGCATCGGCATTTCGGCGCGAGTGGTGAGATCTTCCATGATCTCCCAGTACTCAGGAAACTGCGCTCGATCCGCTGGCACGGCCTTTGCCGACTTGATGGCGATGGTGTCGCTGAACCAATAGCTGCCACCCACCATGACGAGACCAAACACGAACCCCACGGTCGCGCCTGCAGTACCGTTCGCTGCTCCACCGATAACAATGAAAATGCCACCGAGCAGGGCGAGCAGAAACACCGTCTTGGTCGTGTTCTTAAAGGAGGCTTCACTCATGTACTTGTTCACACTTCCGGTGAACATCCCCACGCAACGACACTTGTTCGCTACGCGAGCTCCGCTCACCTCAGATTGTTCCCGGCGAGCATCGCTGCTCACCTATTGATTGCCTTCTACCAATCTAACGGCAACGGGGTGCAGCGTATTCCGATGACCGTTTACTCTTCGTCAGACTCAGCAGCGCCAACCCGAATTGCTTCGATGACCGTGTCATCAGCGAGCGTCGACGTATCACCGAGGGATTGGCCTTGAACAATGTCGCGGAGCAGGCGACGCATGATCTTTCCGCTGCGGGTCTTTGGCAGGTCCGTGACGAGAAAGATGACCTCTGGACGCGCAATGGGACCAAGTTTGGTGGCTACGTACTGGCGTAGTTCTTCGCGCAACTCTTCGGTGACCACCGCATCTTCAACAAGGATCGTGTATCCGACGATGGCTTGACCCTTGAGTTCGTGGCTAGCTCCAACAACCGCTGCTTCAGCAACCGAGGGGTGTTCGACGAGAGCCGACTCCACTTCGGTCGTGGATATGCGGTGGCCCGACACGTTCATCACGTCGTCGACTCGTCCGAGCATCCAGAGGTAGCCGTCCTTATCGAGCTTTGCGCCGTCACCACAGAAGTACCGGCCCGGGTACTGGTCCCAGTACGCCTCTTGGTAGCGCTCAGGGTCGCCCCAGATGCCGCGAAGCATCGACGGCCACGGTTTGGTAATCGTGAGATAGCCACCGCCTTCGGTCACGACGTCTCCGGCATCATCGACCAGCTCGAAGAAGCCGCCTGGAATGGCATTGCATGCTGCGCCGGGCTTTGTTTCGGTCACACCCGGCAATGGCGAAAACATGTGCCCACCGGTCTCGGTCTGGAACCAGGTGTCCACGATCGGTACGGATTCTTTGCCGATGTTTTCGTGGTACCACATCCAGGCTTCAGGGTTGATTGGCTCCCCCACCGTTCCGAGCACGCGGAGCGTCGAAAGGTCATACCCCTCGACCTCATCGTCGCCCCACTTCATGAAGGTTCGAATCGCCGTTGGCGCGGTGTAGAACTGGGTCACGCCGTAGCGGCTGATGATGTCCCACAGCCGGCCCTTGTGCCAGTTTGCGCGGTCGGGGCCGTCTCGCTCTTCCTCGCGGGGTGTGTCGGGCGTGCCTTCATACATGAGCTGTGTCACGCCATTGGTGAGCGGACCATAAACGATGTAGCTGTGTCCGGTCACCCAGCCAATGTCGGCGGCACACCAGTAGATGTCTGTCTCTGGGTGTATGTCGAAGTTGTACTTGTGGGTGAACGCAATCTGGGTGAGGTAACCACCCGTCGTGTGCATAACTCCCTTGGGCTTTGCTGTCGTGCCCGAGGTGTAGAGGATGTAGAGGAGTTGTTCAGCATCCATTGGAACTGCGGGGCAGTCGAGCGAGGCGTCTTCCATCAGCTCGTGCCACCAGAGGTCACGGCCTTCGACCATCTCTTGTTCGGTGCCGCAACGGTCATAGACAATGACGTGCTCGACCGTTGGTGCACCTGCGGCCAAGGCATCGTCGACCTTGTCCTTCAGACCGAAGGGGGTACCTCGGCGATAGACGGCATCGGTGGTGATGACCGCCTTGGCGTCCGCGTCCTCGCAGCGGTCCTTAATCGCTTCAGGGCTGAACCCGGCATAGATCACCGAGTGGACAACACCGATTCGGCTGCACGCAAGCATGGCAATGGGCAACTCGACGATCATTGGCATGTAGATCGCCACACGATCGCCCTTTTCTAGCCCAAGCGACGTAAGCACATTGGCGAACTTCTTCACCTCGTCGAGAAGTTCGCTATATGTGAAGGTCTTGGTGTCGCCAGGTTCGCCTTCGAAGTAGTACGCGATCTTGTCGCCGCGCCCTGCCTCGACATGACGGTCGAGACAGTTGTAGCTCATGTTGAGCTGACCATCGCTAAACCATTTGGCATACGGAGGGTCCCATTCGAGAACCTTCGTGAAGGGCTTGCTCCACGTCACAAGCTCGCGCGCCTGACGGGCCCAGAATGCTTCAAAGTCGGCCTCGGCCTCGTCGTACAGAGAAGAATCTGTGACGAGCGCTGTGGACTTGAACGCTTCTGAAGGAGGGAAGGTTCGCTCCTCGACCTCGTACACCTCAATAGTTGGCTCGTTCACCTGTGACTCCTCGTCCCTAGCCCAACTTCTGCCGTCACGCCCGGAGGACCAACGACGAAAGTGACTCTAGACGGAGAGATCGCAGTGAGCGATCTCGGAGCGAAACGGCCCCCACACAGAATGGACGGCGAAGAAACGCTTAGGCAGGAATATCGAGTGACGCGAGGTGCGACACCACGCGATTACGTAGGAACTCTGGATCCATGTTGCACTCGGCTACCAGAACCGCGATGTCCTCGTCCCGCAGGGACTCCGGAGTGTCCCGACGGACCAGTGCAATCAGCTCCAAGTACGCCTCGACGAGCTGTTCACACGTTCGGGTAGGAGCGAGGCCAACCGAATACCCACCGATCGAAAGGTCTGAGAAGCCAATTTCGAGCGGGGTACGCAGTTGTTCCATGCGGCTTAACATAACCTGCTCTTCGTCATCTCGTCTAGGGGAATTTAATCATTTGTCTATCTGAAACGAAGATGGAGGGCTCTTATGACTAAAAACGTGCGTTTTTAGTCATAAATCGTGCCATTTTTACTGTTGCGGATCGCCTACTCACTCACGGCAGCGACTTCGCCACTCCCGCGATCATGCTGGTTCGGGTATCTCGGTGGAGCTCGTGCGGATTGCTTCGACGATCGTCTGGTCCACGAGAGTCGTGGTGTCGCCGAGATCATCGCCCTCGACAATATTTCGAAGCACCCGCCGCATGATTTTGCCACTACGGGTCTTTGGTAGATCTTCGACGACGTACACATCTCGAGGCCGAGAGATCGCACCGAGCTTTGTCACCACATGTGCAGCAAGTTCTTGACGTAGAGCGTTGGTCGCGACAACACCCTCAGCGAGGATCGCATACGCAACGATCGCCTCACCTTTCACGTCATCGTTGACGCCGACGACGGCAGCCTCTGTTACGTCGCCGTGTTCCACGAGAGCAGATTCCACCTCGGTTGCGGAGATGCGGTGACCGGCGACGTTCAGCACATCATCTACCCGGCCGAGCACCCAGAGGTAGCCATCGCTATCGAGCCTGGCGCCATCGCCACAGAAATAGCGTCCAGGGAACTTCTCCCAGTACGTAGATTGGTGGCGCTCAGAGTCGCCCCAAACCCCGCGAAGCATCGCTGGCCACGGCCGAGCGATCGTGAGATAGCCAGCGCCTTCAGTCACCGGGTCACCAGCATCGTCGACCAACTCAGGAAACACTCCAGGAATGGCATGGCATGCAGATCCCGGCTTCGTAGCTGTCACGCCGGGCAGCGGGGAAATCATGTGAGCACCGGTCTCGGTTTGCCACCACGTATCCATGATCGGCACGTTCCCCTTGCCGATGTTCTCGTGGCACCACATCCACGCCTCAGGGTTGATTGGCTCCCCTACCGACCCGAGCACGCGAAGGGACGTTAGGTCGTACCTTTCGAAAGCCTTTTCTCCCCACTTCATGAACGCTCGGATCGCTGTGGGCGCAAGGTAGAGCTGCGTAACGCCATATCGGTTGACAATGTCCCAGCACCGACCCTTGTGCCAGTTCGAGCGGTCGGCCCCGACTCGCTCAACTTCCCGCGGAGTATCGGGGGTGCCTTCGTAGATGACGCTCGTTGCGCCGTTGCTCAGCGGGCCGTACACGATGTAGCTGTGTCCAGTGATCCATGCAGCATCGGCTGCACACCAGAAGACATCGGACTCGGCCTTGAGATCGAAGACGTACTTGTGGGTGAAGGCGACCTGGGTGAGATACCCACCGGTCGTGTGCATGATGCCCTTCGGTTTCGCCGTCGTCCCGGACGTGTAGAGCAAAAACAGCAACTGTTCAGCGTCCATGGGTTCTGCTGGACAGTCGAAGGAGGCGTCGGCCATCTGTTCGTGCCACCAGAAGTCGCGGCCTTCGACCATGTCGACGTCGGTACCGCAGCGATCGAACACGACGACGCTCTCGACGCTGGGGGCACCCTCAGCGAGCGCTGAGTCAACGTTTGGCTTCAGGGCGAACGGCACGCCGCGGCGATAGCCCGCGTCTGCGGTGACGATCACCTTGCAGCCCGCATCCTCGCATCGATCCCTGATCGCCTCAGGGCTAAACCCGCCAAAGATCACCGAGTGCGCAACACCGATTCGGCTACACGCGAGCATGGCGATTGGTAACTCGAGGATCATCGGCATGTAGATGGCAACGCGATCGCCTTTCTCGAGTCCTAGAGACTTCAAGACGTTGGCGAACTTCTTCACCTCGTCCAGCAACTCCGCGTACGTAAGGGTGCGGGTATCGCCCGGCTCGCCATCGAAGTAGTACGCGATCTTGTCGCCGCGCCCCGCTTCGACATGACGGTCGAGACAGTTGTAGCTCACGTTGAGCTGACCATCGCTAAACCACTTGGCATACGGAGGGTCCCATTCGAGAACCTTCGTGAAGGGCTTGCTCCACGTCACAAGCTCGCGCGCCTGACGGGCCCAGAATGCTTCAAAGTCGGCCTCGGCCTCGTCGTACAGAGAAGAATCTGTGACGAGCGCTGTGGACTTGAACGCTTCTGAAGGAGGGAAGGTTCGCCCATCGTTCTCGTGAGCCAGTATCGGCGGCACGCTCATTCTCAACTCATTCATCAACCAACTCTAAGAACGGCACAGTGCCCGAATGTTCCCGACATGCCAAAAGGCACAAACAAATTGGTCCATTTGTCCGGACAGCAAACAAACAGAACTGCTCGTCCTACACCGTCCACTCCGACACCAGGAATCCACCCAAACCGCGTTCGTCGCAAAGCGACTCGGCTTCGCGGATACGGCTCTTCGCCCGAAGCGCTGCAAGGTCTCCGACGCCAGCTTCACGTTGCCAGATCGATCGGCCCTCCTCCACAAGCTCGTCGACTCCGTGAGCACGAAGCCACTCGTGTTGGTGGACGATCGACTCCGCCTGGCCAACCGACTGCTGGAGCGCCTCGAGGTCGACATCGACCGTGATGTCTTTCGAGCCAAGGCCGACGAGAGGCTCCCCCGCTCGGCCATGGTCGCTATAGGTCCGCACCTCGACGTCCTCGCTCAAGAGCCGTGCATAGTCGATCACGACGAGGCGACCGCGAGTAATCACATCACCCAGGACCCAGCGAACCCACGTCGCAGCGCTCAACTGATCCATGACCGACCGGCCGGGAAGTAGATGCGTAACTTCTCTCTCGGCGTTGACCAGGTACGTCTCGACGAGATCGTTGCGGTCATCCACGTCGACCGAAGCGAACGCTGGGACCCCTCCGTCCCAACGAATCGGGGTAAAGGCAAAGTTGTCGAGCAGTTCGTTCGCAAAGACCATCCCCGACACACCGCTCCCAATGTGGTCGGTGGTGAGCGCATCGACGGACAACACTCCATCAGGGTGGTTCTCACGCTGGGTTTCCGATCGCTCGACAGCGATGTAGCGGAGGTGGTCAGCCACACGAGGAGACGCTGCGTGAATCGCTCGTGCCAGAGTGCCAGGGCCGGCTCCAAAGTCGATGAACGTGAATTCTTCGGGCTGGCCGAGTCGGTCCCATTCGGCATCTATCGCACGAGATACGACGTGTCCGAACAACGGCCCCACTTCAGCGCTCGTCAGGAAGTCCCCTCGCCGACCCGCCCTACCTCCCGAGGAGTAGAACCCGAACTCGGAGTCGTAGAGCGCTCGTTCGATAACGGCGGCGTAGGGCATCGGCCCGTGAACAGCAATGTGCTCGCGGACCAGTTGGTCGAGCGGTGTGAGCGAAGTGCTCAGCCGCCAACCCCAAGCAGCGTCACGTTGGAGACCGTGTCAACAATTCGCGGCCACACGCCGAAGGCGAGGGTTGCAAAGGCGGTGAGGCCCACGGCGCCGAGGAGTGATGGCGGGATCCGCAAGGGCGTGATATCGCCGTCGGGTGCGTCGTCAGCCCACATCGTGCGGAGTACCGCTAGATAGTAGTAGAGGGCGATCACCGAGTTCACCGCTGCGATCACGGCAAGCGAGTAGCCGGTGATATCACGAGCGTTGAGGAGAGCTCGGAACACGACGAACTTCGCCCACCAACCGCCCAGAGGAGGAATGCCTGCAAGCGCCATGAGGAAGACGGTCATCGCCGTCGTGAGACCAGGGGCGTAATGGAACAGACCTGCGTAGCTTGAAATCTCTGCCGACCTTGTCTTGCGAGCAATCGCCAAGACCACGGCGAACACGCCGAGGTTCATGGCTGCGTAGATCACGAGATACGTAACAACAGCACGCAGGGACTCATCGGCAATCTCGACGCTCGAGCCAGCAACGGCGAGCGGAGCCATGATGTAGCCAGCCGAGGCAATACCCGAGTACGCCAACATGCGCACCATGTTGGTCTGGCGCAAAGCAATGAGGTTGCCCACCGTCATCGATGCGGCGGAGAGAACCCAAATGAGCGGTTCGTACACGTCAGCACGACCCCAGAAGGCAACGAACACGAGTTGTACGAGCGCCACAAAACCGGCGGCTTTTGAAGCAACGGCGATGAAGGCGGTCACCGGTGTGGGCGCACCCTCGTACGTGTCAGGAGACCACGTATGGAATGGCACAGCCGACACCTTGAATGCGAAGCCGACGATGACGAACACGATGGCGAGACTCACCGCAGAAGTCGATTCGCCTCGATTGACGACGTCACCAATGTCGGAGAGAAGGGTCGATCCGGACACTCCATAGAGAAGCGACATGCCGTAGAGCAAGATCGCCGATGCGAAGACACCCATCAGGTAGTACTTCAAACCTGCTTCGTTGGATTTGAGGTCACGCTTGCGCCACGTCGCCATCAGGTACGTCGGGATCGAAAGCAGTTCGAATGCAACGAAGATGGTGATGAGGTCTCGCGCCGAGGACATGAGGACCATGCCCAAGACCGCTGCCAGCAGCAACGAGTAGTACTCGTTTTCCCAGTAGTCGCCTTCGGCGACGTAGTTCGTGGAGAGCAGAACGACCACGTAGCCCGACAGCAAGAAGAAGGCCTTCATGACGAGCGCAAAGTTGTCCACGACGAACGCACCCTCAAACAAAAAGCGGTCGTTGCCATCGATGGCCAGGGTGATGATCGGAATGAGCGTGGCGAGGATCGCAATCCCGGCGAGTGTCGATGTGTATTTGCGGCCCCGTTCGAGGAACACGACATCGAGGAGCGTCAGTAACGCACCGAAGAAGAGCAGAGTGAGTTCGGGAGCGACTGCATGCCAGTCGATCGCCGGCCGCTCAAACGGCTCAATCTGTGCCAGGAGAGAAACGATCATCTGTTACTCGCCCTCGGCCGTAGAGGTCACCCCGAGGTTTGCAAGTGCAACGTCGAGTCCTTCGCGTTCGCAGACGGAGAGGTCGAAGCCATCCTCATCGGCATCTCCAAGGTCGGCCTGGAAGCACTCGCTGAGAT
Organism: uncultured Acidimicrobiales bacterium; assembly: GCA_964494395.1. Classification (GTDB taxonomy): domain Bacteria; phylum Actinomycetota; class Acidimicrobiia; order Acidimicrobiales; family SHLQ01; genus SHLQ01. The sequence continues at coordinate 7,631 of CAZBTI010000086.1, read as the reverse complement.
TCACGTCGACCGCGGGGTCGGTCACATTGAAGATTAATCCTGGAACCAATCCGAAGAGCAGGATCAGGAACAGCATTGGTGACCACGCCAAGATCTCGTTCTTGTTCAAGTCGACGATTGCTGGGTCGTTCGCAAACTCTTCGCTCGGAGTACCGAACGCTGTGCGCTGGAGGAGCCAGAGCAAGTAACCCGCAGCGAGGACGGTTCCGATTGCGGCCACGACCATGTAGACACGGAAGAGTGTCTCGCTGAGGCCGTTCGCCGGGTTGTAGGCAGCGAGGATCGCTGGGAACTCGCCCCAGAATCCGGCGAGTCCTGGCAAACCGAGCGACGCCATCGTCGTGAACCCGAGAATCCAACCCATACGCGGGGCTTGGATGAGGAGGCCGCCGAGGCGAGCGATTTCGAGCGTGTGGTAGCGCTCCTTGATCGAACCAGCGAGGAAGAACAGCATGCCGGTGATGAGACCGTGAGCAACCATGCCGAAGATGGCAGCGTTGATGCCCCAGTCGGTCAGCGTCGAGATGCCGAGCATGATGTAGCCCAAGTGAGCAACCGAAGAGAAGGCAATGAGTCGCTTCATATCGGTCTGTGCGAGACAACCGAGCGCTCCGTAGATGATGCCGATGACGGCGAGGAGACCAATCCATGGCGACCATACCGCAGCGGCCTCAGGAAGGATCGGGATTGCAATGCGGACAAAGCCGTAGGTTCCAAGCTTCAAGAGGACAGCGGCAAGGATGACCGAGCCCTGGGTTGGTGCTTGGGTGTGCGCGTCGGGCAACCACGTGTGGAACGGGAACAATGGCACTTTGATGCCGAAGCCCAAGAGCATTCCGCCGAAGATCCAAATCTGGGCGGTGCGAGTCACGCCTTCGCTCTGCACAGCCTCGGCGAGGCCAACGATCGAGAAGGTCTCTCCCCCAGCGAGGAAGAAGAGCGCGAGGAAGCTGACGAGCATCAACGCCGAGCCAAAGAGCGTGTACAGGAAGAATTTGAGCGAGGCGTACTTGCGATCCGGGCCGCCCCAAACAGCGATCTTGAAGAACATTGGGAGGAGCACGACTTCGAAGAACACGAAGAAGAGAACGAGATCTCGTGCAAGGAAAGTACCGATCATGCCGGCATGCAGCACGAGAACGAGGCTGAGGAACGCCTTTGGGTTCGATGGTTCGGGGAAATGGTTCCACGAGTAGATAATCACCAGCGGGGTGATCAAGATCGTGAGCATCAATAGGGGTAGGGAGATGCCATCGACGCCGACTGCGTACTCGGCTCGGATGATGTCAATCCATGGGACATCGACCGCCCATTGGAACTCGTCAGCTCGTCCGTAGTCGAAGTCGATCAGCAACAGGACACCTATGGCTGCGACGATCAACGACGTGATCAGTGCAATCGTTTTTTGCAGGCCTTCTTCGGCCCGCGGGATGGCGCCCATTACACCGACGCCGATCAGCGGGATGAAGATGAGGGCGGTCAGACCCCATTCGCGAAGTATTTCCATGAGTGGTTAAATCCTGTGTCTTCGATTAGATGAGAACGATGAAAATGCCGGCGAGGATCGTCGCGCCTGCGAAGAGCATCGCAGCGTACTGCTGAACCTTGCCGGTTTGTATTCTGCGGAGCCCCTGCCCGCCTGTTGATGAGAGCTTCCCTGAACCATTGACGGTTCCTTCGATGATCCCCTGATCAATGAAGCGATAAATGAACCTGCCCATAAGAACAGATCCCCTGCCGGCGCTGTTCACAAAGCCGTCGAGGACGTACTTGTTGAACATCACCGCAGCGCGAGCGATTGGACCCTTGACCGAAGCGACGATCACGTCGTTGTACAGGTGATCGAGGTAGTACTTGTTCTTCAACATGGCGTGACCAGTTGCTGCCAACTTGTTGTTGGCGACGAGACCGTTTGGCAGCTCCGTGAGCTTCTCGCCAGTGGCCTTCGCCATTTTGTCGACCTTCACGAAGTAGTAGAAGTACGCAAATGCAGGACCGATCAGCCCAACGATGCTCGCCACGATGGCCAGCGCATAGCTCGGCACTGCGTGGCCGATTGGTGGGAAGTATGCAGCGGCGGGCTCGACGAAGTGGAAGAACCGCTCCTGCCAAGGTTGGAGGTCGCCCGTGATAAATCCCGGAGGAAGGTTAACCAAGCCGCCAAAGAGGGCGAAGAAGCTCAAGATGATGAGCGGGACAGTGATCCGCTTGCCCGACTCGTGCGGAGTTCCATGGCCACGGAACTCGCCATAGAACGTGAGGTAGATAGCCCGGGTCATATAGGCACCCGTCAGCGCAGCGCCCACGAGACCCATGACGAGCACAAAGTCATAGCTGCCGTTCGCTGAGCCTGAGCCGACGCCGAAACCACCCGTTCCGACGAGGATCTCATCCTTTGACCAGAAGCCGGCGGTCGGGAAGACGCCCGCGAGCGCAATCGAACAAATGATGAAGGTCTTGTGGGTTGTGGGCATGTACTTGCGCAGCCCGCCCATGTCCTTCTTCATGTCGAAGCTATGCACGCCGTGAGCGACCGAGCCAGCGCCGAGGAAGAGCCCGGCCTTGAAGAAGGCGTGGGTGAAGAGGTGGAACATTGCAGCGGTCCATGCGCCAACGCCGAGTGCCAAGACCATGTAGCCGAGCTGGCTCACCGTCGAATAAGCGAGCACCTTCTTGATGTCGTCCTGGACGAAAGCAACCAGACCAGCACCGACGACCGTGATTGCGCCGATGAGCGCAAGGCCGTTGATGCTCGAGCCTTCGATGTTGTAGCCAATGAAGAACACCGGATAGAGGCGTCCAATAAGGAACACACCAGCGGTCACGAGTGTGGCCGCGTGAATGAGCGCGGATACCGGCGTCGGTCCTGCCATTGCGTCGGGTAGCCACGTGTGCAGCACAAACTGCCCGGACTTACTCATGACTGCGGCGGTTAGCGAGATCGCCGCCCAAGTGAGTGCGGTTTGGTTGATCTCGCCAGCGAGGGCCATCTCGTTGATGGTGATGTAGTCGAAGTTTCCACCCGAAGCGAAGAACAAAATGATGATGCCGATGAGCAGACCAACGTCGCCCACACGGTTGGTAAGGAAGGCCTTCAACGCCGCGTCGGAGTTGGGCTTTTCTTCCCACCAATGGCCGATCAGGGCAAACGAACAGACACCCACAAGCTCCCACGCAACGAGCGCCTGCAGCGTGCTGCGAGACAACACGAAGATGAGCATCGAGGCGCTGAACAGCGAGAGGAACGCAAAATAGTGGGTATAGCGTCTGTCGCCGCCCACATAGTCGGTGCTGTAGATGTGCACGAGCAACGAAATCATCGTGACGACGAACAACATGAACACCGACGGCCCGTCGAGCAACGTGCCGACTTGGAACGAGACGCCACCGTTGACAAGCCACTCCACGCCGGTCAGAACAGCAATCGCGCTGCCATCGCCTCCACCCTCGCCCGCTTCTACGAACGCAAGATCAACCTCGACATCGGCAGAGCCTCCAACACCGTCAAGGCCGGCGACCCCATCGACGCCCGTCTCGGTGACCGAGAGCGTGGTTCCGAGCGCGTTTTCATCGCTGCCCGACTCCCCTTCGCTCACAATTCCCGTAAGAGCACTTTCGGTTTGTCCGTCGAAATTGTCTCGGTGGTCAATCCACGCGACGTTTGCGAGGATCGCAAGAACGAATGCCAAGCCAATCGCGGCGATACCGATCTCCGAACCGCCCTTTGGCATGCGCTTTCCGAAGAACAGAATCAGGAAGAAGCTGATCGCAGGGAGCAGCGGAATCAGCCAAACGTTCTCAAGGATTGGATTGGCTTCGGTGGTGAAGGAAGCTTCAAATGCTTCGACAGCAAATATAGATAACATCGACTATCCCCTCATCAGGTTGGCTTCGGTGAAGTCGATGCTCTTGCGGTTGCGATACATGAGCAGGACCATGGCGAGACCGACGCCCACTTCAGCAGCGGCGACGGCGATGACGAACACGGCGAACACATCGCCCTGAATGTTGTCTTGGAAGGCACCAAAGGCCACCAAGTTGATGTTCACGGCGTTCAAGATGAGCTCGACCGACATGAGGACCATCACGCCGTTACGGCGGGTCAGGACTCCATATACGCCGAGGCAAAAGAGCACAGCGGCGAGAAGGAGGAATTGGTTCAGAAGCAAGACAACTACCTACTCTTTCCGAGCAATAACGATCGCGCCGATAAGGGCGGCCAGAAGCAGCACAGATACTGCTTCGAACGGGACGATGTACTGACTAAAGACGGCGTCGGCGATCTGTTTGTTGTTGCCGAATACCTCGGCCCCCGGCACGCGACGCTGCACCTCTGGCTCAAGCCCGTCGAACTGGGCTTGAGAAATCTCGATATCGCCGTCGCCAGCGTTGATGAACAACGCTTCACGAACCGGTGTTGGCAAGTCCGATGCATCGACGGTCTCGGGCGTGTACGCGATCGGCTCTGGGTTTGAGAACTCGATTGGATCATTGCCGAAGGTGTCGATGAGCGCGAACGCCATGACGACGAAGAGCAACACACCAACGAGCGCTCCCATACTGCGTTGCTCGTTTTCGACAGAGTCGTCGTCACCCAACTGCGCTTTGGTCAACATGATGCCGAAGAGGAACAACACGATGATTGCGCCGATGTACACGAGGATCTGGGTGGCTCCAACAAAGTCAGAGCCAAGGAGGATGAAAATCGCAGCAGACGCTGCGAGCACGATGACCAGGTACAGCGCAGCGTGAACGACATTGCCGGTCGTGACCATTTTGAACGCCGAGTAGATCATGACGACAGCAATGATCGCAAATGCGATATTCGACGCGACGTCGAATTCGGTCTGTGCAAGCAGCAGCGCTGCGGTCATCGGGGCACCTTCCGAACCTTGGCTTCCGAACCGCTTTCGTAGGACTCAAAGTCGGGAACGGTAGTCATCCACTCGGCCAGTCGGCTCTTGTCGTGGAGGAGATCGGCAATGCGCGGCTCGGAGAACTCGTACTCCGGGCTCCAAAACAGGGCATCGAACGGGCAGACCTCAACGCAGATACCGCAGTACATGCAGAGCGCAAAGTCGATATCGAAACGATCGAGCTTGTTTTTCTGGCGTGGTTTACCACCGGCTCGACGAGGCGGGGCCTTCTCTTTGTGGCCCTCGATGTAGATGCACCAGTCCGGGCACTCACGAGCACAGAGCATGCATGCTGTGCAGTTGTCTTCTTGGAGCGCAATAACGCCACGAGCGCGAGCCGTGGGCGTTTCCTTCTCGTGCGGATACTGCACCGTGACCGCGCCCTTGGAAGGGCTTGGCGGCTTCAGCGGGCCATCGGGAAACATGGTTTCGTAGGCGGTCTTGGCGGTAACGCCGAGGCCCTTGATCATTCCTGGAACGATTCCCATTAGAACGCCACCTTCAAGATGCCGGTGATCACAATGTTGACCAACGACAGCGGGATGAGCACCTTCCACGCCAGCTTCTGGAGCTGATCCTCACGGAAGCGGGGGTAGGTGATACGGAACCAGAAGATCAGGAATGTCACGCCGAGCACTTTGGCGAACATGACCAATGGCCCAAGAATGTTGAACAAGTTCGAGTCGGGATCGAGACCAGGCACCCACCATCCGCCGAGGAACAAGACCGACGCAATCATGGCGAAGATGCCAGCGGTTGCGAACTCGCCGATGAAGAACAATAGGAATCGCATACCGGAGTATTCGGTGATGTAGCCGGTGACCAGCTCAGATTCAGCAACCGGCATATCGAATGGCGGCTGGGTGAGCTCGGCCTGCATGGCGATCATGAAGATCACGAAGCCAAGAAACTGCGTGATGATAAACGGATTTCCAATGCCACCGAAGCCGAAGATCTCGCCTTCGGCTTGGGCGAGGACGATGTCTTGCATGTTGAGCGTTCCGGCCTGAATGACCACACCCATAACCGCGAGGACGAGTGGAAGTTCGTACGCAATGAGCTGGCCTGCAGCGCGAAGGCCACCGAGCATCGAGTATTTCGACGCCGATGCCCAACCGGCCATCAAGATGCCGATGACCGATACCGACGAGACCGCCAAGGCAAAGAAGACGCCAGTGTCGAGATTGACGAACCATGCGTCAGGGCCGAACGGCACGACGACGACGAGTAAGAACGAACTTACAAGCACGACGAACGGTGCAGCAGCAAAGACGAGACGGTCGGCGCGACCAGGGAAGAGGTCCTCTTTTTGGAGGAACTTGCCCACCTCGGCGAGCAACTGCATCGATCCGGCAGGGCCGGCTTCCATTGGCCCAAGACGACTCTGCATGAAGCTCATCATCTTGAACAAATACAGGTAGACGAGAGGACCAGCAGGAAGCAGCACCGCTGCCAACCCGCCCGCTGAGCGGAAAGTCGTCTCGATCCAGAATGCGAGCCCAATCACCGGTCGATGTCTCCCAAAATGAAGTAGAGCGATCCAAGGATGGCGATGATGTCGGGCACGTAGACGCCCTTCAACAGCCACGGGGCGATCGAAATATTACTGAACGATGCCGAGCGAATCTTGACGCGGAACGGGTTGAGTTCGCCCTTGCTGACAATGTAGTAACCCATCACGCCGAGCGGGTTCTCGGTCTCGACGAAGGCCTCTCCCGCTGGCACCTTGATGATGCGCGGAACCTTGGCCATTACCGGGCCAGAAGGAATCTTTCCGAGAAGAGCGTTAACGATCTTTGCGCCTTCGCGCACTTCTTGAAGACGAACCCACATACGGCTGTAGCAGTCACCGTCTGGATGGGTCCAGACCTTCCAGTCGATCTGGTCGTAGACAAGGCCTTGCGACATCGCGTCGCGGCGGACATCCCAGTCGACACCTGATGCACGGATGTTGACCCCGGAAAGGCCGTAGGCCAAGCCAATGTCCTTCGGAATGATGCCGATGCCACGGGTACGAGCTTGGAAGATCTCGTTGCCGTACATCAGCGCTTCGATGGTGTCGCAGAACTCGTCGACCTTTTCCATCGCGTTCTTGGTGTTCTGAATCCAACCGGCGGGCAGATCATCCTTCAGGCCGCCGATGCGGTCGAAGTTCGGATGGAAACGTCCACCGGTCGCTGCCTCGATCTGATTGAGGACGTACTCACGGTCACGGAACGCAAGGAACACCGGCGTAACAGCGCCCACCTGGACGCCCATGTCGCCAATGCCGAGCATCACGTTCGCGATACGGCTCATCTCGTGGAGGATCGTGCGGATGTACTGAGCCCGTGGGGGCGCCTCGATCTCCATGAGCTTCTCAGCTGCGAGGATGAACGGGGTTTCGTTTGCGAAGCTTCCCACCCAGTCGATGCGGTTCACCAGCGTGGTGACCTGAGGGTAGGTGCGCACCTCGGCCAACTTCTCATAGCCGCGGTGCATGTAGCCCATGACCGGCTCTGCCGCCACGACCTGTTCGCCGTCGAGTTTGGCAATAATGCGCAGCGTTCCGTGAGTGGCCGGGTGCTGAGGACCAATGTTGAGGGTCATGCCCTCGGTCTCGATCTCGACGTTCATACGAGGATCGGCAGCCTGTTCACCAATGTGACGAAGCTTCTCACCGTCAGAGATCTGGGGGTGTTGGATATCGGTCATCGCTGCCCCTCCACACCGCTC
>CAZBTI010000085.1:0-16033 GCA_964494395.1 uncultured Acidimicrobiales bacterium | reverse complement strand
GAAGCCATGGAAGACGACGAAGCCATGGAAGATGAAGAGGCCTCGGACGATGAGGCCTCGGACATTCCCGCAACCGTCGTAGACGTTGCCTTGTCAACCGATGACTTCAGCATTCTCGTTGCCGCGCTCGAACAAGCCGATCTCGTCGAAACACTTCAGGGAGACGGCCCCTTCACCGTGTTCGCTCCTTCGAACGATGCCTTTGAGGCCTTCTTCGCGAGCACCGGCATCAGCGCTGACGAACTCCTTGCATCGTCCGATCTCGCGGACACACTCCTCTTCCACGTGATCCCAGAACAAATTCTTGCCGAAGATGCAATCGAGGCTGACGGCGGTTCAATTAGCCCACTCGCTGATGGCGAAATTGGTATTGAAGTCGTCGAGGGCTCAGTCGTCTTGAACGGCGGGCCGACCGTGACCGCCACCGACCTCGTCGCTGGCAATGGTGTAGTTCACGTCATCGACAGCGTTCTCATCCCAAGCTAAACGAGCTGAACCTACGCAGCCGCGGAGATTTGAATCTCGGCATCTGGCTGAACAACCGACAACCACAACGCATTGCGCGCCTGATCGGCCTCTCGGCCGGTCAGGCCGTTTGCATTTATGACCCCATCGACCATGTCGGCCAGGACGGCAGGCCACGGCCTGTTGCGAAGGGCGATCGATACGGTGACACCGTTCGGGCGACGCCGAATAGTGCGACTATAGCCAGTAAGCCGTGGAGGCGACGTGAATGCCGGAGCGTCGATTCCACAGAGCCGCGCCGCGCGGCTGAGTTCCCGGGCTGCCCCTGCGAAACGTATCGACGTCGACTCCATGTGAACATCATCGCGCGGAGGTGTGACAGTCGTTCCTCGCTCGTAGAGCGAGCTCGTCTCTTACAGCCTTTTCCTCCGCTTCGCTCCAGAAAACGCTCGCTGGCCATACGAGGCGACGTTGTGAGCCCCTAGGCGAGCAACTCGAGTTTGGGGAAGCCCGCCAGGGCTGAGCCAATACAGCGAGCGAAGCGATGCTGGCGGTAGGTTTGGACTATGTCTGCTGAACACTTTGATGCCTTGGCCAGAACTCCGGCGAACCATGTGCCGCTCACTCCGCTTTCGTTCCTTCTGCGCACCGTCGACCTGCACCCCAATGACGAGGCGGTCATCTACGGAGACCGTCGGTACTCATGGGGAGACGTAGGCGAGCGAACTACCCGTCTGGCCTCGGGGCTCACCCAACTCGGCATCGGCCTCGGCGACACCGTGAGCGTCATGTCTCCGAACACCCCCGAGCTGTTCGAAGCTCACTTCGGTGTTTCGATGGCGGGAGGCGTCCTCAACGCGATCAACACACGCCTCGACGTCGACACCGTTTCCTACATTCTCGACCACTCCGATGCAAAGGTCCTCATCACCGACACCGCATTCAGCCGCACGGTGAGCGCAGCCTTGGCAAAGGTCGACCGCGACATCATCGTGATCGACATTTCTGACCCAGCCGGTCCTGGTGGTGAGCGCCTCGGCGACCAAACCTACGAGGAGCTTCTCGAGAGCGGCGACCCGAACTTCGACTGGCAGATGCCCGCCGACGAATGGCAGGCCCACAGCCTCAACTACACGAGCGGCAGCACCGGTGTTCCGAAGGGTGTCGTCTACCACCACCGCGGCTCGTACCTCATGTCGATGGGCACCGTTGCTGGCTGGGGCCTTCACGGTCGGCCCACCTACCTCTACACGGTGCCGATGTTCCACTGCAATGGATGGGGCCACGCCTGGACGATGACACTGCTAGCCGGAACCATCGTGTGCATTCGCGACATCACTGCTTCGAATGTGTTCGATGCAATCGCCGACCACGGCGTCACTCACTTCGGCGGCGCACCAGTCATCTTGTCGATGTTGGTGAACGCCACAGACGATGAGCGACGGGAATTCGACCACACCGTCCAAGCCCTGACCGCAGGCGCTCCGCCACCGGCGGCGATCCTGAAAGCGATCGAACCAATGGGGTTCAACATTCTCCAGGTGTACGGACTGACCGAGACCTACGGCCACGTCAGCCAATGCGAATGGCGTGACGAGTGGGAGGTGCTCGATGCCAATGCCCGGTCCGATAAGAAGGCATGGCAGGGCGTGACGATGCCAATGAACGAAGAGTTGGCCGTGATCAACACCGAGACGATGGAGAAGGTCCCCCGCGACGGCGAGACCCAAGGCGAGATCCTCGTTCGGGGCAACACGGTGATGAAGGGCTACTACAAAGACCCCGAGACCACCGCCGCAGCGTTCGAAGGCGGCTGGTTCCACAGTGGCGATGGAGCGGTCTGGCACGAGAACGGCTACATCCAGATCAAAGACCGATTGAAAGACGTGATCATCTCCGGTGGAGAGAACGTGTCGTCGGTCGAGGTTGAGAACACGCTCTACAAACACCCGGCCGTGTTGGCAGCCGGCGTCGTTGCCCGACCACACGAGAAGTGGGGCGAGGTACCGATGGCGTTCATCGAATTGAAGCCGGATCACGCCGCCGACGAAGACGAGATCATCTCGTTCTGCCGTGAACATCTCGCTGGCTTCAAGACCCCGAAGGTGGTTGAGTTCGGCGAACTTCCCAAGACCAGCACCGGGAAGATTCAGAAATTCATTCTTCGCGAACAGGCTCGAGCATCCATCGATGGATGAGGAGCCGCTGTCGCCGGTACAGCGAGAGGTTCTCGAACAGATCGGCGCGAAGCGCGACACGTGGCCCGAGTTCTCACCCGAGTTACGTGGCGAGCTTCGAGGCGAAATCGAGAAGGGTATTGCGGACCAAGTCGCCCGACTAGGCCCCGACCGTCAGATCTGGGCGAACAAGCACGCCATCTCGTCGGTTCACGGTTGCGAGCGACGCTTCCTCGCCGAACGCGAGTTTCCCGGCTGGTCGGTTCCACTCGCCAAGGGAACAGTGATCCACAAGGCGATCGAATTCTCGATCAATTGGCGGAGCACGCCGATCCCGGGCGACCTCGTCGATGAGGCCATCGCGGATCTTGAATTTGGCGAGCAGAACATTGCCGGTTTTCTCCAAGAGATGTCCGAGGCCGAACGAGCCCAGCTTCGCTCCGATGCGATCGACATGGTGACGAGCTTCGACGAGTGCTGGCCTCGGCTAAAGAAGCAGTGGCGGCCACGCACCGAGTCGAAGGTCCGCCTCGATCTGTTCGACGGCAAGGTTGTGCTCCAGGGCAAGATCGACCTCACCCTCGGTCGTGCCGAAGGCGGCAAGGCTGGCAAGGTCCTAATCGATTTGAAGAGCGGCAAGTTCCAGCCCGCCCACCTCGACGACATGCGCTACTACGCCGTCATCGAGACCTGTCGCATCGGCGTGCCACCTCGCCGAATCGCGAGCTACTACCTCGACCAGGGCCGCTTCCATCCAGAAGACGTAACCGAAGACCTACTCTTCGTCGCCGCCCAACGCGCGATCGATGGCATCAACAAGATGATCGACCTCGAACTCGACAGCTCAAACCCCCGGGTAGCGCCCAACCCTGGATGCCGCTGGTGCAAGGCACTCGATACGTGCGAAGAGGGCCAAGCAAGCCTTCGAGAGTTCGATGACCCGCTCGAGGATCTGACCTAACCCAAGGCCTGTTCTGCAGCCTGCATCAGCGTGAAGGATGCCTGGTTGGGGTCGTGGACCGTCGCCATCTTGCCCACTCCCGGGATGTCCATCGGCGGCACGATGACCTGCCCACCGTGTTCTCCGACGGCTGCGACGGATGCTTCGAGGTCCGAGACCGTGAAATAAACGGCCCAGTGGTTGGGCACCATCTCGGGCACTTCGGCCGGCATCGTCATCATCCCGCCGAGGCCGCCATTCTCTCCACCCGAGATCACGCTGTACTCCCCCATCGGCATCAGCTGAACGTCGTACCTCCAACCAAACACATCGCTGTAGAACGCTTTGGCCGAGTCCAGGTCTCGGGTCATCAGCTCATTCCACGAGTACGTATTCTCGACGTTGCCGAGCTCGACCCCGATGTGCTGCTCGGGCTGCCATGCCGAGAAGGCGGCACCGGTTGGGTCGGCGAAGACCGCCATGTGCCCTGCGTCCATGACCTGCATCGGCGCCATCATTACGCTGCCACCGGCAGCGGTCACCGCCTCGGCGGTCGCGGCGAGATCGTCGGTAGCGATGTAGGAGTTCCACAACGACGGCATCTGCATGCCTGAAGGAACTTCGCCCATCCCGGCCACGGCCTTCCCGTTCTGGCGAGCCATCACGTAAATGCGGTTGCCGTCGTCATCGAACTGATCCTCGAGTTCCCAACCGAACACGTTCTCGTAGAACGCCTTGGCTCCGTCGAGGTCGGTTGCCATGAGGTCGACCCAATTCGGGGTACCTGGTGCGTGAGAGGTGAACTCGGTCATGATCGGCTCCATTCGTCATCCTTGCGTCGAGCAAAACGCCAGCCCAACGCCGATTGCCACATACTAGGCGCCACCTACTCACGCCCGCTCAGAGACCAATGAAAGGCCCCCATGTCAACGCAACATTTCGACGCCGAGCAGCAGCGCACAGCCTTCCTCGGGGGACAAGTCTCGGAAGAAAATTTGATGACCGAGGAAAAGGTCAGCTCGCTCCGAGGTTCGCGTAGTAGTCCCGCTTCGGGTCGTAGTCGATTCCGGCGGCTTCGGTTGCTCGGAGTTCGGAGCGGCCAACGACGTGCCAATGCACCTCGTCGGGGCCATCGGCGAGACGTAGCGTGCGCTGTCCTGCGTACATCTCGGTGAGCGGCGTCCACTGCGAGATGCCAGCACCACCGTGAATCTGGATAGCTTCGTCGATGATCTCGCACACGCGAATCGGCACCATGGCCTTGACGGCGCTGATCCAGACACGAGCTTCGGAGTTGCCCAACTCATCCATGGCCTTGGCTGCGGTGAGGACCATACGACGCATCGCTTCGATATCGATACGAGCCTTCGCAATCGTTTCGGTGTTGCGGCCGAGGTTGGCGAGTGGCTTGCCGAACGCCTCGCGGGTCAGACCCCGCTTGACCAACATGTCGAGCGCCTTCTCGGCTGCGCCGACCGAGCGCATGCAGTGATGGATTCGGCCAGGGCCCAAGCGAAGTTGAGAGATCTCGAAACCGCGCCCTTCGCCGAGCAGCATGTTCGATGCGGGCACACGCACGTCGTTGAAGCGGATGTGCATATGTCCGTGTGGTGCATCGTCAGCGCCGAACACGTGCATTGGGCCGAGGATCTCATAGCCGGGCGCGTCGGTTGGGATGAGGATCTGGCTCTGACGCTGGTGTGATGGCCCATCGGGGCTGGTTTGCACCATGCAGATCATGATCTTGCAGCGCGAGTCTCCAGCGCCGGAGATGTAATACTTCTCCCCGTTGATCACCCACTCGTCGCCGTCCTTTACCGCTTGAGTGGCGATTTGTTTGGCATCCGATGACGAGACGTCTGGTTCGGTCATAGCGTAGGCCGAGCGGATCTCACCGTTGAGCAAAGGCGTCAGCCACTGTTCTTTCTGCTCGGGGGTGCCGACACGTTCGAGCACTTCCATATTGCCCGTGTCGGGGGCGTTGCAGTTCATGACTTCGGGGGCGATGGGGTTCTTGCCCAACTCGACGGCGATGTAGGCGTAGTCGAGGTTGTTCAGGCCCTCGCCGGTCTCTGCGTCGGGAAGGAAGAAGTTCCACAAGCCCGCTGCACGAGCCTTTGCCTTCAGCGAGTCGAGCAACTCGAGCTGCTCATCGGTGTAGCTCCAGCGATCTTCGCGTCCCTCGCCCAGCTGAAAGAACCTCGCCGTGTGCGGTTCGACCTCATCGGCAATGAACGACTTCACCGCCTCGAATAGTGGGCGGGACTTCTCCGACATTCGAAGGTCGTACATCTCCGGTGTGCTGGGTAGAGCAGTCATTGAGGTCCTCTCGATGTTCGGTAGTCGAACACTACGAGGTTTACCTCACGAGGGACGAACCACCGCCCAACCGTACTACCGACCAACTTGGGGTCCGACCCCAAGTTGGTCGGTAGCGCTAGAAGCGCATCTGTTGGACTTGGGCGGAGAGGCCGCCGTCGAGGACCCAGAGCTGGCCGGTGGCGTAGCGCGCCTCGTCCGATGCCAACCAGAACACGAGGTTCGCCATGTCGGTCGGAGTCCCGATGGTGCAGAGCGGGTGTACGGCTTCGGCTTCCTTTCGAGCTTCGGTGGGGTCGACACCGTCGGGATAGAACTGGGCGAGCATCGGGGTGTCGATGTAGCCGGGACAGATGGCGTTGACCCGAATCCCTTCGGGGCCATGGTCGACAGCCATGGCCTTGGTGATCATGTGCACCGCCCCCTTGGTCGCGCAGTAAGCGGCGAGCTTCGGGTCGGCGATGTAGCCGTCGTACGAACCGAAGTTGATGATCGACGCGTGAGCGGACTCTCGCAGCATTGGCAACGAGTGCTTCGAGGCAAGGAATGTTCCGGTCACGTTGATGGCGAAGATCCGGTTCCATTCGTCGAGCGATGTCTCGTCGACGGTCTTTTCGATCTCGATGCCCGCAGCGTTGACCACGATGTCGAGACGACCCCAGTCGGCGCGAATTTGTTCGATCCCGGCCTTGACCTCTTCCTCCGACGTCACGTCGAAGCGCAGGAACTCCGCTGCATCGCCGTCGCCGGTTCCAGCGTCGCCGATCGAGCCCCCATTCATGAGGTCGGCGGCATATACGTGGGCGCCCTCGTCCAAGAAGCGTTGGCAGACCGCCCGTCCCGCTCCCCCACGCCCACCGGTGACCAGCGCGACCCGTCCATCGAGTGCTCCCATTAGTTCTCCCCTACCGTGCCATTTTTCATGGCCGCATAATGCTCCAGAACAAGTCCGTGAAAGTGATGCAGCGCGTGCTCGCTCAAGCCTGAACCCGAAGGGTCGTTGACGATACGTCCTTGGGTGAACGCTGGCGTTTCCATACCCCGTTGCACGCTCTCGACCAGGTTGATGTCTTCGACCTGCAGCACCTCATCGAGGTAGCGGATCGATTCGAGTTCAGCCTCGTTCGGGTCGGCCGATTCGAGGTAGAAGTCATACGTTTCGCACGTACGGCCGGGGCCGGCCGGGATGATCTTCAAGACGATCATGTTGCCTCGACCGGGATAGCGCATCATGCACGTATTCGGCCATAGCCACCAGACGGCGTGGTCGGTAACCGACGCTTCGCTCACGTCGTAGGCCGAGTTCTCCGACTTGCCGGCTTCGGCCATGTGGCTCGAGTACATGCCGTGCGTCTTGACCTTGTAGGTGTCCATGTCCACGAGGGAGACGAAGTCCTTGTGAGCAACGTGGCAGTGATAGCACTCGAGAAAGTTGTCGACGACGTTCTTCCAATTGCTATTGATCTCATAGGTCAGCCGGTGCGCAAACGTGAGGTCAGAAACGTCGGGCGCCCAATGCGCAATCTCGGTTCCAAGATCGCCCGACTGATCGGCCAAGCTCGAAGCGTTCGGGTTGAGGTTCACGAACACGAAGCCACCGAACTCTTCGATCTGCACTTGATCGAGGCAGATGTCAGCGGTATCGAAGTCGACGAGATGGCTGGTGTGGCGGGCAGCGGTGAGCTTGCCGCCGAGGTCGTAGCTCCACGCGTGATAGGGGCACACGATGTTGCGAGTCGTCCCCTCGCCCTCCAGAAGATGATGAGCACGGTGCTTGCACACGTTGTAAAACGCCCGCAGTACTCCAGCCGAGTCGCGCACCGCCACGATCGAGCTGCCGGCGATCGTCTCGGTGACGTAGCTCCCCGGCTCGCGAAGCTTCTCCGTGTGACATATCCATTGCCAACTATTTGCAATGATCTGCTGCTCGTCGGCATCGAACCACTCGGGCTTTGTGTACGCGTCGGCGTGGAGCGACATCGACGCGCTCGGGTCGGGCGACCAGCCCACGGAGATCTCGCTCATGGCTGGAAATTCGGAAAGCGCATCTTTGGCCCAGCTTCGGCCCAGTCCTGATGGTTGCGCACGTAATTGTTCGCGACGTCATTGACCGGGAGGTGATCCCACGAGACCAGCGGCCCCGACGACATCGCCCGGTGGAGCAGGTGACGACTGCGCTGCGAGTCGATCACCTGAGCCTTAATCGCATTTGAATCCCAACGCTCAGCAACCTCTGCAGCGAAGGCGGCTGCCATCTCGGCGTGGGCCGGGTCAGCTGCGAGGTTCGCTCGCTCAAGTGGGTCGGCAGCGACGTTGTAGAGCTGTGCAGGGTCGGTGTTGCAGTGAATGTACTTGTAGGTGCCGCGGCGGATCATGAAGATCGGGGCCGAGGTCATCTCGGCGGTGTACTCACCGAAGGTCTCATCGACCGGATCGACCTGCCCAGACCACGACGGCACGAGGCTTCGCCCATCGAGCCCGTCGACCGTCTCTCCTCCAGCGATGTCGATCAGGGTCGGCAAGAAATCGAGGTGCGAACACGCGTTGTCGACCGTGCCTTTT
Source organism: uncultured Acidimicrobiales bacterium (assembly GCA_964494395.1). GTDB lineage: Bacteria > Actinomycetota > Acidimicrobiia > Acidimicrobiales > SHLQ01 > SHLQ01. The sequence continues at coordinate 7,570 of CAZBTI010000085.1, read as the reverse complement.
CGAACGCCGGGCCCGGCCACGACGAGTGGAACGCGGGCGGAGCGTTCATGGAACGACATCTTGAACCACGCCCCACGGTCACCGAGCATGTCGCCGTGGTCGCTCGTGACGATCACGATCGTTTCGTCCAATTGCCCGGTCTGTTCGAGCGTGTCGAGCAATTGGCCCAGCTGGTCATCGAAGTAGCTGACGTTCGCGTAGTAGCCGTGGCGAGCATTGCGAACCTGCTCGTCGGTGTAGCCCACTGTGTCGGCCTGGATACCCGTGCGGATTCGCAGCGTGTGCGGGTCGAGCGAATCGAGATCCCAGTCGTCGGGCATATCGATCTCCTCATGGTCGTACAGGTTCCACCACTCGGGGCGAGCAACGTACGGGTCATGCGGGTGGATGAACGAGGCGCAGAGGAAGAACGGCCGGTCGTCGTCATCTCGAACCATGTCGAGCAACTTGCGACGCGCCGCAAAGCCGACCTCTTCGTCGTAATCGATCTGATAGGTGGTGACCGCCTCACCAGCGTCCTGAAGGACATCCATATTGTGGTACCACTTGTCGATCCGCTGGTGGGCCTCGTCCCAGTTCGGCGTCCACGCAAAGTCGGCGGGGTAGATGTCGGTGGTGAGCCGCTCCTCGAAGCCGTGGAGTTGATCGGGTCCAACGAAGTGCATCTTCCCGCTGAGAACAGTGCGATAGCCGGCGAGCGAGAGGTGATGTGCGAACGTCGGCGTAGCCGCAGGGAACTCGCTCGCGTTGTCCCAGGCACCAATGGCTGCAACGGGTTGACCGGAGAGCATCGTGAACCGAGCGGGAGCACAGAGCGGGGAATGGCAGTAGGCAGCATCGAAACGCGACCCACGGGCGGCGAGAGCGTCGAGATTCGGCGTTTTGACGACGGCGTGGCCATACGTCGAGGTGAAGTGCGGGGCGAGCTGATCAGCCATCACGAAGAGGATGTTTGGTGTGACCATGGGCACCGAGTATTGCCCGAATTGAACGATCGTTCAACATTGGCCTGCAAACCGGAACGGGTAGTGAAGAACCGTCACTACGGCACACATTCGGTAGGAACACGGCGCACACTAGAGGTATGACGGATTTGGCCGATTCCCCCGCCGGCGCACCCGAGTACGAGGGTGACCTTGCACTGGCCGCCTTTAGCGATCACGGACCTTGGGAGGTCCGGCTAGAAGACGCTCGCTGGCGTGATCGTGTCGACATGATCAGATCCGCCGTAGAACGCGAAATCCCGAACCTCATTCGTCCAAAGCGCGTGCCTGCTGGCGGGCGCTTGGTCGAGGTCGCCGGGCGCCTCGGTGGCGCAATCGCCTTGTGGTATGCCACAGGACGACGCAAGGGTGGCACAGCCTCCACAGCTGATGTTTCTCGTCGCCTTCGCGAAGCCGCCGAGGTTCTCGGCCCCACCTACATCAAACTCGGCCAGATCATTTCCAGCGGCCAAGGCATCTTCCCCAAGGAACTCGTCGACGAGTTCATCAAGTGCCGCGACCAAGTTCCCGCCGAATCGTTCGAGACGGTGCGTTCGGTCGTCGAAGCCGAACTCGGTCAACCGCTCGAAGCGGTGTTCTCCGAGTTCGATCGCGAACCCCTTGCCGCTGCATCCATTGCTCAGGTACATCGTGCGGTACTCGCCGACCACATCTCACCCGGTGGCGGCAAGGAGATCGTCGTCAAGGTTCAGCGCCCAACCGTGAGCGAACTCGTCCATCAGGATCTCAAGGTGCTCGCATGGTTAGCGCCATTTCTCATCGGTCGCATCCCCGTCTCGTCCCTCGCTAACCCGCCGGCCCTCGTCGAGGTCTTTGCTGAAACAATCACCGAAGAGCTCGACTTCCGCCTCGAAGCCGCCAACATGCTCGATGTTGCCATGTCGCTACGTCAGCTCGGACAAACGGCATACGTCATTCCCCGACCACACCCCACACTGGTTACCCGACGGATGATGGTGATGGAGCGCCTGAGTGGCTTCTCGTTCGATGACGTCACCGGTATCAAGGAAGCCGGCGTAAACACCCACGAAATCGTCCGCACCTCGATGGTTGGATTCCTCGAGGGCGCCATGATCCATGGCGTGTTCCACGGCGACCTGCACGGTGGAAACCTGTTCGTGCAGCCCGATGGGCGCACCGCACTCTTTGACTTCGGCATCACGGGTCGCCTCACCGAGTTCAAGCGGCAGGCATTCCTACGCTTGCTCATGTCGGGCATGATCAGCGATGTGAAGGGGCAACTGGCCGCCATTCGCGATCTCGGTGCCCTTCCGCCCGACACCGACCTCGACGTCGTGTTCAGCGATCTCGGCCTCGACCACGCCCCCATCGACCCCACGGCACTTACTCCCGACGAGCTCATCGAAGAACTCCAGAAGTTCGTGAAGCTGCTCCTCGGCTACGGAGCGGCGCTGCCGAAAGAATTGATGCTTTTCGTCAAGAACCTGATGTTCGTCGATGCAGCCATCGGCACGCTGGCGCCCGACCTCGACCTCTTTGGCGAAGTCACCCACATCGCGACCTATTTCGCTCAGAACCACGGCCAAAGGCTCGCGAGCGAGATGGGTAAGGCGGGAAAGAACATCGAGGTCGACCTGACTTCGTTCAAGGACAGCATCGGCATTGATCGTTCGAGTGATTCGATCACCTACAACGATCTCAAGGCACGCCGCGAACTTATTCAGAGGCGCATGGCGACCGAACGAAACGATGAAATTGCGGGCGAAAAGAGCTGGCGCGACCGCGTAAAGCGGTCATAGACACACTTAGGCGGGTCATTCGATCGGGACCGGCACCCATTGGCCGCTTAGAACACGAAGAAATACTGACCTAGTCTGCCCACGTGCGTCTTGTTGTTGCCCGCTGCACTGTCGATTACGACGGCCGGCTTACCGCCCATCTCCCAGAAGCTACCCGACTCATCATGGTCAAAGCCGACGGCTGCGTCGCAATCCATGCCGACGGTGGCGCGTACAAGCCACTGAACTGGATGAACGCCCCAAATCGCCTTATCGAAGATGGTTCCGAATGGCGAGTGGTCAGTCCAAAGGGTGAGTCTCTTATCATCACCCTCCACGAAGTTCTGAGCGATAGTAGCTGGGATCTCGGCATCGACCCCGGCCTCATCAAGGACGGCGTCGAGTCACATCTCCAAGAACTTCTTGCCAACGACCCGACATCGATCGCCGACGGCTACAAGCTCGTACGCCGCGAGTACCCGACCGGCATTGGCCCCGTTGACCTGTTGTGCCGCGACGAGAACGATGTCGCCGTCGCGATCGAAGTTAAACGACGCGGCGAAATCGATGGCGTTGAGCAGCTCAGCCGATATCTCGAGTTCCTCAACCAAGACCCGCGGCTCGCGCCCGTGCGCGGCGTGTTTGTTGCTCAAGAGATCAAGCCACAAGCCAAGGTTCTCGCCAGCGAGCGCTCGATCGATTGCGTCGAAGTTGACTACGACGAGCTTCGAGGCATCGAGTCACCGCAGCTGAGGTTGTTGTGAATCAGGCCTCGCTGCGCTGGCTCTTGGGGTCGCTCTTCGGCGCACTTCTGTTGTCGGGTTGCGCAATGTTTGGCAACGAAGATGCCACCGCATCCGAACCGGTCGCAGGCGAACTCGCAGCGGTTCGCAGCACTGTTCGCGTGGCGTCTGGAGATCGGTTCGTCGATATTGAGCCGACCTCGTTGTTCGACGACTCAGGCGCATTGACCGCCGACGCGATGGACACCCTGAGAGAAGGGGTAAACCGCCTCTCCGTCAACACCGCCAGACCCCAGAACGCTGGTGTCAGTTTCGACGGAGCCCAATTCGTCGTCGACCCCTCAATCCCAGGCAGCACACCCGATATCGAAGCGCTCGCCGAACAAATTGCCGACCCTAGCCTCGTCACCATCGAGCTTCCCTTTGCCGAGGTCCCAGCCGTTGTTGGCGACGATCAGGCCGGCGAGTTCGCCTCTCAATTAAACGAACGTTTGGCCAATGGGCTCGATGTTTCCATCGGCCGCCAGATAGGTACGTTGCCTACTTCGATACTCGGTCGTTCAACCACTGTTGAGCTCATCGACGGTGAATGGGCGGTATCGGTCAACTACGACGGCATTGCAAGCCGACTCAACGCAATGTTCCCCGACGTTGGAGTCGAGGGTGGCGAGGCAACGTTCGATGTCGAGCCAGGTGCCGATGGCGAACCAGGCACCGTCGTCATCGTTCCGGGGGCACTTGGAACCGCGTGCTGCGACGAAGCGTCGATCGAGCGAATCATTACAGCGATGACCACAGAACTCGATACCGCGAACCTGCGACTCGATGTGGTCGATGGTCCTCGGGGCAATGCATGGGCCGAGGATCTTGGCATCACCGACCTCGTCGGGAGTTTCACCACCGACTACACCGCTGGCCAAAGTCGAAACATCAACATCGAGCGCATTGCCGAACTTACCCAAGGCACCATCATCGAGCCGGGCCAAACATGGTCGCTGAACGAATCGGTGGGCGAACGAACGATCGAAAAGGGCTTTGTCCCCGCAGGCACGATCATCAACGGACACCTCACCGACTCTGTCGGCGGCGGCATTAGCCAGTTCGCCACCACTATCTTCAACGCAGCGTTCTTCGCCGGCCTCGAGTACGACGCCTACTCGGCGCACTCGATCTATTTCAGCCGCTACCCGTATGGCCGTGAAGCAACAATCTCGTGGCCAGCCCCGCAGTTAGAGATCTTTAACCCCACCCCACACGGCATTCTGATCTGGCCGACCACCACGTCCAACTCGGTCACCGTCGACCTCTACTCCACCGAGTGGGCCAATGCAGAGCAGACCGGCCAGTTCGAAAGCCCGGTTCAGGAGGCCTGCACGCGGGTTACGACCGAGCGCACCCGAACGTTCCTCGATGGCACGGTCGATGTCGATTCCGTATTCGCCATCTACCGCGACGAAGGCATCGGCTGCGACGGCGAGCCCACCGATGACCCCGACGCTCCACCAGAACCTGAAGAGGAAGAGTCCGAGGAAGGCGATTCAGAAGGTCCTGACGCCGAAGACGAGAACGCAGACGAAGACGCTCCTCGAAACCCTGGTCGAAATGGCGATCGGAACAACAACCCCGACGATGATGCTCAAGGCGCCGAAAACCAAAGCCCTGAAACCGAAAACCCTGAGGACGAGGGGAACGCCGACGGCGAAGCCCCAGAAGATGAATTAGCCGAAGAAATAGAAGAAACAGAAGAGAACGGCGACGAGGGTGGAGACGACAACGGACGCCGGCGCCCAGCAGACGATGACCAGAACGACGAGCAAGACGAGCCAGAGGCTCCAGGCGAACCGGAAACACCGGCAGAGGAACCAACAGACGATGAAGCGCCCGAGGCAGAGACCGAACCGGACCAGCCCACCGAGCAGGAGCAACCCGCCGAACTAGACCAGCCTTCCGAGGCTGATCCACCCAACGACATTCAGCCTGACGAACAACCCGTCGAGCCCGAGTCTGCGTCTGTTGAGAACGAGGGCCCGGCACCTGAGGAAATCGCTGCACCAGCGCCCACAGATGGGGCACTTGACACATCAGAGTGAAGGCGATTCGGGCCGAACTTGTTGCTAGGCAATAGGTACGATTGACGTGTGATCACCGTCGAAACCGCAGTCGTGGGAGCAGGCCCTGCGGGTGCTGCCGCCGCTCATAGCCTTGCTGCAGCCGGCCATGAAGTTCTCCTCATCGATAAAGCCACGTTCCCTCGTGACAAATTCTGCGGCGACGGATTGACGACGCTGTGCCTGCGCCAACTCGAAGAGATGGGCTTCTCGGCTGACTCGATCCCATCGTTCACAGCAGTGCATGGAGCGATGCTTCATGCACCGTCCGGCAAGGAACACGAAATCCCTTTGCCTGAGGGGCCGGGCCTGTATGCCGCTGTCGCTCGACGAAGCGAACTCGATCATGCGCTCGTCGACTTTGCGATCTCGGCTGGAGCAACGCCGCTGTTCGGCGAGAAGGTCACGAGCATCGACACCACGAATGGCGTACACCTCACAACCGATGCGGGCACTGAAATCCAGGCCCAACAATGCATTGCCGCCGACGGCATGTGGTCTCCGCTTCGCAAACTCCTCGGCCTCCAGATCGATAAGTACCGCGGCGAGTGGCATGCCTTCCGGCAGTATTTCGAGAACGTCGGCCCGAAGGCCGCGAGTGAACTTTGGATTTGGTTCGAACCCGATCTCCTTCCCGGTTACGTGTGGTCGTTCCCGCTCGCTAGCGGTCGAGCAAACGTTGGCTTCGGCATCCTTCGAGGTAGCGGTGTGTCCACCCAAGATATGAAGACGCTCTGGCCTGAACTCCTCCAGAGGCCACACATTCGTGAGGTCATTGGTTTCGACGCCGTCCCGGAGAGCCCGCATCGGGCATGGCCTATCCCGGCTCGAATCGACAAGGCCTCACTGGTTGCACCCCACACCCTGTTCGTTGGCGACGCCGCCATGGCCTGTGACACCCTCACCGGCGAAGGAATTGGCCAAGCGTTACTCACCGGACGCGAGGCAGCGTCGGCAATCCTCGAACACGCTGGAGACTTCGCGCAGATCTCCCTCGCCTACTCCACTGCGGTGCGCGACGAGCTGGTGGCCGACCACAAGATGGCAGCCCTCCTCGGGAAGGTCTTGAGCAATCCCAAAGCAGCCGAGGCTGCGCTCAAGGCCGTGGGCACCAACGATTGGACCCGACGCAACTTCGGACGCTGGATGTTCGAGGACTACCCGAGGGCAATCCTGGCGACGCCACGGCGTTGGAGGCGCGGCGTGCTTTCCAGCCCCGGCGCGCAATTGACCTAGCTGCGATTTGTTCGATGAGCGGCTAGGTTCTCTGTCATGAACGCATCAGAACTCCCCGCTGGACTCGTCGAAACTATTGGTACTGATACCACCCACGCTGAAGCAGCAGACCGCTTGGCCGCAGCCATCGAGGGCAGCGACAAGTTTGGACTTGTCGCGCGCGTTGCCCACTCGGCGAGCGCAGAGCGAGTTGGCCTCGAGCTTGTGCCGATGACCGAATTCCTCTTCGGCAACCCGGCGGGAGGGTCACCGCTCATGCAAATCTCACCAACCGCTGGGATCGACCTGCCCCAGAAGATGCTCATCATCGAAACCGAAACTGGCGTGCGGGTGTTGCACAACGATCCGGCGTACATCGCTGAGCGCCACAACATTCCGCTCGACACCCCGCAGATCGTCGGAGCTGCTGGGTTGTTGCAGAACTTCGCGAATATCGCTGCCGGGGTCTAACCCTTCGGGCCTACCAGCCCGAGTTACGCGCTAGGCGTCGGCTGATTCGCGGGCGTTCTTCATACGCTTGATCTCACGAGCTCGAGTTGTGGCGTCGAGATTGACCTTACGAAGACGAACGTTTTCGGGCGTGACCTCAACGCACTCGTCGTCGGTAATGGTCTCCAAGGCACCTTCGAGCGAGAGCACCTTTGGTGGGGTGATCTTGATGGTGTCGTCAGAAGACTGCGTACGAATGTTGTCGAGCTTCTTCTCTTTGCAGATGTTGACGTCCATGTCCTCGTTGCGAG
>CAZBTI010000084.1:6628-16075 GCA_964494395.1 uncultured Acidimicrobiales bacterium | reverse complement strand
TGTAACGTGCCTGGCACGTTACAAAACGACGAAAGCCGCCCACTAGGGGCGACTTCCGGGTTGTGGGCGTTGAGGGACTTGAACCCCCGACCCTCTCGGTGTAAACGAGATGCTCTAGCCAACTGAGCTAAACGCCCGGGACGGGTAAGGGTAACGCCTATCCGGGCGGGTCGGCATTTTTTTCGAGCGAATTTGTCACCACAACCCGAGGTTCGATGTCCGGGTCGGCCAGTTCGAGCATGACCATGCTCGACTCGTCGGGGTGTGTGAGCGGAAACTCGTCAGCGGCGAACCATCCCAACTCGAGGATCTCCGATGCTTGCGGGGTTACCGCATCGGGATCTTCACCCTCTGCTGGCACAGCCTGGTAAATGAAGTTCACGCGCTGCATCTCGGTTTCGACCACGACGACCGGTTCGCCCACGAGGTCAATCGCGAGCCCGGTCTCTTCAAGAACCTCACGAATGACGGCATCGGAGGGAGCTTCTCCAGAGTCCATCAATCCCCCGGGCAGAGACCACGAGTACCGATACGAGGCCTTGACTAAGAGCACCCGACCATCGGAGCGAACAATTCGGGCCTGAGCGCCCAACGTGTAACTCGGCGATACCGTCCGAACCGCCCGCTGGCGCGTTCCTTCGGGAAGGGCACGGAAGACTCGCAGAATTGGTCGCGGTAGGGATGGCACCTACCTACAGAAGCACTGCCGCCAACACGAGTCCAGCAATAGTGCAAGCAATAACGGCCACGGCGATCAGAAAGAGTCGACGGCGCGTGAGCCCCTGTCGCTCGTGTTGACGAAGCATCTCGTGTGTCTGAGCCTGCGGACCGAAGCCAAGCGAGAGCCGATGTTCAGGTTCTTGACCATCTACCTGAACCTTGGGCTCGGCGTGGGTGGCGAGATGCTGAGGAACGTGGGTTGGGTTGAGGCGCGCTCCATCGCGCAGGTCGAGGACTTCCGGTCCGGCGGGACTGGCCTCGCCCATCTGAACCTCCGGTACGCCGGAAGCATCGACATCGAGATCCACATCGAGATCGACATCGACGGCCTTGTCGGGAGCCGACCATCGACCGTTCCCAAGGCGCACCCATCCAGGCAGTGGTGGTGTTGCCTCAGGCCACATCTCAGGCGGATTCCAGCCCCCATCGGGAGCCATCCACCATCCAGGACCTTCTCGGGTTTCGCTCATTGCCATCTACACCGCCTTCTGTGTGTTGGTCTCTCAGCCTCAATTCGAATCACTAAAACCTAGCGATGAATCGGCTCGCGGAAAAAACAATTCCAGGTTTTCTGTTTAGCCTCCCACGGCTACGAACCAACAACGACGAACTCGCTCACGATCGCTCCATTTGGATCGAGCAATAACGCGAGGTCTCCACCGTTGTTCCACACGGGAGGTTCAGGGTCGCACCAGAACAATTCGATGGGATCAGAACCCAAATCATTGTTGCCGCACCCCGTCCGTATTTGCACGAACTCGCCGGGCTCAACCTCTACCTCAGGGAACGTATAGCGGTGCCGGGTCGACTCGTCACGCAAACCCCAGTCGGTCATGGTGACCGCCGATTCCCCCACGTTCTCCAAGATGACAAACTCCCCGTTGGGATTTTCTCGATCGTCTCCCGGTGCATTCTCGAAGACTTCGACGATGACGAGATCGCCCTCGACTGGTTCACCGCAAGCGTCGTCGGCCCACAAACCCCGACTATCGGCTGATGCGCGTTCCTCAGCGTCATCGAACTCTGCAACGAATTGGTGATCTGATTGATTGCGAGCCAAGACGTGCCCGGATTCGACCAACGCAAGATTCACGAACACACCGTCGGCAACGACAAACCCAAGTTCCCTGCCAAAATCGTCGAGTTCGGCTGGCCATGGGTGCAGCGTCACTTCGGCGCCATCGAGGAGCGCTTCCAGTCGCTCGCCGGCTTCTGTGCCGAAGCATTCATCGCGCTCGGGAGCGTTGATTCCGATCAAACGGATTTCCAATTCGCCCTCTTCGCTCGACGCTCGCACGCTGTCGCCGTCGGTGATCTGACCAATATTGATCAAAAGGCCCTCCCCGTCCGGAGAAATTTCTGAGGCGATTTCCGAGTTATCCACAGCCTCGCCCTGGCCCTCTTCGGTCTCGGCCGTCGAACCGGAGTCCGACTCGGCATCCACTTCGATCGAACCACCAAGATCGATAGCGCTCGAGCATGCTGCGAGCAGTACGCAAATGGCGATACCGCCGAGTGCAAACTGGGGGCGGGTCATTTTCATTGATTTTTCAACCATATTTGGGTGCCTGACGTCACATACTTTGGGATCGATTTAGAAGCTGGCAGACCGTACACTTAGGTCTAGCGCAGCGCAATGCGTCAGCGCACGACACAAAAATCCCTTCCCCCAGGGACAGTCGTTTCGAAGGACCTCACCAATTCCCCCATTGGTGAGGTTCTTCCAGTTTTACCGACCCCTACTTTCCTCTAACCGAAATTTAGGAAACGGGTGCCCGGCGCTTGTCAAATTGGGCAGTAGTTTTGATCCGTGCGTCTTTTATTCAGATCTGCTTTCAGCCTCGTCCAACTCGTTATCGTCATCGCGGTTTCGGGAGGTGCCTTAGCTTTCACCCTCGCTGCCCTTGCTCCTTCACTAGGAGACTTCTGGGGGGCCAAGACCACGGTGTCAGCCGATGTCGACCTCTCCGCTCTCGAGCAGACCTCCAAGGTCTTCGACGCGAACGGCGAACTCATCGCCGAGTTGCGAGGCCCCATTGACCGCGAGTTCGTGCCGCTCAGCCAGATCTCGCCAGAGACGGTCGCCGCAGTCCTCTCTGTCGAAGATGATCGCTTCTACGAGCACAGCGGTGTCAACGTCGCTGCAATCACCCGCGCTGCGGTGACCAACGTGTCCGCTGGCGGCATCGAACAGGGTGGTTCAACAATCACCCAACAGCTCGTCAAGCTCAGCGTCGTCGGTGACGAACAGGTCCTCGAGCGCAAGCTTCCCGAGGCAGCAATCGCAATGCGCCTCGAAGAGCAGATGACCAAGGACGAGATCCTTGAGCGCTACCTCAACGCCGTGTACTTCGGTGGCGGCGCCTACGGCGTTCAAGCGGCAGCCGAACTGTACTTTGACAAGAATGCTGGCGACCTCAACTACGGCGAGGCTGCACTCCTCGCTGGCATCATCTCTAACCCAAGCTTGTACGACCCGGTCTACAACCCAACCAACTCCATCGACCGTCGCAGCACCGCACTCGGCCGCCTTGAGGTCGAAGGCTTCATCGACGAGAACGAGCGGGCTATCTGGGAGCGTAGTGAGCTTCCTCGCTACCGCCAGATCGAGGGCGAGGATTTCCTCGACACCTACTTCGTTGAAGAGGTCAAGCGCCGCCTGCTCGACGACGAGCGCCTTGGCGAGACCCGCGCCGAGCGCATCAACCGTGTGTTCCAAGGCGGCCTCGAGGTCTACACCACCTTCGATCCAGTCGCTCAGGCACTCGCCGAGAACGCTGTTGAAACAGAGTTCCCATCGAACCCACTCAAGATCATCGCTGGCCTCGTTTCGGTCGAGCCAGGTTCTGGCGCAGTTCGGGCCATGGTCGGTGGCCCCGGTTTCGATGAATTCGAATTCAACGTCACCACCCAGGTTGGACGCCCGACCGGTTCATCGTTCAAGACTTTCGTTCTTGCAGCAGCGTTCGAAACCGCTGGCCTTCTTCCGAGCGACAGCATCAACGCATCTTCTCCGTGCACCTTCGATAACCCCGGCGCCAACCCGCCGATCTACACCGCAGGCGATTACAACGGCGGAGTTCGCTCGGGTGCGCTAACGATTGCGGAGAACACCCTCCGTTCGACCAACTGTGCCTACCTGCGCCTCGGCCAAACGGTCGGCCTCAACAACGTCATCGACATCGCTGAGGCACTCGGCGTCGAGTCGGAACTTCAGGCGGTTCCTTCTCTTCCACTCGGCCCGTTCAACATCACGCCGCTCGAGATGGCAAACGCCTACGCAACCATTGCTAACGATGGTGTTCGCGTCGACGCTCACCTCGTAGAGCGAGTTGAATCCGACGGACAGCTCGTGTTCCAGCACGACCCCAACCCCATCCGTGCAATCAGCGCCCAGTCAGCTCGCCTGGTCACCCAGGTCCTCGAGGACAACGTCGACTGCTCGGCAGGCGCATGCACCGGCCGTCGCGCACAGCTCCGGAGCCACCCAGCTGCTGGCAAGACCGGTACCGGCCAGGACAACTTTGATGCCTGGTTCGTCGGGTACACCCCACAGCTCGCAACCGCTGTTTGGGTCGGCGGCCAAGAGGGTCAGGTCACCATGCGTTGGGAAGGCGACGACACGCTCGGTTCCTTCCAGGACTACGCCGACACCTTCGGCCAGTTCACCAGCGATGGCGTTACCGGCGGTTCGATTCCGTCGATTATCTGGAGTTCATTCATGGATGTCTACATGGAGCCGCTTCCGGTCATCGAGTTCCTCGATCCGGGTCGTGGTGTTCGCCAGAGCGTGCAGATTGCAACCCAAGATGACATCGCTCCTCGTAACGAGGCGCAGGTCGCTGCTCCCCCAGTCATTGCGGTGAGCCCTTGTGGAAACGCCAACGCTGAGGTCGACCAAGACAGCGATGGCGATGTCGACTGGTGCCGCAACCTGGGCGGAACCGTCTACCGGGGTAGCTGCCCTGCGCTTCTCGTCGGTGTCGACCAAGACGGCGACGGCGACCTCGATCGATGCATTGCTCAGGCTCGTCCAGAGGGATCGATCGATCCAACCGCTACCACCACCACCGCTCCTCCAGCCCCACGAGCAGACGATGACGAAAACGCTGGCAACGGACGTAACGGCAACAACGGCAACAACGGCAACAACGGCAACAACGGCAACAACGGCAACAACGGTGCAGACGTTGACCTCATCGAAGCTGAAGGGAGCGACTCGGTACCCGACACGAACGAGCCGCAGACGCCCGCTCCGAACGCTCCGCCGACGACCCTCGGTCCCATCGTTCCCCAAGAAGGCTAAACACCTCAACCCGCCAAAGGATCCCTCGACTCGGGGGAACCTACGCGGCGGGGCCAACGCCCAGCGTGCAGCACTGCTTTCATGATTGAGCAGTGCTGCTTGCATTGTGGTCGGCGCGCCTCTTGTCACTAGTGTGAGGACACTCGTCGACGGGGGTCGAAATGTCTGAAATCGAAGCGCTCTTGGCCGTGCAACGGCTCGACAACACCATCGAACAGCTTCGCTTCAAACACGAGAACCTTCCCGAACGAGAGCGGCTCGCATCCATCCAACAGGAGATGGCCTCTCTCGATAAGGCGCGTGCGACGACCGAAGCACGACGAGACACGCTCCGAACCAAACAGCGCAACCTCGAAATAGACGCCGCAGACGTTGAGACGAAGGCCAACAACCTCGACGGGAAGCTCTACGACGGTTCGGTTACCAGCCCGAAGGAGGCCACAGCCCTCGGCGAGGAAATCACCGGCCTGCGAGCCCGCCAATCAAATTTCGAAGATCAATCGATCGAGGTACTCCTCGAAATCGAGCCGCTCGACGACCAGCTGGCGAAGGCCGAGGCGAGCCGAGGCCAGCTCGAGGCTTCTCAATCCGAACAGCAGGCCGCCCTCGACGCCGCCACAGGCGAACTCGACGTCGAGATTTCCGCTGCCGAATCCGAACGAGCCGCGGCGGCCGAGAAGGTCGACGATGCCCAACTCGAGCTGTACCGAAAGATGCGCATCACCTACGGCCCTGACGCCGTCATCGAGTTCGACCCAAATCACAACGGCGGCTGTCCGGTGGCCATGTCTGCAGTTGAACTCGACCGTTGGAAGCACCTTCCGACCGGCACTCTCGAACCGTGCGCAGACTGCGGCCGTCTCGTGGGCAAAACTAGCTAGGTGCTCCTCTGGTTTGCTGGGCTGACCTTTCTCGCCGTTCTCATCGTGTTCTCCTCGCCTGCTCTCGACTACCGAATGGTCATGTTCGGAGCTGTCCTCCCCGTCATCGAAGGACCCCTTCGCGGACCGTGGGTTCTACACACCCTCATCGCACCGGTCACCGTCCTCGCCCTGGTCATGCTCTTCACACAAAACAAAAGGCTCGTTCGTAGACAGTGGCTCGGACTTCCGATCGGCCTGTTCATGCACCTCGTCCTCGACGGCTCGTGGGCCAATGCTGAAGTGTTTTGGTGGCCGTTTCTGGGCTTCTCGGACGTGCTGGGCGGATCACTCGTCCCCGAGTTCCAACGGTCTGCCCCGGTACTCATTGGCATGGAACTCATCGGTCTTGGCGCCATTGTGTTTCTCGTCCGGCGACTGGACCTCCTCGGTGAAGGTAAGGAACTCTTCCTTAGCAAAGGTCAACTCCTTCGCGACAGGCTAGAAGAGTGAACATCGCATCGATCATCGAGGTCCACGACCCAAGTCGCCCCGCGCTGATCGACGACGAGGCAACCTTCACCTTCGGCGACCTACAGACCCAAAGCGCCGCCATTCGTTCCGTCTTGAACAGCCATGGAGTCGGCCCAGAAGACCGCGTCGCTGTTATCTCGGGCAATGAACCGCTCTTCGTCCCCAGCCTGCTCGGAGCGGTTGGCCTTGGCGCTATCGCCATCCCGATGAAGCACAGCAATCCACTGCCCGAACTCGAGCGAAAGCTCGCGGCGATCGAGCCCGCAGTCGTCCTCGTTGGTGCGGACGCTCACTGGTTACTCGCCCACAAGGACTCATTCGATCCGCCCTTTCTCGACGTATCGACGCTCGATCTCACCGCAACGGGCGGCGCACCCCCGATCGTCGAGCGAGCGAATGAGGATATTGCGGTGATGATGCTCACCAGCGGAGTATCCGGTGACGCCAAGGTGGCAATGCTGTCGCATCACAACCTCGACTGGGCCCAAGAGTCGCTTTGTGGCCACGAGAACGATGGCCTGCTGAACACCGATACGGTCCTCGCAAGCCTGCCCTTTGCCCACATCTTCGGGCTCAGCGCCGTACTGCTCACGGCATTGCGCGCCGGAGCCCTCTCCATCCTTCAACGTCGTTTCGACGTCGATGCGAGCCTCGAGCTGATTGCCCGCCACAAGATCACGGTGCTCGCCGGCGCTCCACCCATGTGGAAGCGATGGAGCATGCTCGACGCGCCCGACGGAACATTCGATTCGGTCCGAATTGCGGTTTCGGGTGCCGCCGCACTCGCCCGACCCGTGTTCGCTGCCATGTTGGAGAGGCACGGCGTTTCAGTCGAGCAGGGTTATGGCCTCACCGAAACGGCAGCGACGGTGACGAACAATCGGGGGTGTGAGCTTCGACCCGGCTCGGTTGGCAAGCCCATCGGAAACATCGAACTGCTTCTCGTGGACGAAGGCGGCGCTCCAGTAGAACCTGGCGACTCGGGCGAAATCGTGGTGCGCGGTTCGAGTATCTTCTCGGGCTACTACAACGCTCCCGAGGCAACGAATGAAGCGCTCACGCCGACCGGGTGGTTCTGGACCGGCGATATCGGCGTCGTTGACGATGACGGCTACCTCTTCATCGT
This sequence comes from uncultured Acidimicrobiales bacterium, assembly GCA_964494395.1. Lineage (GTDB taxonomy): Bacteria > Actinomycetota > Acidimicrobiia > Acidimicrobiales > SHLQ01 > SHLQ01. Next base: position 8,529 of record CAZBTI010000084.1, on the reverse strand, counting down.
CGACCGATCCAAGGACCTCATCATCGTGTCGGGGTTCAACGTCTACCCCGCAGAGGTGGAGAAGATTCTCCAAACCCACCCCGATGTCTCCGGTGTGATCGTGGTCGGCGAACCGAATGACGTCACCGACGAGACGGTCATTGCCTATGTCACCGGCGATGTTGATCCCGAAGCATTGAAGGCCTTCTCCCGTGAGCAGTTGACGCGCTACAAGTGCCCCACTTCGGTGCGCGTGGTCGACGAGTTGCCAATTAGCCCGACTGGAAAGCCGGTCCGGAGGGAACTCCGGCCATGAGCAACGCACCCGCATTCCGGTTTGAACCAGCACCCGACCTGCCCGGGTCGGACTCGACGAACCGCTATGCGCACAAGCTGTTACGACCACTCATCAGCCGATTGTGGGATGTGACGGTCGAAGGCGTCGAGAACATTCCTCAACGTGGTGCAGCCATCTTGGCCCCGAACCACCTTTCCTTCTGCGACTCAGTCTTTGTTCCGTACGCACTCCCTCGACGCATGTGGGCGATCGGCAAAGCCGAGTACCTCGACGACTGGAAGACCCGCCACATCTTTCCTGCCATGGGCATGATCCCCATCGATCGGGCCGGTGGCTCGGCAAGCCAGGCTGCTCTCGATACCGCGGCCAGGGTTCTTGAGGGCGGCCGCCTCTTCATGATGTACCCCGAGGGAACTCGTTCGAGAAGTGGCCACTTGCACAAGGCCCGAACAGGCGCAGCCCGTTTGAGCCTGCGAACCGGAGCACCGATCATTCCAGTGGGACACACCGGAACACTCGCCGTGCAACCCCCAGACCAGTTCGCAATGTTGCCCGGTCTTCCCGTGTCGGTGAAGTTCGGTGCCCCAATGTTCATCGACGATCACGGTGACCCGACCGATCCTCGCACAATTCGGGTATTCGCCGACGCCGTAATGTTCGAGATCGCCGAACTGTCCGGTCAGCGCTATATCAACACGTATGCAGGCGATTACGACGCTTCCACACCTGCTGTGGTCGAAACCGAGTTAATCATCGACTTGCCTCCCGCTCGGCGTAGCGCCGCAGAACTTGCTAAAACAATGCGGTAGGCCGCTTTTTCAGTCATTCAACCGGATTTTTCATGTGACGGGTCTTGATAGGCCGGATGACTCAAATGCTACTCAGAGCGGCTATTACTTTTGGGATGCACCACTCAAGGTGCTATTACTTTGTCTATGTCCAGGGCGATACGAAAGAGGAAGAGCCACATGATTACGAAGCGCACCGGAAGGAAGACGGCCGCAGCTAGCGCCATCTCTCTCCTTGCACTCACGATGTTTGCGGGAACGGCAGGGGCGCAGACCGTCACAGAACTCGGCAGCGGCTCGAGCGATGAGCTCGTTGCACCACCTGCACCAAACTGCGGCGCTGACGCGCTCGAACTGATCCCGCAGGTATCGTTCAACGAATCTGCCATACCGATCGACGCAGAGCGTCTCGGTGTCGGCGCTGGTCTGGTCGAGACCAGCGAGATCGAAGATTTCGAGGAGATCGGACCAGGCGTGATCGAGATCACCGAGATCATCACCTTCGATGGTCACACCGGTCGCGAAGGTTGGCCGGCTCAGGACAACGAACGTGTTGCGATCGAGTTCCTTCTCGATGGCGACGTTGTTGTCACCACCGAGTTCACACCAGATGTCGCTGACAACGTCAACGCTGCTTGGACCGAGACGAACCTCGGAGAGTACGAACTCCCCGAGGGTGCTGACGCTGCGAACATCGTCCACTTCGGCGAAGAGGGCAACACCGACTCGGTGACCGTTGCCTCGCTCTGTGCTGAGTTCACCGAAATCGACGCTGAGGTTCTCGGTCAAACCGAGGATGCTGACGCTGACGAAGACGACGCTGCAGAAGACGACGC
>CAZBTI010000084.1:0-6528 GCA_964494395.1 uncultured Acidimicrobiales bacterium | reverse complement strand
TGACGACGATGGTTCATTCACCCTTCAGGAGCTTATCGATCGTGGAATCAACGGCGATACTGCTGGCGACGGTGCTGCAGCTGGCGAAGGTGCCAACGGCGACGAGCTCGCCCTCACCGGCGCCAACGAAGTGGCCTTCGCAGTGATCGCCCTCGGCGTCATGACCCTCGGCCTAGCAGCCAAGGTTCGTAGCACCGACCCAGAGGATCTCACCGTCTAGCACCAACAGATCGGCGAGAACAACCGAAAAGCACGAGCACCCGCCTCATCTGGAAACAGAAGAGGCGGGTGCGACGCTTTTACAGCCAAGTCCCCGCCCCACCGAGCGAGACGGTGAGCACGCAGTGCGAAACCGAATGCGGCCGTGAGCACGCAGTGCGAAACCGAATGCGGCCGTGAGCACGCAGTGCGAAACCGAATGCGGCCGTGAGCAAAGCGAACAGCCCGCCACCACAGCGGCCACTGGCCAGAGCGAGCAAAGCAAGCCAGCCCGAGCGGCCTTCAGCGGGAAAACAGCACTGGCCCTGAAAGGGGCAAAATCGCTTCCCTGCCCCTTTCAGGGTTAGTGAGCGCTGAGTTTGCCGGTGGTGTTCTTATGCAGGAGTGCTGCGTGTGGGTTGAGGCCGACGAGTTCGGCATCGATCCCTTGTTGCTGGAATTTGGCGACGACAGCGTCGAGTGCGGCGACTGCTGAAGTGTCCCAAATGCGGGCGTTTGAGAGGTCGATCTCGACTCGTTCTACGTCGACGTTCTTGTAGTCGAATTCGTGTACGAGGTTGTCGGTGGAGGCAAAGAACAGCTCACCAGAGACCGAGTAGAGCCGTTCGGTGTTGTCTGGGTCGAGAACGCTGGTGACCTTCACCGCGTCGGAGACGTGGCGAGCAAAGGGGCGAGCAAAGGCAAGTAGCGAGAGTGCAACGCCGACACCGACGCCATACGCGAGGTTGTGGGTGAACACCGTGGTTGCCACGGTTGCGGCCATGATGAGGGTTTCTGGGCGAGGGTTCGTCTTCAGCGTTGGTAGCGAGACGCTGCGCCAGTCGAAGGTTCCGACCGAAACCATGATCATCACGGCGACAAGAGCAGCGATTGGGATGCGGCCGACCCAGTCGCCGAGGACGATAATGAGCGTGAGGAGGAAGACGCCCGCGGCAAAGGTAGAGAGTCGGCCACGACCACCGGTGCGGTGGTTGATCATCGACTGGCCAATCATGGCGCATCCGGCCATGCCCCCAAAGAAGCCGGTAGCGATGTTGGCAACGCCTTGGCCGACTGCCTCAACGTTTTTGTCTGAATCTGTATCGGTCATGTCGTCGAGAAGCGATGCGGTCAGCAGCGACTCGAGCAGGCCGACCAAAGCAAGGGTTAGTGAGAACGGCAGAATGATCCAGAAGGTTTCCAAGGTGAATGGCACCTCTGGGAGCGCTACCCATGGAAGCGCTGATGGCAGGTCGCCTTTGTCCTCGACGGTTGGGAGGCTGAGCCCTGTGCTCATCGCAATGCCGGCAAGAACGATTATGGCAACGAGCGGCGAAGGAATTGCTGTGGTGATTCGTGGCAATCCGTAGATGATGCCGAGACCTGCTGCGATGAAGATGAGGTTGAGCGGCAGCTGACTGCTGTCACCTTCGCTGAGCAGGATGTCAGGCACTTGCGCGAGGAAGATGAGGATCGCGAGCGCATTCACGAAGCCGACCATGACTGAACGGGGCACGAAGCGCATGAGTTTGCCCACGCGGAGCAAGCCGAAGACGACCTGAAAGACGCCAGCGAGAATTGTGGCGGCAAAGAGAAGCCCGAGACCGTTTTCAGGGTTGTCGGCTACAAGGTCGACGATGACAAGCGCCATTGCGCCTGTCGCCGCCGAAATCATGCCAGAGCGTCCGCCTGCAAAGGCGATCACGACGGCCATGCTGAAGGAGGCATAGAGGCCGACTTGTGGGTCGACTCCGGCGAGGATTGAGAAGCTGATGGCCTCTGGGATCAGTGCGAGCGCTACGACGAGACCGGAGAGGAGATCGGCTTTGGGGTTGGTCGTCCAAGACGCAAAGCGGCCAGTTGCAGGGGCATCAGGCGCTACAGGGGCGTTCTGGGTTTGGGACACGGGGGGCCTTTCGGGTGTTTCACTTCACCAGAAGAAACCTTGACCCCCGGTCAAACGGCGTAGGCGCCGTTTTTAAAAAGAAAACTCTCGATCATGGTAGATATCGGTCAAGGGGACCGTGCTTTAAACCCTTGTCGTATAGGTCACACGAGCTGATTTTCGCGAATCTCTTGATCGCGCGCTTCGGGTGCTTCCTCGATCATTTGGGGTAGCACGAAGGCTAGGCGGAGGAAGGTTCCACCAATGAGCAGAAACAGTGCCGCCCTCCAGAGCACATCGACAGCGACGAGGTCGACAAAGACCAGCTTTCCGCCGGTGAAGAGCAAGGTTCCGAGGGCCACATTGAGAACGGTACGGAGCTGTTCAGCATTGGCGTTCTGCCAAACGTTGGTTCGGGAGGCAATGAGCAGGACAGCCGAGGCTGCCCAGGCCAGGCTGATCGCCATCTGCGTTTGCGGTACACCTTGGAAGGCGGCGGCTAGCCATGCGAGATAGAGACCCCAAGTCGCCATCCACGCCTTCTCGAAGCGTGGTTCCTCACGGAGAATGTAGGCAGTAGCGTTCACGGCGACGACGACGAGGCCACTCACCACGATCTCTCCAATCCTCAACTCGTTGCCGGTCGCTCCTTCGGCGATCTTGAGGAGAGCCCACAGCGCTGGGACCGAAGATAGGAGTCCTGCGCCAACGATCATTTCCTTCGCTTGAGTTCGCAGCGCAAAGATACCGGTGACGATTGCTTGACCGAGCAGTGCAGCGATGAGCACAGGCCCGTCGAGCACGGCCACGAATCCTGCGGTTGCGGTCGCGAAGCCAGCGAGTTGGTGCAGCATCGACATCGTGGGGTGCATGCGAGTTGAAAGCTCAGTGATTCCCGTTACCACAGTGAGACCAATGACTACGGCCAACCAGCCAATGTGGCTCTCTAAAGCGGGCATGTTCTCGACGACCACGATCGCGGTGACGAGCGTTGCCCATGGAGTGGTGGTCGCTGCGACTCGAGCTTCGACCTGTGCAAACCAATCGGTGACGCCACGTTCAGTGGCCATCATGAACTCACGGGCTTGAGAAACCGCTATCGCTAGGACCGCAGCAATTCCGAACGCCACACCGACGACCTCCACCGCGGATCCTGTTCCGATGAAGACGCCCATCAAGATAACTGCCGCTGCGACGACGCCGCCGAGAGCCCGAGCGACATACCAGCGCTGGTCCCACGTTGCGACGAGGACGCTCAGCGCCCAGACGATGCCGAGACCGAGCAGTACCGGCGCGGTGGCCAGGCCGGACCCCCACAACAGTGCAGTACCCGAAATGGCAGCGGCTGCCCCCGATGCAGCAATCGCTTGAGAGTCGTGCGCCCGACCGAGGGCAAGGAACGTAAGGGAACTCACTCCAAGCCAGACCATCGTCGCGTTGATATCGAGCAATTCGAGACCGAAGTGGCCAATCACTCCGGTGACGAACAGTGATGCTGCTCCACCGATCGCCATGGTGACTCTCCATGGTCGTTGGTCTTTGGAGAACCGGAAACTCTGGGCGATCATCGCAAGGGAAGCAAAGGCCGCAAGTGCAAGCTGAGCGGTCGGGCCGATCCAGCCCCGACTAATTGCGGTCGAGACGAAGAAGACTGCAGCGAGGACGACGAGGGAGATGCCGCCGAGGCGGAAGACTTTCTCTAGGTCGATCGGGCTTGCCGAAGGCACCGGCGATGAAGAGGAGGCCATGGGAGGCGGCGGGCTTGGCGGTGGGGTTGACGCAGCGAAGGCAGCAGGAGCTGGCGGTATGGGAGGAGTCGGTTTCGTCGGGGCGATTGAGCGCGGTGCTGGCGGCACCGGCGCTGGGCGAGCAGGTGCGGCGGGTATGGGAGGCGGCAGAGGCGCAGGCGTCGAGATTTGGGTCCGAAGGCGATCTTCGAGATCGACTCGATCGACCGGCTCTCCTTTGTGGAGCGCCGTGAGTTCGGCTTCTACCGTGAGCAGAACGCGTTCGAGTGCAGCGATGGTGTTTGCGTTGTCTTCCATGTAGGAATGGTAAAAACCAGATCGTCTGCTCGGGGTAGGGACTTGCCCTCAAACACCGCTGGGGGATTTTCCCATGTCCCCACTGAGGTACGACCCCGAAAGCTCAGCCCTCGGCGTTCTGCCGGATCTCCACAAATCGCTGGAGGGCCTCCTCGTCTTGGGCAACGACGGGGGTCCTTCGCTCATCGATGTCTCGGTGAACGAGGTCGCGTCCAAACGCGTCGACGATCGGAACGCCAACCTCTTGGCACACGAGTAGGGCGCCGGCGTAGTCCCAGACGCCATGAGCCTCGGTGTCGAAGTCGATGTAGCCATCCACGGCGCCAGCGGCCACATAGTTGATGTCGAGAGCCGAAGCCCCGAGCACCCGGTACTGCGCCCACGCTCGTTCTCCAGTTGGAATGCCGTTCAGCAACACGATCCGCTCGTTCTCGGGAACCGGCGTGACCGGGCCCATCTGCACGCCGTTACGCGTGGCACCGCTGCCTCGGACAGCCTCGAATCGTTCTCGCGTCGTGTGGTCTTCGACCAACGCAACCAGTGGACCCTCATCGTCGAACACGCTGATGCTCGTCGCGAACCAGGAAACTCCTCGCGATGCGTTCGTCGAACCGTCGACTGGATCGACGACCGCCACGAGTGGACGATCGGCCTCGATCAGGCCTGCCTCTTCGGATAGCACGCCGAGTCCGTTGTCGAGCAGTGTCTGGACGAGTGGCCCGTCGACGAGAAGGTCGAGGCCGTACTGCCCTTCCCGTTCCCCGTCCGCTCGCCGGTCACCTGCACCAGCCAATGCGGTGACGGCGGTTTCGGTGACGTCTCGCAGGAGCTGCTGAAGGGCGGCGATGTTCCTCATGGGTGTTACGGTAGTGCCCGCGATCGTATCGGTCGCGCTTACAAGTGCCCTCAAACGGGATAAGGACAAGCAGTGGCGATCATCGATATCGCGGGTTTCATCACCGACCTGAAGGATCATGCAACCCATCACGGTTTCCACGTGCATGATGAGCGCCACTTCGTCGAAACCTACTCGATGCGCCAGGCCTTCGAGGTCGACCTGCATCCCGAGCATGCGTGTGGCGGCCCACTCGATCTACACCTCTCTCTCGAGATCGATCCTCGGATGATGCTTGCGTTCGAAGACGAGGTCTACGCACTCGCAGATCCAGCGGAGTCACCATCGGAAGACCTTCGCTTCCCATTGCTCTTCACCTGGAGTCTTCCCCCGCTCCTTAATGGACCCGACCTGTTGGTTCTCGCTACCGAGTTGGCTGGCGTTGGCGGACCCGACCTCCCCCTCGACATCAGCGCAGTCGACGGCTTCGCAGCTGTCACCGACGCACCGCAACGAAGCCTGAATGTGGTGGCACGGGTCGAACTCCCCTTGTCGCGTATCTACCTCGGCGAAGACGACCTCTGCGATGTCCTCGATCGGTGCCATGCCGTGAGCGACTATCTGTTGGATCGCTCGGTTAGTTGGTTGAACGAAGGACTCGCTTAACGCGGTTAAATGCGCTCGGCTCGAGAGCAAAATGTGCCGACCACCACACAAATCTTGCAATTTTGTGACAAGACTGGGATGTGTGGTCACCTAGCGCAGTTGTGAGCTAGTCTCGACTAACGGCGCTAGAAGTATTGGACCTTGGCGGGAGTGCAGTGCGGCCGCAGAAGGAGTTCGTGTGTCTGCAAGTGTGAGGCTTGATAATCTCGAGGGCGAAGCACCTCGTGATGTCGAACAGGTGCCCGCCGCAACCGGAGACCAACTCGTTATCTCTGACGAGGTCGAGATCATTGAAGATGCAGTCGTTATTGAAAGCGACCCGATCCCAGCGAGCGATCTCGCCGATCCTCAGTCCTCGGCGTTCGAGCCACCGGTCGCAGCAGACGATGTCGTCAGCGGATTCCAAGATCCGATCATGCCGTTCGTGATCCTGGGCGCTATCAACCTCATCATCATCCTCGCTATCGCCGCATTCCTCGTTCTCTAGCCGCGATATCTCTTTCGGGAGGCAAAAGGGCGGCCACATGGGCGACTAGGCCAAACGGCTCAAAGATGCTCTCTTCGCGACCTTTCGATCGCGTGATCCGTCCTTCATTTGGGCCAAGAGAGGAATCATGAGTTCACCTGCACACGCATTCGACTACGACAACGAGCCAGTAGCGCCGACTGTCAAAGAAGCACCGGCAACTGACGAGGTTGCCGTGAGCAACTTTCAGGCAGCCGTTACTGACCCGATCTTTCGATTTGTCACCCTCGGATTCGTCTCCCTCTTTGGTATTCTCGGACTCGCTGCGTACCTCACCTTCTAGGGGACTGGCCGTCTTTCGTTCCTCAGCTGTTCAAGCGAAACTCGAGTTTGACGCCGCAGGCGTCAATACGTGGGATGTTGTGAGCGCAGC